>CAYXKC010000013.1:0-28862 GCA_964465295.1 uncultured Methanomicrobiaceae archaeon | reverse complement strand
CCGTCCCTGAAAAGGAGTACGAGAGGGTGGAAGAGACTGAAGAATTCAGGAGGCCTAACCTCGAATCACTAAAAAAAGCGGTTGAAAAATCGAAAAGACCACTGAAGAAGATCATTCCGATAACTTTCATAACGATGATAATCTTCTGGCTGTTAACCCTCTTCGGCCTCCTTGAGTACCTGAACGTAATATTCGACCCGGTTTTAAACCTCATAGGTCTTCCGGGTGAGGCCTCCGCCGCACTCCTTGCCCAGTTCATGCATTTCTCTGCCGGCTATGCGGTAGTAGGGTCGATGACCGATACGGGTATACTTACATTCGGCCAGGCACTCGTAACCCTCATCCTCGGAAGCATGATAATAATCACAATGATATACCTGAAGTACTCGGTTCCTCTGTATATTGCACTCTTCGGAAAAGACGGGATACGGGTTGCGGTGATTGCATATGCGGCAAGTATGACTGCAAAGGTAATCTGCATCGGAATTGTGATGGCAGTCTTTTTTTAAAAAAAAGTTGTTTGGGTCTGGTTTGATTTGGGTTTGGTTTGATTGTGATCCTGCAGGATTTCAGGGAGTAATGGTTACTTCCGTCTTTCCAATAGTTCTTCCTGAATCATCGACGAGCTCTATCCAGAACGTCTTTCCTATATTGGCTGAACTGTCGAAGGCATAGGTGGCGCTTGCTCCGGGCTGGAGGAAATCTCTGGTGTGGTACGGCGGTTCAATGAAGTGTGTATCCCCGGGATTGAACGATTTGCTTCCTGTAAGTCCACCCTGCCGAAGCCATGCCGACTCTCCAAGTTCGCCGTCTCCGTCAAGATCCTTTGTGAGGTCGGTCTTTACCCCGGTAATCGACGATTTATTGACCGTCCATACCATATGTTCAGCATTTCCGAATGTTTTTGTCGGGTATATGAGTATACTGGTCGTTATCGTGGGGAGTGCATCTCCTCCGAGGTTATCGATCTCGATCCCGGTCTGCTGGCTGTAGGTCGCTTTTATCTGTGCAGTGTGCAGGGTCTCTGCATTGCCGCCCATTCCACCTGCAAATGCGCTGACCACGGCAGCTATGATAATGGTTACTACAAGCATAAGCATAACACCAACAACCGGTGATACTGCTGATTCATTGTTTTTCATGTCTTTATCCCTCCACCACAACATCTTCGTCGTAGATTGTTGTTCCTGACGGAATGTGTGTCAGTTTCACCCTGACCTTGTCACCGGGCATGAGTTTGTACCATTCGTCGCCAAGTATGGCCATCATGGCATCGGTATCCTGGTTAGCAAGATCAAAGCCGGTGCCTGCTGTATATTCGTATCTCGTATCAGGGGAAACACCATATCCACCGTAGGCCTCATTCCAGCCATAGGCGCCATTGTGTGCCTTTGTACCTGTCATGAATGTATAGTTTCCGTAGTACTGGTTGACATAGAATCCGCCGCTGGACTTCCATTCTCCAACTCCGGGCCCAAATCCGATGGGTGCGCAGTATAAATCATCGGGTGTACCGGTTCCGTTGTCATAGGCTACATTTGGTTCATCCATTGGGCCGGTAATAACCATTCCACCGGATGTTCCGTCGGAGGCTGTCCATGATGTCGTAAGTTTGATGTCTCTTGAGGGGATTCCTTCTTCTGTTCCAAGGCATATCAAGTCAAAGCTGCTTCCCCCCCAGCTTCCGTCATTAGATATTATCGCCTTAAAACTTGCCGAAGGCGCCTTCTCCTGTGTCGAAGCCATACTACCCGCAAATGCGCTGACAACAGCTGCGATGATGATAGTCACCACAAGCATCAGCATGACGCCGACGACGGGCGAGACCGCTTCATTCTCTATTCTCATACATTAATCTCCAAAATTACTTTTTTGGCTTTTTGTAACAAGCCGTAGTACCAACATGGGAATTAATAAAATATATCTTTTACTGTTTGCTATTTAGTAAGAAAAAACAATATTTTGTAACAATTAATTAATTTAATTTCAATCACACATGTATTATGTAATACATTTAACAAAATTTTTATGAAATAGGGATAAAAACATGATTATGAATATGTGCCGTATGCCGGTAATGGCGCTGTTGCTGGTTGTATTGCTGCCTTTAGCCGTATCTGGCGGAATTCAGGACGGTTTGCCTGTCCATACCGTATATCCTGTCATGGATGGGGGAGAATATGAATACAAAATTGGTGTAAGCAATTCCGGACAGATAACAGGTTATCTTGTTGAGACCTTTCCTTCAGGAGTAAAAATTATATCCTCCTCCCTCCCGCAGGAGAGGATAAGTGCAGAAGGAAATAATGTCTTTATCACAATTACCGGCGGGGATTCATTTGACTTTACTATAAGAACAGATGAGAAGCTGGAGGAGAATATAACTGTAAAATGGAAAGATCTGGTCGGCGATGAATCCGGAACTTTCGATTATTCTCCCGGTGAATCTGTAGTCCTTTACGGAACACTCCCTCTCGACGGCAATATGAACGGTATTATTGAGGATTCAGAGCTTTCCTCCGGGATAATCGCCTCGCTTGAGGGGAATAAAGACGCACCGGCCGAAGAAGATCTCAGGGACGCCGCATGGATCTGGAAATACCATGAAGGAAGATCCTGGACGGTCACCGATTCCACCGGACATGAGATCGTCATGTACAGGCCTGTCAGAAACGCCGTGGTCCTCAATGCAGATGTCCTTGAGACGATGAGATCGCTCGGGGTATTCCCCGGTATGATATCCGGCGTCCCGGACAGTGTTATTGAGGATCCCGGGTTCTTCCCCGAGTACAATGATAAAGCCAATATCGGAAGCGTCTGGGAGACAGACTACGAGAAGATAATCTCGCTCTCACCCGATGCCGTATTTCTCTATGCCGGGTTCATGAGCACAAAATGCGATGAGATACAGGCAAAGCTTCAGGAATCGGACCCTTCCATACGCGTATTCAGGTTCGACTGCTACGATCCGGATAATTATGCGGAGGAGACGACCCTTCTTGCAGATGTTCTCGATAAAAAGGAGGTCGGAGATGAATTTGTATCCTTTTACAAGAACAGTATGAATCTTGTAGCCGACAGAACATCTGATATTTCAGAAAAAGACAGGACGACAATATATTTCGAAAGCTGGGATGAGTTTAAATCCTGTGCTAATGGTTCGGGCTTCAACGGGAAGATAAACATAGCCGGCGGAAAGAACATATTCGAGGATGCGGTGCCCGCTTATCCGCTCGTCGATCCCGAATCTGTCTTTTCCGGCAACCCTGAGGTTATAGTCAAGCTAATTGGTGCAGGTTCGTATAAGTTCGGGGGCTACGCCGGTGACGGATTTGAACAGACAGAGACACTCTATAACTTACTGGCCACAAGAACGGGATGGCAGGATATTGATGCGGTAAAGAATGGCCGGATGCACATTATGCACAATGACATCTTCGGCGGCCCCGGTCACTTTATCGGAATCATGTATATGGCAAAGTGGCTCTATCCTGAGCAGTTTTCGGACATGAATCCCGAAGATATCCACAGGGAGTATATCGAGAGATATCAGGGGCTTGATTTTGAGAACTATTCAGGCTCTGTCTTCGTGTACCCGGGGATGATGTGATATAATGGCATCGGGACTGGAGAGTTTCAGGGCCGAATATGAGCTTATCAGGAGGAAAAAATTCTTTTTCCTTCTTGGAATCATCATACTGATTGCAATGCTTGTCTGCTGGGGCGTTACCGTCGGCACCTCGGAGATATCGGTTATCGAATCATACCGGGCTATTATCGACGGTTTCACCGGGCGTCTGCTTTCCTTCTTCTCCGGCGAGGACTACTCGCCCGCAGGCCAGGCCGATATAATTCTCTGGGATTTCAGGCTCCACCGCATACTCTTTGCAATCGCCGCCGGGTTCGGCCTCGCGGTTTCAGGAGTTATTATGCAGGGAATACTGAAAAATCCTCTCGCAAGCCCGTTTACCCTCGGTATCGCCTCAGCTGCATCATGCGGGGCGTCGGTTGCAATAGTCCTCGGTGCGGGTGTTGTTGCAATAACGGGAAGCCTGCTTATAATATCGAATGCCTTCATCTTCGCGATGGCTGCCTCCTTTGCCATATACGGTATGGCAAGAAGGAAGGGGATGCAGTCCTCCTCGATGATTCTCGCCGGAATTGCTGTCATGTACCTCTTCTCGGCCGTAACATCGCTTCTCCAGTACTTCGGCACGACCGACCAGGCTGCGGAGGTCGTCTACTGGATGTTCGGCTCGCTCAGCAGGACGACATGGACGGAGTTTGGCATAGTGATGCTCGTGCTGTTGGCTGTAGTTCCCTGGCTGATCTGGAAATCATGGGATTTAAACGCTCTCTCCGAAGGGGACGAGATCGCAAAGAGTCTTGGGATTCCTGTTGAAAGGAGGATGACGGTCTTTATGGTCGTATCCTCGCTTCTCACAGCTGCAATAATCGCATTTACCGGAACCATCGGGTTCATCGGGCTTGTCGGGCCGCATATCGCAAGAATGGCAACCGGGAGCGATCACCGGGTGCTTATAATCGCATCCGGGTTGATAGGAGCAGCGATTCTTCTTACGGCGGATATCGCAGGCCGGATGCTGCTGTATCCCTCCACCATTCCTGTTGGAATAATGACTGCATTCATCGGGGTTCCGTTCTTTCTCTACCTGTTCATGAAGAGGAGTGATTAAAATGACCGCAGCAGTAAAGGTAAGAGATCTCTCGTTTTCATACAGGACCGTCCCGGTGTTTTCAGGCGTCAGTTTCGAGACAGGAGAGGGAACAATCACCGGAATAGCCGGACCGAACGGATCGGGAAAGACAACCTTAATCAGGTGTATTAATGGCATTCTGGCCCCTGGGGGGGAGGTCTCGATCTTCGGTACAGGTGTCAGGGAGATGGACAGGACAGATATCGCGAAGGTGGTTGCATATGTACCGCAGGTGATATCGACCGGTTCGGGTGCGAACGTATTCGACACGGTCCTGATGGGGAGAAAGCCGCATATCGGCTGGCGGGCCAGAAAGGAGGACCACGAGAAGGCGTACTCCGCTATGGAATTGGTCGACGTGGCTGAGTTTGCGTTCCGGGGATTAAACGAGCTCTCGGGCGGAGAGAGGCAGAGGGTCATGATTGCAAGGGCGATTGCACAAGAGACTCCAATAATGCTTATGGACGAGCCGACGAGCAGCCTGGACATCCGTTACCAGATGAATGTAATGGAGATCGTCAGGGATCTCTCGGAGGAAAGGAAAACCTCGGTCATAATCTCTGTTCATGACTTGAATCTCGCCTCAAGGTACTGTGATGACATACTTGTCCTGAACGATGGCGATGTCTGCGGATTCGGGCCCCCTTCATCCCTCCTTAACGCATCAATGATGAGGTCCGTTTACGGGATTGAGGCACATATCAGCAATGAACTTGAACACCCCTATATTGTTCCGCTCAGGGCGGCCGGGGAAGAGGATTCAGTGGAGAGTAACTAAATGGTCAGAATATCGGTGGTTGCATGGGGAAGCGAGATCTCGCTTCTCTCAAAGGCAGCCGAATTTCACGGGTTTAAGGCCGAATTTATACAGGCGGCCGATCTCAGGGAGAGCAGCGAAAAAGTAACCGAATGCATCGATTCATTCTCCGATGCGGATTTAATTCTTCTTCACCCGTCGCATGATCCCTACTGGGATGACCTTATTGCAGGGATTCCCGAAGGGATACCGGTGATCTGCTACGGGTATTCCGATGCATTCATGTCAGTCTCAAATGCCCCGATGAGAATCTCATCGGCTGTAAGCACTTACTTCCTCTATGGCGGGGAGGAGAATATCCGCAACATGCTCGCCTTCTGCGCAGTGGAGGTACTCGGCCTTGATTATGCCTATGAACCCCCGGTAGAGGTCGCCTGGGAGGGGGTATACCACCCGGACTCGGAATGCTATTTCGAAACTCCGGAGGGTTATTTCTCCTGGAAAAAGAGAAGTCATACCTCCCTTGTCGGGATAATGTTTACGCGAACACAGTGGGTCTGCGGCGATCTTTTTGTTGCGGATGCACTTATCAGGCGAATAGAGAAGTTTGCCGATGTAATCCCCGTATTTTGTCTCGGTGCGTCGGATAAGGATATAGGCTCCCTTTCGGGTGAAGAGATTATAAAGAAGTTTTTCAGTGAGATGCCCGATGCGATAATCGATGTCCGCTCGTTCATCCACGGAAGCGAAAGGGAGCGGTTCACCGGGGCGCTGAAGGCACAGAACGTCCCGGTATTTCACCCGCTGACCCTCTACCATAAAACCGAGGATGAATGGCGGCTTTCGGCATCCGGTATGGACGGCTCAGAACTCGGGTGGACCGTAGCCCTGCCGGAGTTCCAGGGAATGCTTGAGATGATCCCGCTTGCTTTTGAGGATCGCAGCCTTCCCGGGAGATCGGATGTATTCTGCCATACCTGTTCTGCTGAGAGGCTGGATAAGATTGCACGGCGTATTGAACGCTGGATAAGGCTCAGGAAAAAGGCCCCGTCAGAAAGGAAGATTGCGTTCATCCTTCATAACAAGCCCTGCTCATCAGTCGAAGGAGGCGTCGGTTCGGGCGCTCATCTCGACACCCTCGAAAGCGTTGCAGGAGTGCTCGCTGCACTTAAAGAAGAAGGATATGATATCACGCCGCCATCATCGGGAGAAGAGCTTGTTGAGACCATAATGGAGAAAAAAGCCGTATCTGAGTTCAGATGGACTTCGATAGAGGAGATCATTGATAAGGGAGGCGCACTTGCACTTGTCACCCCGGAGGAGTATAATTTATGGTTCTCGACTCTCCCGGAAAAGGCACGAATTAAAGTCTGCGGATCGTGGGGAAACCCACCCGGAGAGG
Organism: uncultured Methanomicrobiaceae archaeon; assembly: GCA_964465295.1. Classification (GTDB taxonomy): domain Archaea; phylum Halobacteriota; class Methanomicrobia; order Methanomicrobiales; family Methanomicrobiaceae; genus Methanolacinia. The sequence goes on along the minus strand of CAYXKC010000013.1, from coordinate 21,985 downwards.
AGATCGACGGCGTCCCGCCTGCGATGATATGGGATGGGAAGATCGTTGTCACAGGCGTGGAATACGGGAATGCGGTCGTATGCGTCCAGCCGAAGAGGGGTTGTGCAGGTTCGAGGTGCGACGGGAAGGTCTGCAGGATACTTCATGACCCGGAGACTCCCCCCACACACCAGTATCTTGCGACCTATCACTACCTGGATTCGGTATTCGGGGCGGACGCAATTGTTCATGTCGGGACCCATGGAAATCTCGAGTTTCTACCCGGAAAAAGCGCCGCACTCTCGGGTGCCTGCTTCCCTGACATTGCGATAGGGGATATGCCGCATTTCTATATCTATAATTCCGACAACCCTCCCGAGGGAACGACGGCCAAGAGGCGGGCCTATGCTACGATAATCGATCATATGCAGGCAGTAATGACTGAAAGCGGGCTTTATGGGGATCTGAAAGAACTTGAGGACCAGATAGCCGAGTACAGGAAGACAAAGGGTACGGACAGGGCACGGGCTCACGCACTGACACACACCATCCCCGAACTCCTCGGGTCGACAGGGCTTTCCGGGGCTGCCGGGATGGCCGGCATTGATCATCACGATGAGGAGGCATTCGACAGGGTGATCGAAAATGCCCACAGGCTGATAACCGAACTCTACGAGACGAGAATTCCTGATGGGATGCATATCTTTGGTGAGATTCCCGGCGGCAAAAGCAGGGTTGAGATGATACACTCTATCCTGAGGTACGACGGGGAGATCGAGGGTCTTTATGATGAGTTCTGCGGGGACTGTGAAGATGAAGGAACAAATCGCCTGAGAAGCTCCGATTCGTTTGCAAAGGAGTTTATTGGTATATCCATTGAGGGGGGGGATCCCTCTTCTCTGTTTCCTGATGACTCTGCGGGAGCGGAAGGATTGCGGCGAATTGAGGCCACCGCCGAATCGGCTAGGGACATCAACCGGCGTATAGAGGACTCAAAGGAGATCGAAGCGCTCCTGAACGGCTTTTCAGGGGGCTACATTGAACCGGGCCCATCCGGGCTTGTTACACGCGGCAACCCGGAGATACTCCCGACAGGAAGAAATTTCTATTCTCTCGATCCCGGCAGGGTTCCGACAAAGGCCGCCTGGAGGATAGGGGGCCGCCTCGCAGAGGAGGTTCTCCGTAAATACGTTGAGGAGAATGGAGATATGCCCGAAAACATCGCTTTCTACTGGCTATCATCCGATATTATGTGGGCCGACGGGGAAGTCCTCTCCCAGATGTTCGCCCTGATCGGCGTGAAACCAGTCTGGAAGGCAGGGAGGGTCAAATCGTTTGATATAATCCCACCCGGGGATCTCGGGAGGCCGAGGATAGACATTACCATCCGGCTGAGCGGTATCCTTAGGGACAACTTCTACAACTGTGTCGAGCTGATAGATGAGGCTCTTAAGGCCGTATCGGCGCTCGATGAGGGCCCGGAGATTAACTTTGTCAGGAAGCACACCATTGAAAACGGGAGCACGGAGCGGATATTCGGAGCAAGGCCGGGGACATATGGAAATGGCGTGAACCTTGCCCTTTATGCCTCGGCATGGGAGAAAGAGGAGGATCTCTCGGATGTATATGTCGAATGGAACAGCTATTCTTACGGAAAAGGGCGTTTCGGTGAACAGTCAAAGGAGAAGCTGAAGTCACAGCTATCTAAGGTTGATTTAACATTCAATGCTACAATGACCGATGAATACGACCTTCTCGGCTGCTGCTGCTATTTCGGTTCCCACGGGGGACTAACGGTGGCGGCGAGGACACTCTCCAAAAAGGACGTTCCGGTCTATTATGGTGATACAAGAGGAAAGGACTCTGTCTCTGTCAGGACACTTGCCGACGAGATCAGGAGAGTCGTGCAGACAAAACTTCTCAACCCGAAGTGGATCGAAGGGATGAAGCGCCACGGTTACAAGGGCGCATCTGACATCTCCAAGAGGGTCACTCACGTCTACGGATGGGAGGCGACCACCGGCGAGGTGGACGATCGCATATTCGATGATATTGCAAAGACTTTCATCCTGGACGATGAGATGAGGGAGTTCTTCAGCGAGAAGAACCCGTGGGCCCTTGAGGAGATGGGCAGGAGGCTTCTTGAGGCGAATGCCAGGGGGCTCTGGAATACCGACGGCTCTCTTCTTGAGGATTTAAAGAGTGCCTATCTTCAAATCGAGGGCGATATAGAGGATACGATCTCCGGGACATCCGGCAACATCCAGGGCGGATCGATTGATGTCTATAAATTTTCGGAGCTTACAAAAGAGGGGCATAAGTTCCGGAGATAATCTCGGCCGTTTCTTTTTTTATTCTAGAGGATTCCCAAAATCCCAATTTTTTGCGATTCAATAAATTTGAATGTCCCTTTATTCTGAGTTTTCCTCTTATTCTCGGACAATTTTTTTAATTTCATATAGTTATCGCTTTAAAGTGCTCTTTTGTTAATAGTCTTCAATTAGTACAAGTTAAAACAAAAAGAGGAGAACATATTTTTCTCTGACTCTTTTTAGTTCAGTAATCCTCAGATGTCCCGTTCCAAAGACTGCTTTAATCACCGCAAATCTTCTTTATCTTCAGATCTTTTTTTGTTGGTTCTTTTATTACGGTTTTTATCCTTAGTTACAATCGGATGATCTCTTCATCCTCTTTTCAATGAAATTGTTTTCCCTGAAAACCATTTCGTGAAAATGCATTTGCATTTTCTAAGTAACATTATATCCCTTGCATTTAGCTCCTTGATATCCCCTGTCTCGGTAAACAATCTCTCCTTCATACGATTGTTCCCCCTATTCATCAATACGGCCATATTCGCCCTTAATTGCAAAATTAGTGGAATTCCTCATGAATAAGTTATCGAGGCAGGAAAAAAAAGCACTTTTTAGTTTTAATGGGTCTATCGAAATTCTCTATGCATTATTCAGTTAAGTTCTGAATTCCTCTTTTGATCTTTTATTGCATGGACAAAATGCAAGAATAGACGATGTCATATAGCTCGGGTTCTGGTAGAAATGTTGATGAAACAGAAACCATTTCTATAATCTCATCATGATCAATATATAGATCAGCCCAAGGAGGATACTCCCATCATTACATCAAATCCCTTTTTTCACGGAGTAGCCGTCACGGATTAGCTGGCGGATAGCATCTCCTGTTCCGCAGCCATAATCCCGAAGGTTTCCTTTTCTGTCTAAAATATCCCGGTATTATAAATGCCGAAGTATCCTGGGTTCTCCAACATGCCGGACGATAAAGGGCTGCAAGTAGTCTTGACATAAAGCACCAACTTGATACTATGGAAACTATCCGTAATCTTGTAAAAAAATTTGGGATCTCGGTTGTAATGGCAATACATGATATTAATCTTGTAGCTAAGTATTCTGACACCATAGCCATGATAAAGGACGGAAGTATCTACAGTTTTGGTGGTCCAAACAATCTTTTCACTCCTGAATCAGTCAGGGAAGTATATTGAATTGAAGCAAAATTTTAGCCTGCCTGTTCTGGAATTTCGGTAATCGTTCCTTTTCGCTCGTCTGAGAAAGTGGCGTGAATTGAATATAATGCTGCTTTTTATTGTTAAATGATTGTACCTTAAAAAAACCTCAATTAACATTTTATGGTTTAAATTGTTAACATAAAATATTATATTATTTTTTTTTAACATATTATCTGCTACAAAAATAAAATTATTTATTACTTTGGTGTGAATATTATTTGATGTCAAATCAGTCCAGAAGATATGTACTGCCTTTTTCCTCCATAGTGGGCCAGGATCAGATGAAGAAGGCACTAATTCTGAATGCAATAAATCCCAGGATCGGGGGCGTACTGATCCGCGGGGACAAGGGTACTGCAAAATCTACAGCAGTTCGTGCCCTTGCAGATATTCTCCCTGAAATCGATGTTATATCAGGCTGCCCGTTCAACTGCAATCCCAGTGACGAGAGGGAGATGTGCAGCATCTGCCGTGAAATGCATGAGAATGGGATTGAGCTGGAATGCGCTACCAGACAGGCAAGAGTCGTTGATCTTCCCCTCGGTGTCACCGAGGATCGTGTTGTCGGCACCATAGATCTCGAAAAGGCTATAAAAGAGGGTATGAAGGCCGTTGAACCAGGAATTCTTGCATCTGTCAACAGGGGAATATTGTATATTGACGAGATTAATCTCCTTGATGATCATGTTGCCGATGTCCTTCTCGATGCAGCTGCCATGGGTGTGAATACGGTTGAAAGGGAAGGAATATCGCTTTCCCATCCGGCAAAGTTCATCCTGATAGGTACCATGAATCCCGAGGAGGGTGAACTTCGCCCGCAGCTTCTCGACAGGTTTGGTCTTCAGGTAAGTGTCGACGGGATAGAGGATATTGCACAGCGTACCGAGATTATAAGAATAATTGAAGAATATGAAAGAAACCCTGATTTTTTTTCAGAGGGTGCTGAAAAAGAGCAGAATGTGCTGAGGGGAAAAATTCTGTCAGCTCAGGGTATGCTGCCGGAAGTAACTATCAGCAATGATCTTTTGGAGATGATCTCCTCTACATGCATTGAGATGGGTGTCCGGACTCACCGGGCTGATATAACTATTGTAAGAACTGCCAAAACAATTGCGGCTTTTGACGGGAGAGAAGAGGTTACGACGGAGGACGTTCGTGAGGCGATGGAATATGCCCTGCCTCACAGAATGAGAAGAAAACCCTTCGAAGAGCCCAGGATCGACCAGGAAAAGCTGGATGAATCGATAAAGGACGCCCAGGAAAAGCTCGAGGATCAAAAAAAAAACCAGATGAAGAAGACCTGAACGAACAAAATCCGCCACAGGAACCCCCCCAGAAGCCTGACGAGAGTGATATGCCTCCCGGCGATGACGGTGAAGGAGGACTCCCTCCCCGGGAGATGGTATTCTCTGTGGGAGATCCTGTTGACACGTCTAAGATAAAGATGATGGAAAGGCGTGACAGGATAAAGCGGAAAAAGTTGTCTGGAAGAAAGATTAAGACAATCTCCGACGGTTTTGCAGGGACTTACATCTCATCAAGACTTCCCCTGGGAAACCGTGATATTGCAGTCGATGCAACCCTGAGGGCAGCAGCACCATACCAGAGGTTAAGGGATAAAAACGGCCTCTGTGTTGCCATCTGCGATGAGGATATCAGGGAGAAGGCCCGTGTAGGAAAGATCTCGATGTCCTGTATCTTTGTCGTTGATGCAAGTGGCTCGATGGGTGCTGAAAAGAGGATGGAGGCGGCAAAAGGAGCTGTATTCTCAATGTTGGCGGATTCCTATATGAACCGTGACAAAGTTGGCCTTGTTGTATTCAGGGGTGAGGATGCCGATCTTCTCCTTCCGCCCTGCTCAAGTGTTGATCTTGCGATGAAGATGCTCGAAGAGATGCCTACGGGTGGAAGAACCCCTCTTGTCACCGGCCTTTCGAGGGGAATGGATGTTCTCATAAACGAGATGAGAAAGAACCCCGACACCGTTCCTATGATGGTTATTGTCTCCGACGGCAGGTTGAATACCTGCGGTTTTGGAAAAGATGATGTAATTGCAGCTTCTGAGGAGATCAGAGGGCATGGAATTCATACCGTTGTAATCGATACTGAGGATACGGGAAGATCGTTTTTGAAGATGCAGCTTGGTTACTGCCGGACAATTGCTGATCATTCAGGAGGGAACTATTACTCTCTTAAGGATCTGAACTCCTCCGAACTTTCATCTATAGCATCTTTGGAGAAGGAATCCCTGCTTCCAAATTAATTTATGAGAAACATAATCACCCAACTTTAATCATAATACAGGTGTAACAATCCCCTGTGCCTTTTCCATCCGAAACGATCAGGGAGCATCGCTTTGATGATAATCTTTCAATTGTCCTGAAAAGGGAGGATCTGAGCTCGCTTTATCCCAGGATGATCAGGTATAATCTTGCCCTGGTGGAAAAAGACAAAACAGTGGCCCGGTTTCTGACAAATACCTGCGAATATACTCCTGCATTATCTCTAAATGCCGAAAATGCAGCTCTTGGGCGATATGAAGAGTGGAGGGAGAGGATAATCTCACGGCATGATAAGTTCTTAGAGTATCTCATAAGACAGGAGGAACAGAGAAAATCGGTCTATAAACCTCTCCCCGTTCCCGGAATCGACGCCGTAATAATCCAGGGAAGCCCGCGTCCTGACGGCAACTGTGCGGTCATGGCATCGTGGGTTGTGGAGAAGCTGAACTCCATGGGTATGAGGAATATTGTCTTTCAGCCCGATGGTATGTATATCAGGCCCTGCACCGGATGCTACCAGTGCTATAATTACGGGCACTGTGTATTTCTTGATGACATGAGAGAGATCTATGCATCTGTTTTAAGTGCGTCAGTTGTTGTCATTATATCTCCCGTTTATACAAACACCGTTCCTGCGGGACTGAAGGGCCTTTTCGATCGCTTTCAGGCATATCATGCAATGAGTGCCCTGAACGGGAGAAAGCATGCCGCATCCGGCCTGTTTATTTCAACTTCCGGGCGAAAAGGGATGGAGAATTTCAGCCATATAGTGCCTGTGATCGATGCGTTCATGGCCATATCAGGGATTAAAAAGAAGGGTGAGATCCTCGTGGATAATGTTGATGAGATCTATGATGTAGGGTCTGTTCCCGGACTGAAGAAAAAGATTGAGAAAGAAGTTATGAAGTGCTTTTAAGCTGGAAAACCGGATATTTCATTAACTAATTACACTGACACTACTGGTACCCGGAGCGGATGTGATTATATGCAGAACTCTTCTTATTTCTACACGCAGTTTGGGGCCTACAATACCGACTGGCTGGTAATAAATATAGTTCTCTGGCTTCTTCTTGTAACTGCCTCTTTATTAGTACTTACAAGACCAGCTAATGAATGGTCACAGGTATTTACCAAATCTGTACTTGCAATTGTATTCCTCTGGAACGGGACTGTATTCTTCTTTATCTACATGGCCGAGTCGGCGTTTGCAGGCGGCATCCCGTTTATAATCGCAGGAACTCTTTTTGCAGTTGATATTTTCAGGAAAAAGATATACATATGTATTCCGTCAGCCGGATGGCTCAGGTATACCGTTATCATAATGGTTATTTGGGGTCTTGGCATGTATACGACAGCAGGGTGGATATCCGGCCACCCGTATCCGGGAGGGCCGCTTCCTTCGGCGCCCTGCCCGGCGACGATTACTGCGATCGCTCTCCTCCTTTCATCTGCCGGCACGCCTGAAAAGGATCGCAAGGATCATATTTTGTATATCCTTCTCTTTGCAATGCTTCTATGGTGGTCTCTTTATGCAGGTATCGGCGCTTCGGTAATATATGGGTTCTATGTGGACCTGACACTGCTTGCCGCGGGTCTGCTTGGGCTTGCAGTTCTTGTCAGGAATCGCAAAAATAGAAGATCCGAAGGATAACAGGAAAATCCCCTGTCTGTTTTTACTTAGTACAGAACTTTTCCCAAAAACGCCTCTGCCATCCGTCTTCCGAATTCTGTCGCAGCCCCCGGGCCGTTAGCCGTTATGAAATAGCCGTCGCTGACAACAGGGGTGTCTTCATATATCGCCTTGTGTGTCTCCAGTTCGCGAATTGCCTCATCATCCGGCCAGACCGTTGCATGCCTGCCGGCAAGGACCCCTGCTCTTGCGAGGACAACAGGGGAGAGGCAGATGGCGCCTGTGGGTTTTATCTCTTTATCAAAATTTCTTACAATTCCGTAGAGTTCCTCGTCTCCCCAGAGGTAATCCCGTGATCCTGATCCGCCAACGATTAAAAGCCCGCCATAATGCTTCATGCCTTTGCCTTTTAGCCATGGAAGTGTTTCAGAGATAGTTTCCGTTGCCGTGGCATAGCCGCCGAGCATACCCTGGAATCTTCCTTTTTCAGTTGATATAATCTCGTATTCAATTCCGGTTTCTTCGAGTACAAGAAGCGGTTCGAAAAGCTCCTCGTCCCTGAAGTTTTCAGGTGCTATAACGATTAGCATCTTTTTTGCATATTCCATACGATCACACTCCCTTCAGTTAGCGACTTATTGTCACCAGTATTAAAAAAATTTGTGCATACAGGGATGTAATCTAAAAAAAGTAAAAAGATTATCTCCGGGAAAACCCGAAAATAACAAATCCTGCGGTCAATGCACCGAATACCGGAAAGATTGAGAGGGGTGTTGACGCATTTGCCTGTCCTTCCACTGGCGCAGACGTTCCTGTTTCCGGTCCTTCTTCTCCGTCATAGTCCCCTTTAATCTTCAGAGTTGTCTCTGCATATATATTGCCGGTTTTTCCAAGCTTTGAAAGGTCGTCGGGTCCCGTAACAGCATATACCTTATAATCGCCCGGCGGGACGACCGATGTATCGAGAGAGTATCCATAAGAGTTAGCCGAACCTGAAAGTGGAACTTCTGAAAAACTTCCTTCTGATGCTTTTGCAGTAAGGTCGCCGAGGGGTGCTCCGTTACCATCGATACCGGGTCCGGTTATGAAGAGAAATACTGTATAAGTATTAACACCCTCACAGTAACCGGTCAGGCGGACCACATGTCCCTGGTCCGCTACAGAAGGATCCGCATCTATAGTGATAAGCGGCATCTTCTCATCCGTTGCAGATCGAATAACGATCGATTCCGATCTGTAAATCTCTCCCGAATTTCCAAGGTCTCCAAGAGGGACAGGGGCGGATATTGCATAGATCTTATATTGTCCCGGGGTAAATCCGCCGATGTATCCGGTATTCCACTTATATGTCCATTTCCCGTCACTCGTAACCGGCACTTCCGTAAACTTCCCGTCGGAGGCCTTATAGTTCAGGTTTACCATTGTGACCCCATCTTCGTCGAGGCCCGTACCGCTGAGCAGGAGATATACCTTATCGGTATTGACCCCGTCAATTGTTCCTGTAATGTATATGGCTTCTCCAAGTAACGCCTCTGTTTTACCTGGAATCATCGTTATCGAAGGATCCGCGGCTCCTGCATGTACAATTGCTGCGGCAACCAGAAGGATAACAACAAGGAAAAGAAATCCTGAGTTTCTCATAAATAAAAGAAGGAAATTATTTATTTATAGGTTCCGAATTAAATGAAACAAGGAAATATTTAAAGTAAAATTGATTATTCTGATATCATGCCAAAGATCGAAGCGTCGAAGATGAAGCTGCTGCGGTCGATCTTCTCCAGTTCGTCCTGTACCTGTCCATCCTCTGGGTTGCATTCCATTATAAACGCCAGGAGTTCAGAGAGTGATTCTGTACATTTTTCACATTCACAGAACGAAAGTGACATCTCTCCGTTCAGGAGGAGGTTATATGCAAAAAGCCTTTTACAGAAGTCCAGGTTTTCAATTTCACATGGTTTAATAGATTCCGCTGGCTCTAATCCGGCATCTGTCTGTTCCTCCTCCGCAGAACAGGGGTTGAAGATCCGGACATTATCGTCATTCTCGAATCCGGGATAAGGTGCCCCGCAGTTCCAGCACTTTCTCATATTAGGTGTACCTCTCTTCCTGCACTTTTCACAGATCTGGTATTCTGGCATTTCTTCCATGTTTATATCTCGGCATACCGGGTTTTTAATCAACCGATCCTTTTCAGGTTAATACAGGTAGTCAAAACTGACATCCTTTTTTCGGGAAAGATATCTCAAACGTTGCACCTTTGCCTTCAGCACCGCATTCGGTTATCGAAGCTCTGTTTATCGATAGTATCTCGGATACGGGGTATAGCCCGAAACCCTTGTTGTTTCCATATCCTGCTTTTAAGATCCTATCTTTTTCATCTTCAGGAATGCCTCCGCTGCCGGTCATTTTTTAGTATCTATTTGTTTATAATTAAATGATTGATTCAACTTATTAATTTCAAAAAAGTATAGGCAATCTGCAAATATGGGACAATTATGAGATTTATCTGCATATACAGCTGATATTGATTATGATTATTAAATGACCATAGTGATACGGTAAAATGTTATATCCTTGCGGTTAAATTCTGGATAATGGAAGATCACTCATGTTGCGATCAAAGCAGCTTTAAGGACGCAATAAATTCCTCCGTTTGTGTATTTGTTATAGGGGTCGCCGGAGATTCAGGTTCAGGGAAAACCACTTTCACAAGGGCGATTAAGACAATATTCGGTGAAGACATGGTCTCCACGATATCTCTTGACGATTACCACACCCTGGATCGGGAGGAGAGGCGAAGAACCGGTATTACTCCGTTATCCCCTGAAGCAAACGATTTCTCCCTCCTTGAAGAGCATGTCGATCTCCTGAGACAGGGTAAACCTGTCGAAAAGCCCGTATACAATCATGATTCCGGGAAGATAGAAGGGCCTGTCAGGTTCAATCCTACAGGTGTAGTCATTCTTGAAGGTCTCCATACCTTCTCCACTGAAAGACTCCGGAGCCTGATCGATTTTTCGATTTATGTAAACCCTGCAACGGATGTGAAATATGCATGGAAGATAAACCGGGACGTGAGGCACAGGGGATACCGGGAGGAGGATGTTCTTGCAGAACTCGAAAGCAGGAGAGCCGATTACGAGAAATACGTAATGCCCCAGAGGCAATATGCAGATGCTGTAATCGGGATTACAAAGAGCTGGTACAATGAAGATATAATGAATGAAAGAGGGGTCTACAGGGTTGTCCTCTACCAGAAGAGGCAGGATAAGACCATCAGGAACATCAATCTCAACTTTGATCTGTTTGCAATAAATTCGATGTCCGAGAGGGCCTTTTCATTCGATTATAATGTTGTTGAAAAATACGGTAGGAATATGGGGGCGCTAAGTCTTGACGGGGAATTCAGGTATGAGGTTGTGGAGGCACTCGAGCAGGGCATTGCACTGCAGACCGGTTTGGATCCCGTTTCAGTATATTCGGACAGGGAGTATGTTACTGCAACGGAGATGGTCGAGCTTCTGCTCTCATGGAGGATAATAAACCGTCGTATGGCAATCAGCTATAAAGACGGATGCCTGACTTTCTGAAGGATCATCTGCAGATAATTATCTCCCGGTTTTCTTTTATCCTGTCTGCCCTGTCAGATCCTGTTCCCGGGTACCATATCCTCTTGGAAAACTGGTTTCTCCGGATAATGGTCCTGTGCATGGCCGCTCTTCCGGCAAGTTGTGTAAAAGTTTCTGTCATATTATGGACTTTTGTGAACCCGGGGATAAACCCGCACCGTGCACGGTGTGAAAGTTAATGAGCACCGCCCCGGTTATGTTCTTTCGACACCACTATATCTGCAAAGGTTCAAGTTTTAAAGAATTTATAACAGCCAGGTGCCAGAGATGTTAAAGATCGAAGACCTCCACGTGGATGTCGAGGGCAAAGAAGTCCTGCATGACATAAATCTGCAGATCGGTGAAGGTGAGACCCATGTACTCATGGGGCCGAACGGTTCGGGAAAGACCTCGCTACTAAGATCCATAATGGGTTTCTCAGGTTACAGGGTCACATCCGGAAAGATATTCTTTAAGGGAATAGATGTAACAAATCTTCCTCTGCACGAGAGAGCGAGGTATGGAATGGGAATGATGTTCCAGCGCCCTCCGACCATCTCGGGCCTTAAACTAGGAAAGCTCCTGATGGCGACATCCGGCGGGGATATAGGGGATATCGGCCGCTATTCATCCCAGATGAACATGAACACTTTTCTTGACAGGGATGTGAATGCCGGGTTTTCAGGAGGGGAGATAAAAAGGAGCGAGGTTCTTCAGCTTCTAATCCAGCAGCCTGATTTTGTCATGCTTGATGAACCCGAAAGCGGTGTTGATCTCGAGAATATTGCTCTTATCGGGCATTCAATTGCAAAACTTGTCGAAAAAGACCGCCATATCGTTGACAGGCATAAATCCGGTTTGATCATTACGCATACAGGTTATATTCTCGATTATCTCGATGCCGATGCCGGCCATATGATGTGCGACGGCGAGATCAAATGCCATGGAAACCCGAGAGAGATATTGAAGGTCATACAGGAGAAGGGATACCAGGAGTGTATCAGATGCCAGAAATAATCGAAGAAATATCTGAAGAAGATAAAAAAAGGATGGTGCTATCGGGGTTTGAGTTCGACCCGCAGAAGAGATCGGGGTCATTCGTCCAGAGGGACCAGCATATTCATCATTCCTCATCGAAGATAGAGGGAATCGAGATGCTCCCGCTCGATATTGCCTTAAAAAAGTACGGCTGGCTGAAGGACTACTTCTGGAATCTTGTCGAAAGGGACAAGGATGAATATACGAAATTCGTTGCCGGCAGGGAAGAAGAGGAAGGGCCCCGGGGTTTTGTCGTAATAGCCCGTAAAGGAAGTAAGAATATATTCCCTCTTCAGTCCTGCCTGTTTATGCAGAAGGCCGATATCCAGACCGTTCATAATATAATAATTGCCGAGGAAGGTGCTGAACTTCACCTGATTACAGGGTGCACCAGCAGTATCGGAAGGGAGAAAGGAACGCATTACGGAATAACCGAGATCTATGTCGGGAAGAATGCCCTGATAAGCAATACGATGATCCATACCTGGGGTGAGAACATCAATGTATTTCCCCGCAGTGCCACAAGGGTCGATGAGGAGGGGACATTCCTCTCGAATTATGTCAGCCTCAAACCGGTAGGAAGAGTACAGATGTATCCTGTTGCAGATCTCGCAGGCAAAAATGCGGTCGCCAGGTTCAACTCTGTGGTTCTTGCGCCCAAGGGCTCTCATCTTGATCTTGGGCAGCGTGCACTCCTTAACGGAGAGGGTTCGAGTGCAGAGCTTGTTTCGAGAATGATAACCTCAGGCGGAACGGTTATCGCCAGATCGCACATTGCAGGGAATTCGGAGAACACGAAGGGGCATATCGAATGCAAGGGCCTTATACTTGAAGACGGCGTCATTCATTCGATCCCGGAGGTCGAAGGCCGCCTTAAAAATACTGAACTGACACACGAAGCCGCTGTCGGAAAGATCGCACGTGATGAGATAGAATATCTCATGGCAAGAGGCCTTGACGAGGAGGAGGCAACCGCGACTATCATCAGGGGCTTTTTGGATGTAAGGATAAAGGGCCTGCCCGACTCACTCCAGAAAGAGATCGATGCCGCGATCGATGCTGCTGAATCAGGGTTTTAAACCCCTGTTTTTTTATTGAATAATCTCACATTCCTTCTGTACAGATGGACTATATCGATATCACAATACTGCTGTCTGAAAGAACCCCGGTATTTCCGGGAGACCCTGAAGTAAGGACAGAGATAATTAGAAGAGACGGTTACAGGATAACTTCGCTGTATCTTTCTTCACACAGCGGTACTCATATCGATGCCCCTTCCCATTACTTTAGGGACGGATTGAATGTTGATGAAATACCTCTTGAATCCATCAACGGGGAGTCCGTTCTCATCGAATGTGAAAGCGGCACCGGATTTGTGGAGAAGGAAGATATTAAAGAAAAATTGCAGGGTACAAAGATCGTTATCTTAAAGACCGGATTTTCACCGGAATCTTCCGATATGACCCTGTATAAATCCGTGAACCGGGGATGTGCAGAATACCTGGCCGAATGTGGGATTACATGTGTCGTGACCGATGCTCCTTCTATTGAGGCCTTTGACGGCGACGGGAGCGTCCATCGTATCCTGCTCGGAAACGGCACATTTATTATCGAGATGGCGGATTTATCCGGGGCAAATCCGGGGAGGTACCGTCTCTCTGCAATGCCGCTCAGAATTGAGGGCTGCGATGGTTCGCCAGTTCGTGCGGTCTTATACCCTGTCCAAAAGGAGATTTGATAAAATGAGTCTTGTTAATGATGCTGTAGAGATTATGGAGAAGAAACTTTCAGGAAGCGGATGCGATCATGGCGCCGTCAAGCTTTCCAGGTGCCCTGGCGGAGAGATCTGCCCTTATCTTGAAGGAACGTGCATAGAGGCTTTATATGGAGGCAAAAAAGTACAGATTGCAACCTCATATCCTCTGGAGGTTAAGACCCGGGTCTCGTTCATGTATGGCGAAAGCCTGGATTCTCCGGTACAGAGAACTGCAGCATGTGCAATACTCAACTGCCTTTCGAGTTTCATGTGCTTCCCGAGGATCTCCGATGCATGCCCTGCCGGTTGCGGTGAAAAGTGCCTGGTTGAGCTAAGGGAGGAGACCGAAGGGAGGAAGATCTTTCTCAACGGGACACTCCCCGGTCTCAGCAAAGGGCTCTCTGATCGAATAGTCGCGGATCCAGGAGAAGCTGACCTTATACTTGTCTCGGGAGACGGTATCTTCTCAGATGAGGGATTGGGGATCTGTGAGAAATATCGGAGGGAAAAGGATATGATCTTCCTTGCTCCCGGAACCTCGGGCCTCGCGAACATGGTTGGTCTTCGTCACTGGTGCCCGTACGGCAGGAAATAGGCGGGATACCTCCTTCGCCCCAATATATATCTTTTCGGAAATCATACACTCTTTCAATGCTTTTCGGCTCATCGGGCATAAGACGTGTATTTGATAAGGATCTACTTGATCTCTCACTTAAGGTCGGCATGGCATGCGGTTCGATCAATAATTCGATAGTAACCGGTACGGATACGAGAACAACAGCCCCCGTTTTATCTTCAGGTTTTATCTCAGGTGCACTTGCAGCGGGATGCAGCGTAATTCACGGGGGGATAGCTCCGACACCTACGGTAGCGTTTGCAGCAGGGAAAACGGACTCCGGATGCTGTATCACTGCATCACATAACCCGGAGCAGTACAACGGGATGAAGCTGATCAATCCCGATGGTTCTGCATATACACAGGAGCAGCAACAGGAGATTGAAAGGCTTGTTAAAGCGCCGCTCCTTTGCGACTGGATGGAACAGGGAGATTACAGGGCATATGATATCATAACTCCACACAGGGAGGCAGTATTATCCTCTATATCAGTTGAAAAAGAGATCTCTGTTGTCCTGGACTGCGGCGGTGGTGCCGGAAGCGTGATAACGCCATCCCTGCTGAAGGATGCGGGAGTTAAAGCCGAATGCATAAACTGCCATACCAGTGGAAAATTCCCCCGTCCTTCCGAGCCTCTCGAATCAAATCTAAGCTATATCCCTGGAATAATCCGTTCAGGGAAGTTTGATGGTGCATTAATCCATGACGGGGATGCAGATCGCTTTATGGCCTTCGATAACCGCGGCAGGTATATTTCGGGAGACCACCTGTTAATGCTCTTTGCAGAGGAACTGGGTGCAGAGAGGGTGGTCACAACAGCTGATGCCTCAATGGCGATAGAGGGGATTGCGCAAGTCAGGAGAACACCTGTCGGGGATTCTTTTGTCTCCGAAGAGCTTAGGCAGTGGGGCGATTTTGGTGGTGAACCATCAGGGAGCTGGATATTTCCTGATCATTCGCTCTGCCCCGACGGAATATATGCAGCAATGCTTTTCTGTAAAACTGCATCTTCATGCGATATTGCCGAAAGGATAGATAATATGCCATCATATCCTCTTATAAGAACTTCTATCGACTGCGTGGGTGCAGGTGATATTCTGCGATCGATGGGAGCCGAAAGTCCCACCGACGGGATAAGAATAGAGGATGGGGACGGCTGGTGCCTTGTGCGGGCGAGCGGGACAGAGCCAAAGGTGAGACTGACGGCCGAAGGGAAGACAAGGGATATCGCACACAGTATGATGGATAGAGGAATGAAGGCACTGAAATATGCCGGAGGTGGTTTATAATATGCAGTGTGTGATACTTGCAGCCGGCGAAGGGAAGAGAATGAGACCTCTAACGGCTTCAAGACCCAAGGTAATGCTGCCTGTTGCAAACAGGCCGATGCTTGAGCACCTTGTTGTTTCAGTCAGGGAAACAGGGATTAGTGATTTCGTCTTCGTAGTAGGCTACAGGGAACAGGAGATCAGGGATTATTTCGGGGATGGGGGATGGCTGGGTGTCAAAATACAGTACACTGTCCAGAGAAAACAGAGAGGGACTGCAGATGCCCTCAATACTGCAAGAGATTTCCTGACCGGGGATTTCCTCATGCTCAACGGCGATATGATCGTCCTGCCGGATGATATCAAAAGGTTTTGTGGGATGAAGCCTCCCTGCATAGCCGTATTTGAAAGCGAACGGCCGGAGGAGTTCGGGGTTGTAACCGTAGAGGGGGAGATGGTCTCCGGGCTTGTTGAAAAATCGCCGAACCCCCCCGGGAATCTTATTAATGCCGGAGCTTATCTCTTAGCCCCGGACATCTTTGAGAAGATCGATTTAATTGAATTATCGGAGAGAGGGGAGTTTGAACTGACCGATGCCCTTCAGCCCTTTATTCAATCCGGCCTTCTTTCTGTATGCAGACTGTCATCGTGGTGCGATATAGGTGAACCGTGGAATCTTCTTGACGCAAACGAAAGTTTTCTCTCTTCAGTCAGTGAAGTGAATGAAGGAGAGATCGAGGATTATGTTGTAATAAAAGGCCCTGTTGTCATCGGAAAGGGCAGTATTATCCGGTCAGGTTCGTATATTGAGGGCCCGTGTATTATCGGAGATAACTGTATGATCGGACCTCATGCCTATATACGCCCGTCCACTTCGATAGGCGACGGCTGTCATATCGGCCATTCTTCGGAGATAAAAAACAGCGTCATTATGCATGAGACCAAGATCCCTCATTTCAATTATGTTGGCGACAGTGTTATCGGGTCAGGCTGCAATTTTGGTGCAGGCTCGAAGATTGCGAACCTGAGACATGATCGGAGGAATGTAAAATCCGCCGGCAGAGATACCGGAAGAAAGAAATTCGGTGCTGTTGTAGGTGACAACGTCCAGCTTGGGATTAACTGTTCTGTAAATGTCGGGACAATAATCGGAAGCGGAGTTATGGCCGCTCCCGGGTCATTCCTTGAGGGCAATATTGCAGAAAAGACAAGAATAGGGAGATAGAAGGAGTAATAATGCAGGCAGTAATACTGGCAGGCGGGGAGGGACACAGGCTCAGGCCTCTGACGAGGAGCAGGCCCAAGGTGCTTTTGCCTGTTGCAAACAGGCCGATTATCGATTATGTAATCGAATCGCTCGTTGTAAACGGGATAAGGGATATTATAGTCGTTGCGGGGTACAGGAAGGAGCAGCTGGTTCGGCATCTCAATGAACCCGGCTGCAATGTCGAAGTAGTAATCCAGAAGAAGCAGCTCGGGGCTGCAGATGCGCTGAAGTGCGCCGGAGACCTGATAAAAGACGACTTTCTTGTTCTCCCTGGTGACAACTATCTGGGGCCATCTGCAATATCTGCAATTAAGGGAAGGAAAAATGCGATGCTGATATCCGACCATCCGCAGCCTTTCAATTTCGGAGTAGTGGGTCTTAAGGGTGGATTTGTATCCGAAATATGTGAAAAACCGGAGAATATCCGGGGTCTGCCGGTAAGTACCGGTGTATTCTCACTATCAAAGGAGATATTCGGGCGGCTGGGCGACGCGGAGATCCCTGACCTTATCTCGGGTATGATTGCCGAAGGCCGGAAGATTGAGGCAATCCATACCAGTGACTGGCATGATGCAGTCTATCCATGGGACCTTCTCAAGATGAACCGCAGCATACTGAAAGGGATATCTCCGCAAAATGCAGGATCTATCAGCCGGAACACAATAATATCCGGTCCGGTCAGGATCGGGGAGAATACCGAAATCGGCCCCAACACAGTGATAACAGGCCCGGTGGTTATAGGTGATGACTGCATTATCGGTCCCAATGCATGTATTATGCCTGGGACATCAATTGGATCAAGGGTAAGGATTGACCCGTTTGTCTATATCGGGGATTCGATTCTGCTTGACGATGTCCGCGTTGGCTCTCATTCCAGAATAACCGATTCCGTAATCGGCGAGGGATCTGTTCTTGCAGACCACACGAGCACCAAAAAGGAGGCCTACTGTTTTGAGAGCGGAGGTTATTTCGGAAGAAGTGAATTCGGGGCTATAATAGGGGACGGGACTTCATCTGCACCTTTTACAGTCTTTTCAGGTGCAGTTGTTGGAAATTCCGTTTCAATCGGGGAAGGAAGATGTCTTAGGGGGGCAATTCCCGACGGTACGGTGGTGAAGTAACCGGATGTGCGGGATAATCGGATATGCCGGGCGAAGGGATGCGGCCCGGGTTGTTGTTGGAGGGCTGAAAAGACTTGAATATCGTGGGTATGATTCCTATGGCTTTGCCATTGCAGGTTCTGAGGTTTCGGTATACAAGAAAAAAGGGAGGATATCCGGTTTTGATCCTTCGCAATTCGGCAAAGGGGGCCATTTAGGTATCGGGCATACCCGGTGGGCGACGCACGGAGTCCCCGATGACAGAAACGCACATCCTCATCAGGATTGTTCGGGAAATATCGCGATAGTCCACAACGGGATCATCGAGAATTATGCCGTGCTTAAGAAGAAATTGATTGAAGAAGGTCACGTTTTTGCTTCGGATACGGACAGCGAGATTATCGCCCACCTGCTGGAGAAATATTACGGCGGCGACCTCTTATCTGCACTTTCAAGAACCGTTGAGGAGATCGAGGGTTCATATGCCATTCTTGCAGTATGCAAAGACGAATCCCGCATAGCCGCGGCACGCCAGGGAAGTCCTCTGGTAATCGGGCTGGGTGACGGGGAGATCTTCGCCTCATCCGACATCACCCCGCTCATCGAGTACACAAGGAAAGTGATTTTTCTCGATGACGGAGACATCGTATCATTTGATTCGTCAGAATTCAGGATTCTTAACGGGGGTGCTGAAGTTCAGAGAAAGAGCGAACTTATCGACTGGGATATAGATTCGGCCCGGAAGGGCGGATTCGAACATTTCATGATAAAGGAGATCTACGAACAGCCGGATGTCTTTTATAATGCATTTCATTCCCCTATCGACAGTGGAATTGTTGAAGGGATAAGTGGAGCCTCTGAAATTACA
This sequence comes from uncultured Methanomicrobiaceae archaeon, assembly GCA_964465295.1. Lineage (GTDB taxonomy): Archaea > Halobacteriota > Methanomicrobia > Methanomicrobiales > Methanomicrobiaceae > Methanolacinia. Next base: position 3,032 of record CAYXKC010000013.1, on the reverse strand, counting down.
GTTGTCGGTTGCGGAACCTCTTATCATGCGGGCATGATATTCAGGTATCTAATGGAGAAGTGGACAGGCACCACCGTGAGGGTGGAGATCGCCTCCGAAGCTTCCTATTTCAGACCTAAGCCCGGCAGTTTTATAATTGCGGTCTCCCAGTCCGGCGAGACTGCGGATACTCTTGCGGCAGTCAGGCAGGCCCGGGCGTCAGGCTGTACAACAGCGGCGATAACGAATATTTGCGGGAGTTCTGTCGCCCGGCTTGCTGACTACTCCCTCTTCATGCACGCAGGTCCCGAGATAAGCGTTGCTGCGACCAAGTCCTTTACAGGGCAGGTGGGAGTACTGATGAGGATCGTGGCTGAACTCTCGGATAACGGCTTTTTGGATTCTTTTTCTGCAATGCACAGGGTTATCGAGGAATGCCTTATGACCGATCTCGAAGAGGCGGTTTCGATGTGTGTGGAGGCAAAGAACCTCTTCTTTATTGGAAGGGGCCCTTATTATCCTGTTTCCCTTGAGGGTGCACTGAAGATGAAGGAGATCACCTATATACATGCAGAAGGTTATCCGGCCGGTGAACTGAAACACGGCCCGTTCTCTCTCCTCGACGAGAGAACACCCGTGATTGCGGTCTGTCCTGATCATGATTCACATGCGCTGATGCTCTCTAATATAAGGGAGATAAAATCAAGGGGTGCACCCGTAATCGCCATAGGAAGTCCGGGAGATATCGATATCGGCGAGGTTGCCGACATATTCATCCCGCTTCCGAAGGGGCCGGAAGCAGGGGATATTGTTACTTCTTCGATAATTCTTCAACTGCTCGCATACAGGACTGCGGTTGAACTGGGCAGGGATGTCGACAAGCCCAGGAATCTCGCGAAGAGTGTTACTGTAGTGTGAGACGGGTTAATAGAATTTATTATAATTTTCACTATATTCCGGATTTATCGCGATTAAACCCTTTTTGATGTCCTTAAAAAAACCCGCGTTTTCATAAAAATCCATGACATATTCCTCTTTCCTCCCGGTAAGGAGCATGACCTTGTAACAGTCCTTTCCCCATGCAAACCCGAGAGCATGCTCCAGTAGCATGGTGCCATATCCCATTCGCCTTAACTGCTTCTTTGTAACCACATTTTCTATAAGCCCGTAAGGCTTTGCACCCCACGAGAGGTTGGGGACTATATCGAGAATACAGGTTGCCGCCGCAGCTCCGTCAGCTTCAAGTATAAAGAGGTGAAGCCTTTTATCGGCCAGGATTTCTTCAAAAATACTTTTAGGGGTATCCTTTTTCTGGATAACAGGATCTTCATGTAAGTCCCTGTAGAGGCTGATTATCGAACCTAAGTCGCCCATACAGGCTTCTCGGATATTGATTCGGCCGGGTTCCATATATAGTAATATGATGATTTATTGGATAAAAACAATAGATGCCGGACGGTGGGGGGACCCGGGGATTAATAGTGCCGGAAAAAATGAGTTTCCCGAAATCAGGGTATTAAGATGTATGATTCGATCAAATATTACACGGTAAATATAAAAGAAGACTTTCATGCCGGTTTTGCGGGATTTTTCCGGGTGCAGAATAAATGAAGCCGGGTTTTCCGGTTGCGATCTCAGAAATGCGGTATTCAGGAAGTGCGATCTTATGAGGGCCACTTTCATTCAAAACGATCTTTCAGGTGCAGATTTCAGAACGTCATTCAATTATTGTATCGATCCCGGAGCCAACAGAATGACGGCTGCCAGATTTTCATATCCCGAAGTTCTGGGTCTGCTTGATGCGTATGATATAATTGTAGAATAAAAAAGTTAATTTTGGGTAATCTTCAGCCCCTCATTGTCAACTCTTGTGGTTATTGCAATCGTAAGGCCGAGCCTTTTTGCAATATCTTCCATCTCCATTTTGGTTTTTTCCGTAATCACGGCTATGGAAGGGCCCACCGAACTCATTCCAACGAACTCGAGCCCGGCTTCTCTCAGCCTGCTCATGTAGTGGTAGATCTCAAAGGAGTTGTGCTCGACTTCGGCTCTTTTCGAACCACGGAAGTCGATCTCGGTGATTACCTCCCCGAGTTTTTCCAGGTCATCTCTGATAAGTGCGGGTATCAGGTCCATCAGGACGAGATATGCCTTAAGCTCTCTGTCGCGATAGTCGAGATGCCTCGCCCGGTTCATCAGGATATTGAATTCGTCCTCACCCGAGGCCTTCGCTTCGGTTGGAGGAATGATGATGAACACATTTTTATCTGCCGCAAAAGCATGATGGCAGACCAGGTTTAATTCATCGCAAAGGACTGCCATTCCCCCGTAAGTTGCGGCAGCAGGTCCGACTCCTGTCTCAAAGCCATGGATGATCTGCCCTTCGCAGGTCTCTTCGACATAGTTGTTGCCTATGAGAAGGCGGATGTCTTCTGGTGTGATCGGGTTCCCTGTCGCCGCATTCATCGCGTGCCCGACTGCAAGGAGAACACTCCCTGTAGAGCCGAGACCTACATGCTTTTTGTCGTGGTCGGTGATGCTAATCTTAAAGCCGCCGGTATAACCCGTGACTTTTTTGAAAACCTCTACAAAGTGCCTGATTACCGGCTCCCTGTCATAATCGATGGATACAGCTCCTTCTGTACATTCTGCCTTTGCAATTGTATAGAGCTGTATTGCAAATCCAATACCGCCTCCGCCGGGCCTGTTAGGTGCAAACCTGTTCATATCGAGTACCGATAAGTGTATCCTTGCAGGAGCGGTCGCGGTAAAAATTCCTTTCTTTGGGAGCGGTTCGTTTTTTGTCTTTATTCCAAGAGTCTCGATGTTTTCACCGATATCGAATGGCGAAAACTCGTATTCTACAAGATCCAGGTCTCCGCCACGGATCGTTAATTTTGCCATGAATAATCTCCGTGTGGGTGAGCAGTCTTATATCTTTCATAACTATTTACGATCGAAGAAGATGCTCTTACCTGAGGCCGACAGCGGAATGCCGTATGCGACATTGCAATCTCCGAGCCAACCGAGTTTCAGTGCTCCAACGCCTGCCG
>CAYXKC010000012.1:0-30264 GCA_964465295.1 uncultured Methanomicrobiaceae archaeon | reverse complement strand
TCGCAAATGTACTCTTTCCTATACCATTCGGACCGACAAGACCGAGAACCTCTCCACACTTAATCTCCCCTCCCCTTATTGTCAGCCTGAAAGCGTCCCCGTAATTCTTCTTTAGTGCAGGGAATTCCATCAGGGTCTCTCTTACAACTTCTCTGTTATGGGAATGAATCTCGAAGTTTACTGGATAATCACGGAAACGAACATTTTCCTCCTGGAGAAATCCTTCAAGATACTGGTTGATCCCGACACGCACACCTTTGGGCCGGGTAAGAATTCCAAAAACCGAGGGTTTTCCATAGGCAATATGCACGCTGTCCGCAAGCATATCGAGTATTGCAAGATCGTGCTCCACTATTAAGACAGGTTTTTCTGCCGAGAGCTCCTGTATAAGTTCGGCGGCTGTCATCCTCTGGTATATATCGAGATACGGGGTTATCTCATCGAGGAAATAGAAGTCTGCATCTCGTGAGAGGCATGCGGCAAGTGCAATTCTCTGGATCTCTCCACCGGATAAATTTCCAATCTCCCGGTCGAGGATGGAATCGAGCTTAAGTTTTGCTACATAATGATCGAGCCTGCCTCTTTCATCCGTAGACTTCAGAAGATCGATTACCTTCCCGGTAAAAACTTTGGGTATGAAGTCTATATACTGGGGTTTTATTGAGGCCTTCAGCGAGCCTGACGATATCATACGGATATAATCGAACAACTCAGTACCTGAATAATTCTTGAGGACCGCATCCCACGAGGGCGGAGTTTCGAAGTCGCCGAGATTTGGAATCGTCTGTCCGGACAGGATACTTACGGCAGTACTCTTTCCTATACCGTTTGGACCGAGTATTCCCGTAACCTTACCTTCGAGCGGAATTGCCATACCATAGAGGGCAAAACCGTTCATGCCGTAGCGATGGGTGGGGAATTCAAGCTCTTCGGGGAGGGTTACAATATCAAGGGCGTCGAAAGGACATTTCTTGACGCATATCCCGCAACCTACACAGAGCTCTTCTGATATCACTACCTTTCCGTCTTCGCCGATAACAACGGTCTCATCCCCGGTGCGGACCCTCGGACAGTAGATAATACATTCCTTTCCGCATTTTTTAGGATGACACCTGTCTTTATGTACAACAGCAATTCGCATTTTAGATCACCAGTAAAAAACAGTATCCGGGTTTGATTATAGTGTCAGGAGAATCGTCCATGTTATGAACCAGAAGGCGAAAGTCATGAATGCCTGGTAAAACCAGTCCTTTCCGCCAAGTTTGGAATAATCTATACCAAGTACCATGAATATGTGTTTCTGGAAGACAATTCCGGCAAGAAGAAACAGCCAGCCGAGGATCGAAAGCCCGTCCCCCGGCGGAACTCCGGGATTTCCTATGACAACCAGTGACAGTATTCCGGTAAGTATACCCATGAAGCATGCCACACCTGTCCTGAGCATGCGCTCCCTGTGCCCCTCTGCCTTATCAGGTATACTTTTTTTATTATCCTGTTCAGTATTGTTATTTAATTCTTCATCCCCGGTCATTGAGACACCAGTGATTATTTTTTGGTTTTCAGACAATATGTAGTTTGGTATATAATGGCAACCCAAAAGGGAATGAGCAGCATTGACATCAGGACAATGCTCGGTGAAATAAGGGAAAGGCTCCCCATGTGGATCGGCAAGATCTACCAGTACGACCTGGAATCATTCGGTTTCAGGCTGACCGGGGAAGATAAGGCCAAATATAATTTTATCGTCGAATGCGGCAAAAGGGCCTGCCTTACCCATGACCTTCCTGATGCACCTCAAAACCCCTCCGGATACTCCATGTTCCTCCGGAAATATATCAGCGGCGGGAGGATACTGGATATCAGGCAGTACGGGCTTCAGAGGATCTTTATAATTACAATCGGAAAGAGCGAAAAGGAGTACAACCTCATCTTTGAACTCTTCAACGAGGGAAACGCCATCTTATGTGATGAAAATTTTATCGTGATAAACCCGCTCAAAAGGCAGCATTTTAAGGACAGGGAGGTCGTTTCGGGATCGGAATATGTCTTCCCGGATACTGGTACAGAGGAGATCAATATTGAGACCATAAGCAGTCTTCTCAATCAATCTGACAGGGATCTTGTAAGAACACTCGCTTCCGGTTTCATGCTTGGAGGAAGATATGCTGAAGAGGTCTGCCTTATTGCAGGATATGAAAAGACCATGAATCCTGCAGATGTAGAACCCGAAAAGATTCTTGAGGCAATTGAAGATCTCCTGGCAAGAGAGACAAATGCAATAATAACAAATTCGGGTTGCTGGCCCTACCCTCTCTCAGGCGAAGTTCCTGAATCATCATATCCTGATTATAATGAGGCGCTGTCTGCATTCTATCCTCTTCCAAAATCTGCAATAAAGGAAGCCAAAAAGGAGAAACTGCCAAAATCCGAGATTATCAGGAGGAGACAGCAGGAGGCGATCACGGGCTTTGAAAAGAAGATCGAAGACCTCCAGGAAAAAGTGGATGCCATCTATGAAAACTACCAGGAAATTGCGGAAATCATCGAAGTGCTTCAGACTGCCACCTCAAAGATGTCATGGCAGGATGTTGAGGAGACGCTAAAAAACAGTTCCCTGCCCGCGGCAAGATCGATCTCAAGAGTATACCCGTCAGAGTCTGCAGTTGACGTTCTGATCAGCGGAAAAGTTGTGAAGATATTCATAAATGAAAATCCCGAATCCAATGCAAACAGGTATTATGAAGCGATAAAGAAGTTCAAAAAGAAAAAAACCGGGGCAATAGCAGCTATGGAAAAATTCATGCCGAAAGTGAAATCTGAAAAGAAGAAGCAGGAATACAGGCTGCAAAAAAAGAAATGGTATCACAAATATCGCTGGTTTACAACCAGTGACGGAGTTCTGGTTATCGGCGGGCGTGATGCCGGGAGCAACGAGGATATCGGGAAAAAATATCTTGAAGGCAACGATTATTTTGTTCATGCCGATGTCCACGGCGGAAGTGTTGTAGTCGTAAAAGGAGAAACCGGATGCTGGGATGAAGTATCCGTGTTTGCTGCATCATACTCGAATGCCTGGAAAGCCGGTCATCTGACCTGCGACGTCTATGCAGCAAAGCCTGAACAGGTCAGCAAGACCGCTGAGACTGGAGAGTTTATCAAGCGGGGTGCCTTTATTGTCAGGGGGGAGAGAAGATATTTCAGGAATGTCGGATTAAAGATCGCAATCGGTATCCAGTTCGAGCCTGAACTTGCGGTAATCGGCGGCCCGGAGAGTGCCGTAAGGAAGACAGCAGCATATTATACAACCCTTCTGCCGGGAAAATTCGAGCCTAACGATACTGCAAAAAAGGTTTTACGGGAACTGAAAAAGATGATCCCTGATGATGACTTTAAGGAGCTTAAAAAAGTCCTGAATACCGAAAGCATAGCGGCTTTCGTTCCTCCCGGGGGATCCGACATTGCCGGGGTTTTCGACATGACAAAGGAGAACCGGTGATGAAAGCAGAGTTTGGGGAAATGAAAAATTCATTCGGGGAGATCAGGCTTTTTCCTGAGAATACAGACGACCTGTGGCATATAGGCCACCTCGTCCGGGAGAACGATCTGGTCTTTGCAAACACCTTCAGGAGCCTTGATTCTGTAACCGACAAGTCAAGGCCGGAAAAAACGGAGAAAAAGCCTGTCCGCCTGGGAATAAGAGTTGAAAAGGTAGAGTTCCATGACAATTCGAACAGGCTCAGGATCAGCGGTTTGATCGAGCACGGGCCGGACGAGGGTTTCCATCACACAATCAATCTTGAGGCGGGTTATGAGATCTCTGTAATTAAAAACTGGAGAAATATCGACAGGGAGCGAATTGACCGTGCAGTAAAGGCTTCTGTAACAGGCGTAGTTCATATTGCCGCAATCGAAGACGGAGAAGCTGAGATCTACAGGATACGACAGTTCGGGCCCGAGAGATTCATTACGATCAAGGGAGGTTCGGGAAAGCGTGAAGGGCTGGATATGCGTACAGCATTTTTTGAAGAGATCTTCTCTCACATCACTAATGTTACAGGTCCGGTAATCATCGCAGGGCCGGGTTTCATAAAAGAGGACTTCCTTAGGTATTTATCAGCCAAAGACAGGGATCTGGCTGGAAGATGCGTCGTCTCCGATACCAGAAGGGTTGGCAGAGGAGCGGTGCAGGAGGTTATCGGGCAGGGAGTCCTTGACAGGATCTCCGAGGACCTTCAGCTCGCACGCGAGGTCTCATCGATGGAAGAGCTCATCTCAAGGATATCTTCCGGTGGAACCGCGGCATACGGGATAGATGAAGTATCTGATGCGGTTGATATGGGTGCAGCTGACGAGGTGCTCGTTTCCGACAGGATGCTAAGGGAGAACAGGGTCTCCGCACTTCTCGAAAAGGCTGAGAATATGCGTGCAAGTGTGGTGGTTCTCTCATCCGAATTTGAACCGGGAAAACAACTCGAAGCGCTCGGGGGCATTGCCGCACTGCTAAGGTATTCCACAGGCAGGTAATTCCCGCCACCTGTTTGATTCCAACAGAATTTTTTTTATCCGGAAAAGCCGAACAGTATTCCATGATGAGAATTCTGGTGCTTACCGATCTTCACGGTCAATATGGAAAGATTAATTCTTTTCTCGAACTTGACCCGGATATTGTCGTTATAGCAGGGGATTTTACAGACCCGGACGGCCCCGTTGAACCTGCGCTTTTAATGCTTGACCAGATCGAGGTTCCCTGCTTTGCTGTTCCAGGTAACTGCGACTGCAGGGAGATGGTGGAGCACCTTGAAGACTCGAGTGCAGTCTGCCTTCATGGCTCCTCCCTTGAACTGGGGAAGATCACGCTTGTCGGGATAGGCGGCTCAAACCCCACCCCGTTTGGAACACCTTTTGAGATGACGGAAGAGGAGATAGATGAAATACTTGCCAGGGCAAAAAAGGGAGTTAAAAACAACGTGCATAATATCCTCATATGTCATGCCCCGCCCCGGGGCACTCAGGACAGCGTCGGAGATGCAAATGTGGGCAGCTCAAGTATAAGGAAACATATGGAAGGTTTCGACCTCGTCTGCTGCGGCCATATCCACGACGACCCGGGTATAAAGGAGATTGACGGAACCGTGATTGTAAATCCGGGACCCGCATCGGAAGGGAGATGCGCCATTATCACACTGGGAGAAGAGCCGAAAGATATTCGCGTCGAGATACTCACAGTATAATTTTTTTATCAAATTTTTTTGCCGGATATGGGATTATTATATCTCTGAATCAGATCACTTCTCCGTTAGACTGTAATAGCAAATACAGCACTTATACCCCTCCAGCAGAAAGAACATCAGTTCCCGGTCTCTTCCCGGAGCATCTCCAGGTACGAATCCGCGATATGCTCACCTGAAATTCCAAGCTCCATCCTGACTTTTTCAATAGTTTCAAGTGCAGAATCACGGTCGTCAGAGATAATCTCAATTTCAATGAATTCACCAAGTCCATATACGATATCGAGAGCAACTTTCGCACCACCATATTCATACTCTTCCCTGAGCTTTGAGACAGTGGCGCTTTTTATAAAACCCGCCTTTTCGAGAATTATTCCAGGAATTTCCGGATCATCTGTCCGGACATTGAACTCTTCCCTTGCCTTTGCTCCGGTTCCTTTGATCTTTGGGCCCTTGTATGTAATCTCGGAGTAGTCACCTTCATTACGTACCCGGAGGGCTTCATCGGTCACCGCGAAGTCCCTTACCGGAGAGTTAAAGTAAGTATCAGCCTGCCTTGTTTTTTTGATAAAAACTGCCCCCCTCTCCTTTAGTCTGTTCCGGATCTGATCCACTGAATCTATTCGTATCTTGGCCTCGACTTCAAGCATGATTATATCACTTATATTAAGTACATAAAACCAATTAATATAGACAGGTGTATTTATGTCAATAAAACAAGGAGATTTTGTAAAAATAAATTATACCGGCAGCGCTGACGGAGATATCTTCGATACCACATATGAAGAAGTCGCAAAGGAAGACGGAAGCTACATCGAAGAAAAGCCCTACAAACCGATTACAATCTGTGTAGGCGGCAACCATGTCATTTCCGGACTTGACGAAGACATTGTAGGAAAAGAGATCGGAGCAGAAAACGAGGTTACCATAAGTCCCGACAAGGCTTATGGAGAAAGAGAAGATTCGCTCGTAAAATCTGTCAATGTGAAGGATTTCAGGGAGAAACCAACCGTTGGGATGCGTGTCACGGCAGAGAACCGCCAGGGATTCGTTACAAACATAATCGGCTCACGTGCGGTTGTTGATTTCAATCACATGCTCGCAGGAAAGACACTGCAGTATAAATATACAATCGAAGAGGTAGTTAATGACCCGATAGAAAAAGCAGGGGCAATTCTCGACCTTTTTACCGGCCGCGAGTTTGAAATGACCCTTGAAGACGGTAAACTTACAGTCATTCTCCCCCCGGGCATCACATACGACCAGAGATGGATGATGGGCAAAGGAATGTGCGTTCACCAGATCTTTGAATATGTCGACGGAATTGAAGAAGTCGAACTCAAAGAGTCATTCAAAAAGCCGAAGATCGATGCTGAACCGGAACCCGTAACCGAAGCTCCGGAATCAGCGGAAGAATAAATCAATCCACTATCTCTTCTTTTGCGGGAGGTGTCGTTTTAACCTTCCAGTAGATGTATACCATCCCGAAAATTACAAAGATAAACAGTAGCACGGCACTCCAGATATTTTCTCCGACATTAACCGTTATTCCCGTTTTTATTCCGGATATATCCTCTAAGAAACCAAGGATTAACGCAATAACAAAAAAACCCAGCACCCCTGCAACTGCACCGAGGATTAACCCCGCGATTATCCTTAGTGGATTTGTCTCTTCTGCCTCTGCCATAGATGTAAATCCGGCTGATTATTTATCAACCTTATTATCATAAACCTGGATAACAGGGGAGTCGGACTCTGCACCGGATTTTCAGTTCTTTTTAAAGAAGCGGGATTCTGCATCATGCCAGTGGCCGGTCGCCTTTCCGGCCAGGGAGAGTTTTCCAAGCAGGTCGTTTACCCCGGGGATCAGTTGTGAAGGTGTTGTGCCTGCAAGCGGTGTCCCTGAAAGGGGAGTGAAATAATGTGCGTGAATTTTACCGTACTTAGACACCCAATTCATCTGGCGGACCGTCCCCTCCTGGTCCTCTTCCGTTTCAAAAGGAATTCCAACAATATAATCGACCACCGGGACAAAACCCCGCTCATGGCAGAGTTCAACGGCACGGACTGTATCGGCACAGGTATGGCCGCGATTCAGGCGGGAAAGCACCCTGTCGCTTCCCGACTGGGCACCGAAGTGTATCTTTTTATTGGCGCAGTATTTCTCTATAAGATCCAGTGATTCATCAGTTATGAACTCGGGACGGACCTCGCTTGGGAATGTTCCAAAGTAGATCCTTTGATCCTTTGAGAAAGAGGAGAGCAGCTTTTCGATCTTGTCTGGACAAAATTCCCTCCCGGACGAGCCGTATGCAAGCGCATTGGGACTCAGCAGCCTGACATCCCTGAATGCCTTCGATGCCCTGACAATCACATCTATTGATCGATGCCTCATGCATCCGCCGAAGAGCCGGGGAGTCTGGCAGTACCCGCACCTGAACGGACAGCCCCTTGAGATCTCGATGAAGCTCTTGTACTTTGTAAACGGGTGATATGAATCCAGAAGAACGCATTTATCGGGAGGAATGAAGCCTTCCTTTGTTGCTACGCCGGGGATACGAGTGTCAGATCCGTTCATCAGCGACTTAAGAAGTTTCGGGAGAACATATTCCCCTTCGCCAACGACGACATAATCGGCAATATCTGCCATCTCTTTATAGAGAGCTGAAGGGTGCGGCCCCCCCGCGATTGTAATGCAGTCTGCATTCTTTATCTCATCGATATAATGAGGTGCATCCACCGAATTCAGGCTATATAATGTTATATCCTTCTCCGAAGCGTCGGTTTCACGGAGAATTATCCCCTCTCTCTCACATGAAGAATAAAGGGCGGCAAAAGAATTTTTCGCCCATTTAATTCTCCTCCAGTTGACTATCATCTATAAAATCTTAAGGAATTATCTCGCACCCGTTATATTTATCAATACGGAAATCGTCAGCCGATACTGATCCCTGAGCCATCATTTTACGGATTTCGGGTATTATTGATTCCATGGCAGATTTAAGGTTCAAAACACTTCCATACACGAGCTTTCTTCCTTCCTCAGGCCAGGGTTGAATAATATTTGAATAAAGGCACCTGCCACCGCAGAAATCATAAATGCCACAGGAAGAGCAGTCCCCTGACGGCTCAATTCTCTTCAGCGATGAGGGAGACGAATCGAAGATATTCCCGCAATAATATTCCTCCATTCCCTGCATACACGGGCACGGGACGATATTCCCGTCGGTCTGGACTGCATAATTCATATAACCTGCACCGCACCTGACAGGAGTGCTGACAGAACCCGTCAGGATATCGTATATCAGTCCGCAGAACGGGTACCACCGGGGGACTTTCCCCGTTCTCTTTATCATATCGACCCAGTGGTCTGCAAGCCTGAAAATCCCCGGATTATAGGATCTCTCAATCCAGTCGCCAAAATCCGGGCGGTTGCTGTAATCATACCAGAAGTTGGCGTCCATCTGCCAGTGAATCGAACTGAAGGGATGCACCCCGTTTGCTGCAAGATGGGTCACCGATTTAAATATATCAGTATTTTCCGCAACAGTAATCCTCCCGATGATCTCTCCGGAAAAACCTGATTCGTATAAATATCCGATATTGTTCATAACCCGGTTATAGACGCCGCATCCCCTGTAGCCGTCCGTAGTCTCCATATCACCGTCGATAGAGATAATGACGGTTTTCAGTTTCCGGATATACTCACAGGAAAGATCCCGCAACATGAGTCCGTTTGTGTACAATGAAAACCCGCACCAGGGCATATTGTCCATAAAATCCATGATTAGATCCGGTCTTAACAGCGGTTCTCCCCCGTAGAACAGAACAACCGGCGCTTCATCCTTTTTAAGGAAAGAATACAACTCCTCCCTGCTGTATTCAGGAGACGGCGGGAGCTGAATAAAGCTGCTGCCTGATTCAAATCCGGCTCCGTCTGAGAAATAATCCTTACCGCGGCAATATGTACAGTTCAGGTTGCACTCATCGGTTAAAATAAGATGATAATACAAATTATCCTTCCAGGTCTTCAGATATATTATTCTACAATAATCTCTCCGGAATCCCCGTTTACCGTAACAATGGAGCCTTCGGGAATCTCTTCGATCGGTCTTTTGGGCATATCCACCATGGGAATATCAGCGATTATCGCACCGACGGCGATTATCGTCTCCGCCTCTGTGTTGATAATGGCACTCGGGGCCTTATTGTTCCGGCGAAGTGCATAGATGATGTATGATCCCACAGTGGAACCTTTGCCATATGGAAATGCGAGCACCTTTCCCTCAATGGACTTCCCTTCCAGCGGGTGGCCGGATTCAATTACAACTCCTGTCTCTGGATCGACTCCCGATAAAAATGAAATCGCCTCGCTACTGACCAGAATCTCGCCTCTTCCGGTTCCTCCGGATATCCCCCGGGCCATAATTGTAAAAGACATACCTAATAAATGTTGTAAAATAAGATATAAAGTAACATGGATGATACCCTCTTTGACAGTCACGAAAATACAGATATCTCAAAGCTCAATCTACAGGAATTAAGTGAACAGCTTCACGACCTGGAGGCAAAGCTTGAGATACTCACTCGCGAGACTGCAAGGCTTGAGAAGGAAAATTCGCAGCTTAAAAAGGAGAATGCACAACTTAAAAGGCCCCCTCTGTTCGTTGCAACCGTCATCGACATCCTTGATACCGGCGAGATATACCTGAGACAGCAGGGCAATAACCAGGAATATATAACAAATGCACTGGAACCTGTGGCCGGAACTTTAAAGCCCGGGATGAAGGTCGCAGTAAATAATGCCCTCCAGATAATCAGAACCGTTGGAAATACATTCGATTCGAGAGTAAGGGTCATGGAGCTTGAAGAATCGCCGGATGTTACCTTCAAACACGTTGGAGGACTCAAAACCGAGATCGAGGAGGTCAGGGAAGCCGTTGAATACCCGCTGACAAGACCGGAGGTCTTCCAGAGGATAGGTGTCGAGCCGCCGAAGGGAATTCTTCTCTTCGGACCCCCCGGAACCGGAAAGACTCTCATTGCCAAGGCGGTTGCAAACCAGGCGAATGCAACCTTCATAAGGATGTCAGGTAGTGAACTGGTCCACAAATTCATCGGCGAAGGCGCCCAGATGGTCAGGGATCTCTTTCTTCTCGCAAGAGAGCGTGCCCCGTCGATCGTTTTTATAGATGAGATAGACGCAATCGGCAGTATGAGAACTCATGACGGAACTTCGGGAAGTGCAGAGGTGCAGCGTACCCTGATGCAGTTGCTTGCAGAGATGGACGGATTCGACAACCGCGGGGATGTAAGGATCATGGCGGCAACCAACCGCGTCGATATGCTCGACCCGGCCCTGTTAAGGCCGGGAAGGTTCGACAGGGTCCTTGAAGTTTCCCCGCCCGACAGCGATGCAAGATACGAAATATTCAAAATCCACACCCAGAACATGAATATCGGAGATGTGGATCTAAAAGAGCTTGTTAATATCACAGAGAATGCAACAGGCGCCGAGATCCAGGCCATATGCCGTGAGGCGGGAATGTTTGCCGTCCGTAGAAATGCAACGGAAGTAAGGATGGATGATTTCAGTATGGCAATATCCAAGGTTAAGAATAAATCCAAGACCGATGATATAATGTATACCTGATTATGAACCTGCTGCTGATCCAGAAAGAAGATATCGACCTTTACAGGACGCTTCTTGAATCGGAAACCAGCAGGGAGATACTTCGTTTTTACCGCCCTGAAAAGAGAGAATGTGGAGTTATCATCCAGAACTCGACATTAGGCGGTGCACTATCCCTCATTTCGGAACTGAACTGGTACATCCGCAGGTATGTTGCGGATCTTTTTCTTGAGATCTCTCCCGGACTCTACTGTACAAGAGATTTTGCCACAGACGTCTACCAGCGAAGCAACAAGATGAAGGAGACATGGAACTGCTCTAAGTTAATATCAATTAAAGATGGTACCATCCTTGACGAGCTCTGGATAAACCCTCACTCATCAAAGGAAGACTACCCTGATTTTATCGGGTCATCGGATTACGTCCTTGAAGTCTGGTGCGCGGAATACGAAAAAGAAGAGGAATAAAAAAATTTCAGGCAAACATCGCTCCGTCCGATAGGTCGGGGAGTCCGTGTTTAAGATCATGTCTGACCTTGTCTATTGCCTTTATAAAATCGTTCATGTCCACGCTATCCTTCTCCATCCTGATCGCAAACATCCCGGCTTCGGTGCATATTGCACGGAGGTCGGAACCGTTCTTCCCCTCAGTAAGCGCTGAAACCTCACTTAAATCGACATCTTTGTGAAGATTCATACGGACTGTATGGATCCTTAGGATCGCAAGGCGGCCTTCAGAATCGGGCAGGGGGATCTCGATCATCCTGTCGAAACGTCCGGGCCTGAGAAGGGCGGGATCAAGAATATCTATCCTGTTGGTTGCACCGATTATCTTGACATCCCCACGGTTGTCGAACCCGTCAAGATCCGCCAGAAGCTGCATCAGCGTCCTCTGCACCTCGCGATCACCGGAGGTAATGCTCTCGGTTCTCTGCGCACCGATGGCGTCGATCTCGTCTATAAAAATTATTGACGGAGCGTTGAGTTTGGCGTGCTCGAATAGTTCCCTGACAAGTCTCGCCCCTTCACCAATATATTTCTGGACAAGTTCGGAGCCGACCACTCTCAGGAATTTGGCATTCGTCTCGTGGGCAACAGCCCTTGCTAGAAGCGTTTTTCCGGTTCCCGGCGGACCGAAGAGCAGAACTCCCTTTGGCGGGGATATTCCGATCTTCTCAAATACCTCGGGCTTCTTGAGCGGAAGTTCGATCGCCTCCCTTATCTCATTTATCTGTTCATCGAGACCGCCGATGTCGATATAGGTTTCAGATGGCGGATCCTCAACCTCCATGCCGTATATCTGTGAATCAAAAGAGGCAGGAAGAAGATCGACTATTGTTAGCGACTGCTGGTTAAGCGTACAGCGGACGCCGGGTTTAATATCCTGGGAATCTATGAATCCCGAAGCCTTGACCATGAACCTCGGGCCGGCACTGGACTGCACCACCACCCTGTTATCGGCGGCGACATCGGTAACAGTACCGATAATAAGCGGAGGGCTCCTCAGTTTGTCGACCTCCCCCTTAAGCTTCCGGATTTCGCGCTCATATCTCAGTTTCTGGTTTTCCACGAACCGTTTCTCTGATTCGAGCTGCCTGATTTCTTCGCGAAGCTCCAGGTTTCTGGTTTCGAGGCCTGAAATCCTGTCCAGGAGATATTTGGTAACTTCCTGCTCCTTTTCAGGATCATTTTCTCTTGTTTTATCGGCCATCCGTTTCCTCAATTAGGTATTTAGGGGTTGCCCAATATATAGATGTTTGCGATTAACATGTCTGAATGTGAGGTTTGCGGAAAAATTATCCGCGGAAAGCCAATACTGGTTCAAATCGGGGGCGCAAAGATGTGGGTCTGTTCCGATTGCGCCAGGCTTGGAACAGAAATTGAGCGCCCCGGGATGGATGCATTAAAGAGAGGACCGGCCGGGACATCATCCTCAAAGCACGGATTCAGGTCGGTTGCCCCACAAAAGAAGAAATCCAGGGATGTTTTCGATATGATCGACGGCGAGATAAACGAGGATTTCAATGAGATCATCCGCGAAGCCAGGATGGAGAAAGGCCTGAGCCAGAAGGATCTTGCCATGCAGATTAAAGAGAAGGAAGGGCTGATCAAGAAGATCGAAAAAGGAATGATACCCGAAGATTCGGTCCGAAGGAAGATAGAAGAAGCCCTTTCGATTAAGCTTACCGAATCTGCCGACCTTGACATAAAAACCGGAAAGAAGAGCGGGATTGCACCGACACTCGGCGACGTGATGAAGATAAAGAAGGGAAAATAACGGAGCCTGATCAGATGCCTGGCATAAAACCGGTAATAATGATAAATTTTAAAACATACAACGAAGGCTTCGGTTTTAAAGCCCATGATATAGCAGAGGCAGCCGAGACTGTAGCTGATGAAAGCGGTGTTGAGATGGTAATCTGCCCGGGTTTCATGGACATCCACCCCATGTCAAACCATCACAGGCTTCCCGTCTTCGCCCAGCACATCGACGCAATATCCCCCGGCGCACATACGGGACATATCCTCGCCGAAGCGGTCAGGGCTGCCGGTGCAAAAGGTACCCTCATAAACCATTCCGAAAGGAGAATGACCCTTGCAGATATCTCTGCCGCTGTTGATGCCGCAAAAAGAAACGGACTTAAAACAGTAATATGCACAAACGACACCCGCACAAGCGCAGCGGCGGCGGCACTCGCACCCGACTATGTTGCAATCGAGCCTCCTGAACTTATCGGAAGCGGGATCTCGGTCACGACTGCTGATCCAGGCATAATCAGGAGTTCGGTAGATTCTGTAAAATCGGTTAATAATAATGTAAAAGTCCTCGCCGGCGCAGGGATCAGTTCAGGTTCATGCGTAAAAAGAGCCGCCGAACTCGGGGCAGACGGGGTTCTTCTCGCATCGGGTGTCGTGAAGGCTGAAGATCCTCTGGCTGTTCTCAGGGATCTTGTCTCAAAGATATAAAGCCTGAAACAGGTTTTCCCAATATTAAAATTTTCAGACAATCATCGACATAAGGTCATGCTTTGTGATAACCCCGCTGGCCCTTCCTTTTTCAAGAACCAAAACCGCATGGTTGTTGTGGAGCATATGAACGATCGTCTCGATATCCGTCGATGGAGGAACCGTGGGAAAACCATCCTCCATAAAATCCGAAACCAGATGGTCTTTTGTTTTGTTTATCCTCCCTTCCTCCATTGCATTTATTATCGCGGATTCGGAAATGCACCCGACCGGGACCCCCTCGTCGATCACAGGTATCTGGGATATCCCGTTCTTTTCCATGATTTCAATCGTTGACGCCAGGGTCTTTTTGGAATTTATGCAGATCACCGGCTGGTGCATAAGATCTCCCGCAGTTATCATCGACCTCTCCGCATCTAGAAGAACCCCGACGATCTTATCGAGTGTGCTGACCCTGGGATCTACCGTCCCCGCTTCGATACGGGCGACCATTGACTGGCTCAGCCCGGATCTCTTTGCAACACCGGTCTGGGTAAGCCCGAGCTTTATCCTCTTATCCCTGATCTCCCCGGGTGTAGGAATATGCATGAATTATTATTTCAAGTCATTTTATTTAAAACAGTTAAATGAGTGGGAGTAATAAGCCCCATTTTGTTTTGACAACATTCAGCTTCGCGCCATACCCGGAACCGGCCCGGAAATGCCGTTATGTTCCTGTTTGGCTTGCTCCCCCGGGGATTCGCCGTTCCATCGCCTCCCCCGGTTCAGTAACACCTCAGGAGAACCGCTCCATCACTGGTTAAACCGGGGGCCGTGCCGTTTCTGTGCCAGAGCCGCGACTCTCGCCGCCCGTATTTGCATACGGCCGGGTTTCCGGCCGGAGTGGGGACTTTCCTCAGCAGCAATTAGATGCCGCCGTCGGCTGTCCTCTCCCTCTCACTTATAATTTTAGGGCGCATATATATGTAGATAATGGAGCTTCTGTCTGACAGTGAGGGAAAGGCCGCCCTATGCCTTGCCAGGAAAACAATAGAAAAACTGATTTGTAACATTGAGATCGATTGCGACGAACTGTCCCCTGTGTTTGAAGAGAACAGGGGCGTATTTGTTACAATCACAAAGAAAGGGGAACTCCGGGGATGTATCGGCCTGCCGTACCCGGTGTATCCGCTCCGGGAAGGAATCATCGAGGCGGCTGTATCTGCCTCAACATCGGATCCAAGGTTTCCGCCTGTAAGCCCGGCGGAGATAGATGATATCCGGATCGAGGTGACCATCCTCTCGATCCCGGAGAGACTCACCTGCCCGCCTGAAGATAGAGACAGGAATATCGTTATCGGAAAAGACGGCCTGATTATTCAGGGCCATGGCAGAAGCGGCCTTCTCCTGCCGCAGGTTGCAACAGAATACAATATGGAGCCTGAAGAGTTCCTTGACCATGTATGCATGAAAGCCGGCCTTCCCCCGGGGATGTGGAGAAGTGCCGATACAGAGGTGCTGGTCTTCCAGGGACAGATTTTTACTGAAAGAATGGAGTGAATGATGGCGATAAATTTTGAGATTACGCACAAAGATATAATGGGCAGGCTTGGTAAGCTGAAGGTGGGCGATAAAACCATAAAGACCCCTCTTCTTCTGCCTGTAATAAACCCGCACATACAGATAATTACACCTGCAGAGCTTGAGAAGATGGGCGTGGAGGCGCTTATCACGAATGCCTATATATTCAGCAAGAGCAGGGAATACAGGGAGCGGGCGTTGAATGAAGGCCTTCATTCTGTCCTGGGTTTCAGCGGGGTCATCATGACCGACTCGGGAGCCTTCCAGCAGTCGGTCTACGGCGACGTCGACTTCTCCAACTCTGAAACGGTTGCATTCCAGAGGGCGATCGGCAGTGAAATAATCGTCCCTATGGATATTGCATCCCCGCCGGACAGGACACATGAAGAGGCCGAAGAAGAACTCGGGATAACTATGCAGAGAATCAGGGAGGCCCTCCAGATTATCGACGACGGCCACCTGGCAGCACCGGTCCAGGGAGGAATCCATACAGACCTCAGGAAGAGGGCGGGATATGAGATATCAGAGCTCAGAAACGTTTTCTGCCCTGTAGGAGCAGTTGTTCCGCTCATGGAGTCATACAGGTATAAAGACCTTGTAAATGTCGTTATGGCCGCAAAATCCACCATCTCCCCCTCCTCCTGCATCCATCTTTTCGGGGCGGGCCACCCCTCCATGTTCGCGCTTGCGGTTGCCATGGGATGCGATGTCTTCGATTCAGCCGCATATGCCCTCTATGCACGTGAAGACAGATATATGACCCCCCAGGGGAGCTATAAACTCGCAGAACTAAACGAGCTCCCCTGTGCCTGCGAGGTTTGCAGGACTCATACGGCAGAGGAACTTAAAAAATCAGGGGACAAAGAGAGGCTTTTGGCATTGCACAATATGCATGTAACTCTTGCTGAGATTGCAAGAATCCGTCAGGCGATACTTGAAGGAACTCTCTGGGAACTTGTCGACGAGAGGTGCAGGAATCACCCGCGGCTCTATGAAGGTTATCTCGAACTACTTAAATACACAAAACAGCTGGAGAAGGTGGACAGGATCACGAAGAGACGTTTCTTTTACCGGGGAAAAGAAAGCTGCCTGAGGACGGAGGTCGCCGCATACCACAGAAATCTCCAGAGAATCGATGCAGGAGAGAGAGCGTTGATCCTTATCGACGGAAAGAAACCGTCAGGCCATGAGAAGATCTTCCTCTTCAAGGCCCCCTTCGGCCCCTATCCCCCGGAGCTTAAAGAGACATTTCCGGTCGGCCAGAGCGAGATGCCGGGGATGGACGACGATATGCTGCGGGCAGGATGCAGGGGACTTTCGATCCTTATCGAATCCAACCCGGGCACAGAATTCCTAATCTCCTGCACGGAAGAATCAGGGCAGGTTATTGAGAGCGAACTTAAAGAGCTCAGGGAAAGGTTCACCTATGTTTGAAGTTATAAGACGCGAGGGGCCCTGCCGGACAGGGATTTTTTTGGAGGGAGATATCGAACTCAGGACTCCGTGTGCCAAAGATACGGTAAAATTATTCCCTTCAGTTAAATCGACGGCTATTGCCAATGTCCCGCTTTATGCAGATGAAAATTTCTGCGAAAGATATCTTAAACAGCCCGAAGGGATCTTCATAGCACATCCCGCATCGCCCCAGGAGATAAAGGCCGGATCGGGATCTGTTGTGATGGTATCAAACTGGCATACGGCTCTAAAAGACCCCAGGAATTATGTTAAATGGATAATCGCAATGAAAGCCGTTCATCCACCCGATACAATGTGGTACGCCCCGGCCTGCGCACTTCCTTCGAATGCGGCGACGCTGATTGCATCAGGATTCGATCTCTTCGACTTCACTGCCGTCGACCTGAAGACCTCACAGGGCCTTTTCTGCAACCCGGACGGGGAATATCCGGCTGAAGAATACATGAACAGCGGCGCCTGCAGGTGTGAGGGATGCCTGAAAGGCGATCTTAAACTTCACAACAGGATTGCTCTTGAAACCGAAATTGCAAAGCTCGCACTCAGGATCAACGAAGGTAACCTCAGGGAGTATCTTGAAAAGCAGTCCCTGAATTCTCCCGGGCTCG
The DNA here is from genome assembly GCA_964465295.1 of uncultured Methanomicrobiaceae archaeon. Lineage (GTDB taxonomy): Archaea > Halobacteriota > Methanomicrobia > Methanomicrobiales > Methanomicrobiaceae > Methanolacinia. Next base: position 12,797 of record CAYXKC010000012.1, on the reverse strand, counting down.
TATCGGTTATGAGGCTGTTCGACCGGGATTACGAATTTGCCGAAAAAAACACTCCAATAGCACGGCCGATCAGGCTCTATTCGAACTCGACAGACTCGATAAACAGGCCGGAGATCAAAAGATTCATGGAGAGGGTCATATCGCGTTATATCCCTTCCAGGAGCGACGTCGCAGTGATCCTTCCGTGTTCGGCCCGGAAACCGTACTCATCATCGCAAAGCCACAGGAAATTTATGGGAACCGTCAGGGACCGGGCTCACGAGATTATACTAACTTCCCCGCTGGCGATTGTCCCCCGGGAGCTTGAGGCAGTATATCCTGCAGGGCACTATGATGTCCCCGTGACCGGCTACTGGGACATGGAAGAGAGAAAGATAATCGGCGGGATTGTCGGGAGATATTTTACAAAGAACAGGTACGACCATGTTTTCATCCACCTTGACGGCGATGCTGCAGAGATTGCGAAGGATGCACTGGAAAATGCCGGGATTAATTCCACCATTACGGCAACAGGAAGTCCCACATCACCTGAATCGCTTCGAAATCTCGATAAGGCCCTCTCGGGTTTCCCGCGTAAAAATCACGACTATATCAGGGGCACGCTCTCGTGGCAGTTCGGTTCGGAAACAGATACATCAGGGATGATAATAAAGGGCCGCTTCGGGAACAGGAAGGTTTTGAAAAACAAGAAGCAGCTGTTTAGTATAGACAACGAAACCGGGTTATACAGGCCCACATTCGACGGTTGGAAATTTTTGGACGATATATACATCGTCGGGATCGACGACTTCATTCCCCAGGGCGACATCCTTGCACCTGGTGTTGTATCCTGCGACCCTGAGATAAGACCCGGGGACGAGGTTTTTGTCCGCGGGGATAAGGCTGTTGCGACAGGAAAGGCCGTAATGGGCGCGGATGAGATGATCAGATCCGGCAGGGGTGTTGCGGTTAAAGTGCGTAAAGTAAAGAAGATCTAATGACAATTTATAATCACAAATTTTTATTACCGGAGTGACTCTATTGGCATATAAAATTGAAAAGGCAGAACAAATAGCCGAAAATATTTTTGAATTCTGGATAAATGCACCGCATGTCGCACATAATGCAAAAGCCGGGCAGTTCCTTGTAATACGGATAAATGATAAAGGGGAGAGAATCCCCCTGACCGTTTCAGGAATTGACGGGGACCTTGTCAGAATTGTTTTCATGAAGGTCGGGAAGACAACGATGTTTTTGTCAACCCTTGGTGCAGGAGATTATATCGAAGATGTCGCAGGACCCCTCGGCAATCCAGGCGAAGTTAGGAAATGGGGCAGGTGTGTAGTGATTGGCGGCGGAGTGGGAATTGCATGCCTGCCGATACTTGCAGAGGCCTTAAAGAAAACCGGAAACGAGGTTACAGGCATCATAGGTGCCAGGAACAAAAGCCTGATCCTCCTGGAAGACGAGCTCGCATCACACTGTGACGAACTTGTTGTCTGTACAGATGACGGAAGCTGTGGATATCACGGGTTTCCTGTCGATATCCTGAAGAAGAGACTTGAAGAAGGAAGTGTCGACTGCGTATGGATCATCGGGCCCGCCATAATGATGAAGATCACATCGCTTGCAACAGTCCCATATAATGTGAAAACCTTCGTCAGCCTCAACCCGATAATGGTCGACGGAACAGGGATGTGCGGTTCGTGCAGGGTTACGATAGCCGGCGAGACAAAGTTTGCATGCGTCGACGGCCCTGAATTCGAAGCGCAACTCGTTGACTGGGACGAACTTTTGACAAGACAGAGAGTCTATACTGCAGAGGAGCTCAAATCAAGAGAGCTCTTCGAGGATCATACATGCGAATGCGGGGGTCACTGAAATGGGAAAAAGAAAAGCAGGGGAGAGAATAAAAGACTTCCTCGAAGTGGATACAGGGTTCTCAAAACAGGATGCAGTCCTTGAATCGCTCCGGTGCATGGACTGCGTCAGGCCGCAGTGCATTAAGGGATGCCCGGTCAATATCGACATTCCCGGGTTTATCACCGCAATATCAAATGAGGATTTCAGGAAAGCCGCCGAAATTATCAAGGCGGAAAACATGCTCCCTGCAATCTGCGGAAGGGTCTGCCCGCAGGAGAACCAGTGTGAGGGGTTGTGTATCCTCGGAAATAAGAGCAAGCCCGTGAAAATCGGAGCTCTTGAGAGATTCGTTGCCGACTGGGAGAGAGAGAACGGCCTGCAGCTTCCTGAAGTAAAGAAAAAGACAGGAAAAAGAGTCGCGGTGGTCGGTTCAGGACCTGCCGGAATAACAGCTGCGGCCGAACTTGCAAAAAAGGGCCATTCTGTAACTATATTCGAGTCGCTTCATAAGGCGGGAGGGGTACTGACATACGGAATTCCGTCGTTCAGGCTACCCAAGGATATCGTTGAAACGGAGATCGAACAGGTGCTCAAACTTGGTGCAGATCTCAAACTTAACCATATAGTGGGAAGAAGCGTCCCGGTGGAAGAACTGCTTGGGTACGATGCGGTTTTTCTCGGAACAGGAGCAGGTCTCCCGTCATTCATGGGAATCGAAGGAGAAAACTTAAACGGCGTTTATTCGGCAAACGAGTTCCTGACAAGGGTCAACCTCATGCATGCCGACTCATTCCCCGAATATGATACCCCTGTAATGAAAAAGAACCGTGTAGTCGTTGTCGGCGGAGGGAATGTCGCGATGGATTCGGCAAGGGTGGCACGCAGAATGGGTGCGGAAGTGACCCTGGTTTACCGGCGAAGGAAAGACGACCTCCCTGCAAGGGTTGCAGAGATCGAAAATGCCGTTGAGGAAGGAATCATTTTTGTCTGCTGTGCAAACCCTGTAAGGATCCTTGGAGAAGGATCTGTCAAAGGTATCGAGTGTGTCAGGATGGAGATGTGCGACCTGGATGCTTCAGGAAGGCCGTGTCCTGTTCCGATGGATGGAGAAGACGCGATATTTACAATTGAAGCCGATGTTGTAATCGAGGCAATTGGGCAGAGTCCCAACCCCCTTCTCATATCACTAATGGATAATCTCGAAAAAGGAAGAAAAGGGAACGTCATCACCGACGAAGAAACAGGGTTGACATCTATAGAGAACGTCTATGCAGCCGGCGATGTTGCAACCGGTGCTGCAACAGTAATAGAGGCGATGGGTTCTGCCAAGAGAGCTGCAAAAGCGATCAATGAAAAACTCGGAGAATAATCTACACAAATCTGATTTTTTTTATTCAAATCAACCAAAAATCCTTTTTTGCCGACCTTCAATATGCAGGCATAATCTTTTTTAAAAAACATCATAATTACAATTTCTACAGGATCATACCAGAGATTTTTTTATCCCCGGATTCAGCGTTGGACTGCAAGAGAAAAAAATTCAACAAAAGACGGTTTTTAAATTTTTATCTAAAAAACAGGGGTTGATTCAGGATTATGATTTTGCAGAATAATTAAAATAAAAAATAATGAATAATCAGGGATTTGAAAGCTATTTTATCCCAGTTCATCCCAGGACGTAGCCCGGGTGTATACCAGATATCCTGCCACTGCTACAACAGCTATGATGATAACAATGATGATTAATGTGTAAGGTCCGAAATCGGGGAGGAGTCCTCTTGAAACCTCTGCATAGACCTCCTCTGCGTATGTCAGTGCTTCTTCGGCTTTGGACCTTGAAGTCTCTGCAAGGGTATATGCCTGGGCATAGTTTCCATCGTTAAACAGGGCCTTTGCAGAGTTCAGGGAAGACTGTGCAGATTCGGTTTTTGTCTCGATATTGATCACCCTTGCATCATTGGACATGCTGCGGTTGACCTTGAAATCGGTGATATAAAAATGAACTCTGTTGAGGGTGTTCTGCGACTCGTCGATTGCCTTCTGGGCCCATGCCTGGTTAAGGAGAACCTCTCCTTCGTCGATCAGGGTCTGGGCATCATTGAGCAGTACATGCGCAGTGTCGTATGAAGCCGTTACCGAATCCTTAATCTTGTCCTCGGCATCCTCAAATTTGTCCTGTGCAGCCGAAACATCTACCCCGATCGCTATTTTAGCCTCGATCTGCTCTTCAAAAGAATCAAGTTCTCCCTGTAGAACTTCACGAAGTTTGGAGATGTCCTCGGGATTCAAAACATTCTTTTTAATTGGATCTGCGGCTCCGGATGTAACTTCATTCCCGTTGCCGTCTGTCTGTATTATCTGGAAGAATATTTTTTCTCCTGTACTTGGAACAGACGGAACCGTTCCGGTAAGTGAATAACTTATGACTATCTCATTACCCTTCGAAGGATAATCCAGTTCCCAGCCTGCAATTGTCAGGGGGTTTTTTGTTGATTCAAGATCCTCGCCATGACTGTTGATCTTAATATTGTATACCCACTCAATGTCTTCAAGTTCGGTATAAGCCTTTAGAGAATGACCCGACGGAAATGTTGAATCCCCGGCGCTGGTCAGCAGTACGTCTGCTGTAATGATCACCGTCTCACCGGGCGTATATGACGTCTTGTCAGGAATGATTTTGATTGTGGGCTTTTCATAGTTCACTGCACTTACTGACTGTACTGATACAAAAAAGATCAATAGTATTAAGAAAAGAATGTTTTTTGTTTTCATTTGAATCATTACCTCATTTATCATTCAAACAACGGATCGATTCCTTCCCCATTGTCAAACATTGTTACACGGCGTTCTTTGGATTTTATTACGTCCTCTTTGGTTTCTTTCGCGATTTCAAGAAGTTCACGAATCCTTGGAGCGTCACCTATGGTTGCAAGCACGACCACTGCGGCAATCTTTGAGCTTTCAAGCGGATAATCTCCACCACGAACCTCGACACCGGCGATATTCTCCTCGACCCAGGACTTGGACTTCTCTACCCCCTTTCTGTCCATCTCCCCGGGAGGTCCTGCAATCAGGACAAGAGCCCTCTCTGCAGTTGTATAATCGCACGGAAGCGTAAGACGACCGAGCATTGCTCTTCTGACAAGTCCGATAATCTTTGCGGATTTATCCTCTCCTGTCAGTACTTCCTCGGAGGTTTCCTTCTTCTTGACTGACATTCCGCCAAGGAAGCCTTTCTTCTGTTTTACACTCTGGGTAACCTTATCGCTGATTGCATAGCCGACGGTACTCACTCCTCCGCCGCGAAGCGTATTGATGACCTCACTTGAGTCGACGACCATCTCACCGACACCGCTTTTTCCGACTTCTCCTGCACGGAACAAAACGCCGAAGCGCCTTACTATCTCATCGTTAAGGCGTTCATATGCAGATTTTACGCTCTCGCCCTCGTTCTTCCATGCACTGTTGTCGAAGATAAAAGTGTTGTCGGCTTCATTGACGAGTGTCGAAAGACTCCTTGCAGCATTATATGAATAAAGCCTGCCCTCCTCGGGAGCCGGAAGAATTCCGAGTGCGTAAACGGGTTCACGATAAATTCTCTTTAAATGGCGGCAAAGAACAGGAGAGCCTCCCGAACCTGTACCACCGCCAAGGCCTGCAATTACAATGAACGCATCGATATCGTGTGTGCCCCTTGAATCGATTGTGTTTATTATACTGTCAATTTCATCAGCAGTGATCTTTGCACCCGTGACGTTGTCTGTTCCTACACCATGACCCTTGACTACGGTCTGCCCTATGAGAATGCGATCCCTCAACTCAATATGCTTAAGACCCATCAGGTCGGTTCTTGCAGTATTTACTGCAATACCCCTGAAACTACGAACCGGCGCTTTTTTATCCTGTTCTATAAACATATCCACTATTTTGCCGCCGGCCTGTCCAAATCCAATGAAAAAGACTCTCATGTAATTATACACCATCCAGTGGAGTGAAGATCAATTGTCCTATTCTTCAGGATATAAGAATGTATTAATTCTTTACTTCAAAAACTTTCTTATCAACCTAATTTTTCATCCACTTATTAATTATAAATTAATCTCCCTAAGGTAAATAATATTTGATTAATGCTGCACATAACTGAGCGAAAAAAGCCGGGCGATGCATCTCACATCAATATATAAGAAAAAAAACAACATTATCATGATAATAATTGAATAAAATAAATATCTGTATCATCGGTTCCGGCCTGGCGGGCCTTTCAGCGGCATATTATCTAAGAGACGAATTTAATATAGAAATATTTGAGAAGAGGGAGAAAACAGGCGGGTGCCTCTCGTCCTCGAAGACCAAAAAAGCCTGTATCGAAGACTTCTATCACCATTTTTTCGAAGGGGATGAACAGCTGATATCGTTAATCGGAGAACTTGGTCTGGATAATGATATGGAATGGCTGAAAGGAAGCACCGGATACTACGTAAACGGTAAAACGGAGCCGCTCACTACATTGCCCGAGATTATAAAATACCCGTATATGACCTTTTTTGAAAAGTTCAGGCTCGGATTGTTCACCCTTCGTGCCGGAAAATACGATATTGAAAAACTGGATACAGTAACTGCAAAGGATTTCATAGAAAAAGAATGCGGAGATGGGGTATACAGGTCATTCTTCGAACCGCTGCTCAGGAGCAAGTCCGGCAGATACAGCGGTTCCATATCTGCGGCATGGCTGGTTTCGAGGATCGCAATTAGATCCAACCGCAAAAGCGGCGGTGAAAAGCTGGGATATCTCAAAGAAGGGTTTGAATCGCTGTTAATGAAGATGAAAGCGGAGATTACAGAATACGGAGGCATCATCCATACGGGGATTCCTGCAGAAAGAATGGAAAAGTCCGGTTCCGGCTGGATAGTCAACGGGAAATATTACGATGTCGTAATCAATACGATAAACCCGAAAAAGTTCAACGCAATCGGGGGGCCCGATTCGGGAGATTTCATCTACCAGGGAGCCGCTTGCATGACCCTGGGGCTGAAACGGGACGTTCTCGACGGCTTATACTGGGTCAATATGAAGGACGATGCACCCTATGGTGCGATGATAGGGCATACAAACTTTGCACCATACGAAAGGTACGGCGAACATATAGTATACCTGGCATCCTATTTCTCCGGAAAGGCACCTGAAAAGATAGAGGAAAAAATGCTCGATGATTTCAGGAGAAGATTCTCTCTTACAGAAGACGAGATACTATGGAGCAGGATCTTCATCGAGGAGGATGCAGGGCCGGTATATACCACCGGATACAGGTCCATAATCCCGGATTACCGTATCGATGGGATCTATTATGCAGGCATGTTCTCCGAGACCAATTATCCTGAGAGAAGTATGGAAGGCTCCGTTGCTGCCGGGAAAAAGGTCGCCGGAATGATCAGGGAGGCATATTCTTAATGAACGAAACCGAAGTATCTGCAGTACTTCCCGTATTCAATGACATGGATTCGCTGAAAAAGGCCATTCCTGAATCGATTAAAGCTCTTGAGAATATAACAGGCTCTTTTGAGCTTATAGTCGCAGAAGACGGAAGCACAGACGGGAGCAGGGAGCTGGTCGAAGAATGGGAGAAGAGAGATTCCCGTGTAAGGCTACTTCACAGCGACGAACGGCTTGGAAGGGGAAGAGCCCTAAACAGGGCATTTGAAAATTCAAACGGGATGATACTCTGCTATTATGATGTGGATCTCGCAACCGATATGGCGCATCTCTCCCGCCTCATTGATGAAATAAGAGAAGGGGCTGCTGTATCGACAGGCTCCAGGCTTCTTCCGGAAAGTAGTATCAAAAGAACCACAGACCGTGAGATAGCGAGCAGGGGATATAACTTTCTTGTCAGGCTGTTCCTTGGAAGCAGGCTGCACGACCACCAGTGCGGATTCAAGGGATTCAACAAAAGTATCGTGATGGATATACTTCCCCATGTCACCTCCACCCACTGGTTCTGGGATACAGAACTTCTCGTAAGAACGCAGAGAGCCGGTTATAAGGTCGCCGAATTTCCCGTGGTGTGGAATACCGGCGACAAAACCACAGTAAGGTTTAAGGATATTTTTTCGATGGGAACAAGCATTCTCCGGCTCTGGTGGAGTATTCATGTTAAAAAAGATTAGTGCCATTCTTATACCGACATTTATTGCGGTTGCAATAATCGGGTACATGCTCTACAGCGTCCGCGAAGACCTGATGACTGCCATTCAGAACTCAGTTCCTTCATATCTCTTAATAGCAGTTGCAATATGCATCGGGGCCTGGTTCGTCCGCGGGTGGAGATACAGGTACATTCTCGAAAAACTCGAACTCAATATAGGAATACTACTTTCAACAGCCTGCATATACGTCTCCCAGACTGCCAATCTGATAATCCCTGCAAGGCTTGGTGACCTTGTCCGCCTCTTCATCCTTAAACACGAGATCAATGCGAACTATTCCAAAGGCATCTCATCGTTAGTCATCGAGAGGTTCTTCGATATTGCGACGGTGGCCCTGCTGGGCGCTGTGACGATACCCTTCATACTGAATGTTCCGGAGTGGTTTTCGACAATCCTTATAATCGCACTTCTCGGATGCGGGGGTTTTGTCCTGTTCCTTCTTCTATGCGGAAGGATCGAATCTGAGAATAAATACATTGCTATGGGCCTGAAGCTTTTCGATGATGTAAAGAAAGCCTCCCTTTCAGTTTCAGCGCTTCTTGCACTGGGAGTGATATCGGTCGTCATCTGGCTGACTGACAGCATTATCTGCTGGGTGATCGCATTGATGTTCCAGCAGCAGATCCCGTTTCTGGTGGTAATTTTGGCAATTGTTATCGGAAACCTCGTCAAGGCCGTTCCCATCACTCCCGGCGGGATGGGTACATATGAAGCTGCGGTTGCAGTAACACTCCAGCTTGCAGGTGTTGAACCTGCAACGGCGGTGCTGATCGCGATTATCGATCATCTTGTCAAAAATCTTGTAACTCTCGCCGGAGGAGTTATTTCATTATATATGTTCGGCGACTGGGCAATGGACCTGATGAAGAAGGCCTTTTCAAGAGGGCTTGACAGGAGGGAGATCGCCTGACCGCAGTGGAACAGGCTGCTGCAGTGATCATATGGATTCTGCTCCTGAAATTTCTCCAGATGTCGATCTTCCCTCTGTTAAAGAGAGGGTTTGGAGAATACGGGTACGGGATCTCATATCCTGTTTCACTGATCTTATTTACATTCATATCCTGGTACTTCGGACTTGCAGGAATACCCGTTTATTTTGCACTCGTACCGTTCCTGGCTTCTGCAGGTTTCTTCCTGTACCGTGGAGAGTATAACCCCGATAATTATGGAGGATGCAGAAAATGGGATCTCCTCTTCCTTGTACTGTTCATCTTCATGCTTGAAGTCAGGTACCTCAATCCTTCGATTTCATATGCGGAGAAGTTCATGGACCACGCGTTTCTCGCCTCGATCATCAACAATCCTGTGATTCCCCCGGCTGACCCGTGGTATTCCGGGGGAAACCTGAATGTATACTATTACATGGGGCACTGGATGATGGGGGCACTGGGAGCGATTTCAGGTATAAAATCGACAATCGTCTTCAACCTTGTTCTTCCCACAGTCTTTGCAAGTACGGGAACAGCCCTTTATGCAACAGGCAGGCTGCTGCTGAAGGATTACCAGTGGCTCCCTGTCGTAACCCTGTTTCTTGTAAATCCGGCATTTATCTGGTACGCAATAAATTTGAAGGGACTTAACGCCGTGATGTGGGACAGTACGCGTACGATCGAAAATGCGATCACCGAATATCCCCTCTTTTCAATGCTCTGGGGAGACCCTCATGCCCACGTGGTCTCCTTCTTCAACCAGGCCCTTTTGATATTCATCCTCGTCTATGCCTATGTCCGGTGGAATGAAACCGGCGGTAGAGGACGAGGGGTAATTATCCTGGCCGGAGCCTTAAGCCTCGGGACGATGCCGATGATAAATACATGGGATGTCCTCCTCTACGCACCAATAACACTTGTCTTTGCAGGCCTGATCTGGTATAGATCCTACAGGATGGATCACGACACATCCGGTGCCTGGAGACTTTTCTTCCTCGTCCCCCCGATCTCGATCCTCGTATATCTGCCCTATTACTTTATGCTCCATACGGCAGGGATCGAAGGAGTGGGATTCGTCCATACCCCGACAGAACCTATAGCTTTCCTGCTTGTATACGGTATATTCCTTATTCTGTTCTATGCAGAGTGCCAAAAGGATCTGAGGAAAAGGCCATGGCTTTTACTCCTGCTTGTACCGTTCATAATCTCCGGCTATGCAGGTGCAGGGCTTGTCCTTCTTCCTGCAGTATGCCTGCTCATGAGAAGAACGCTTTTGCCTGAAGAGATCCTCTCTGCCGCAGGCCTTTTGATAATAATGCTTACTGAGACAATTTATCTCATAGACAATATGGGAGATGTCTATTTCAGGATGAATACGGTCTTCAAGTTCTCGCTTGTGGCATGGTTCTTTATGGGAACCGGCGGGGCGATCTTTGCAGGAAGATGGCTGTCGGAAAAAAGAAGCAATGGAAAATCCGAAAAGCCTGCAGGATCGCAAAATGAGAGAAAAAAGATCGCCGCACTAATATTTGTCCTGTTGATAGGATTCTCTGTCCCCCTGATGCTTCCCGATCTCAATTACGGGTACGGCGGGAAGACGCTCGACGGGATGGCATGGATGGAGAAGAGCCACCCTTATGATTACGATGCGATCTCCTACCTGCGATCGAACATCAAAGAACTGGATTCAGCTGTTATTCTCGAAGCCGAGAACGGGGACTACCAGTATTATTCCAGGGTTTCGTCAATGACAGGAATACCTGCGGTCATAGGGCAGCCATTCCACGAGCAGATGTGGAGAGGTGATGAAGCCGATGTCGGGACCAGGATCGGGGATATACGGACGATCTATGAAAACCCCCCTGAATTCTACAGGCTGACAGAAAAATACAATATCACCCACATCTATCTCGGAGAATCCGAACATGAACGATATGATGTCAGCCTTCCTGAAGACAAACTGGATATTTATTATCAAAATGAAAAGGTAACGATATACAGTGTTAGGAGATAATTACCGGAATACCGAAAGATCCGATATGGTGAAAAGCGCTTTTTTTCCTGCCGGCGGAATACTCATGCAACCCCAATTCAATAACCTTTATCCTTCCACATGACTAAATAATATAGCTACATCGTAAACTGATGAGTGATGAAGGAGTAACTCAACATACATTCCGGACAGGCCTTGTGCCTGCTCCCGGTTCTTGCTCCTGAATGAGGTGAGTTATGTCAAAAGTATACGCAAAATTTGAAGTTCCTGAGGAGATCCAGAACAAAGCGCTCGAAGTTCTCGAGATTTCAAGGGACACAGGAAAGATCAAAAAGGGATCGAACGAAGTGACAAAAGCCGTAGAGAGAGGAGCAGCACAGCTCGTTCTTATCGGCGGAGATGTCGAGCCTGAAGAGATTGTAATGCACATTCCGGCGCTCTGCGATGAAAAGCAGTGTGCATATCTAATCATCAACCAGCAGAACGACATCGGAGCCGCAAGCGGTCTTGACGTCGGATCGGCTGCGGCAGCAATCGTCAAACCCGGAAAGGCAAAAGAACTCCTTGATGAAGTAGTCGGACAGTTATCCGAACTCAGGCAGTGAGGTGACCACTGATGGCAGATGCAACGCCTGCGGAAGTCATTGAGGTAATCGGATCAACCGGCATGCACGGGGAAGCCCAGCAGGTCAAATGCCGAATCCTCGATGGCTCCAATAAGGGAAGAATAATTACAAGGAACACCGTAGGACCAATCCGCGAAGGTGATGTGCTCATGCTCCTGGAGACAGAGCGTGAAGCCAAGAAACTCTCGAGGCGCTAAAGATGGTTGACACATATACCTGCACATTCTGCGGCGAAAAGATCGAGCCGGGCACAGGAAAGATGTACGTCAGAAAAGACGGTACAATCTTTTATTTCTGCAGCTCGAAATGCCAGAACAACTACCGTCTCGGCAGGGTCCCGCGCCGTGTAGACTGGACAGAAGCAGGACGCAAGGCTCTTGGAAAGGAGTGATCTGGTATGGATCGCACCTTTCTCATGATAAAACCGGATGGCGTCCAGAGAGGACTTGTCGGGGAGATTGTCGCACGCCTTGAGAAGAAAGGTCTCAAGATGATCGCGGCGAAGTTCGAACAGCTCCCTGAAGAACGCGTAATGAAACACTACGCGGAACATGTCGAAAAACCGTTCTTCCCGGGGCTTAAAGCCTATATCACAAGCGGCCCGTGCTTCCTGATGGTATGGGAAGGGAAGAATATCGTTTCGATAACAAGGCAGATGATCGGTGCCACAAACCCTGCAGAGGCCGCACCCGGAACAATCCGCGGGGACTTTGCACTTGAGATTGGCATGAATGTCATTCACGGCTCCGACTCAAACGAAACCGCAGAGAGAGAGATCTCGATTCACTTCAGTCCGGAAGAAATATCAGGATACGAGAGAATCGACGAGAGATTCCTCTACGAATAATTTTTTTTGTTTTTTTAGCTCATATTAATTAGATTTTATCTGCATTAATTGCCGATTTTTCAATTAATAATCCTATAGATAGAGGGAGGGGGATGCTCCCCCTCCCTATTACCCTCCCCCTGATCGCGATAAGTCACATTCGGGGATGGGCCAGCATCCCCTCATGCTCCTTTTCCCTTAGAGTTGGAAATATTATCTCCTCCCGGCCGAGGCAACCGAAGGGCTGTCGCCCTTTCGATACCCAGAGCGACCTTAGGTCACCTGTTAATCATCTATTCTGTTTTTTTCCTTCTTCCCGGCCGAGGCTACCCGGATGGGTAGCGTCCAGGCCGGGCTATCTTCTTTGCGAAAGTTCG
>CAYXKC010000011.1:0-34496 GCA_964465295.1 uncultured Methanomicrobiaceae archaeon | reverse complement strand
ATAGACTGTTTCTACAGGGGTTATGCCTTTTTAAGTTTATTATAAATTTTGTCCCTGAGCATTGTAGTACCCTCTGCCGCAGATTCAGCGGTCGAGACGAGAAAATGCCCCGATCTTTCAAGGAATAACCGTGTAATCTCCAGTATCTGCGGTTCGTCGTCGATGATAAGGGTTTTAATCATACAAGTCTGTTTTAAAGTTTAGGTTGGGATATACGGTGGCCGAAAAAAATTTGTTTTTCAAAAGGGTCTGGTAATTCCTGTTAACTTCTCTTCTTTACCTGGTGATAAAACCAGTATATGGGGGTATTTAGAGGTTCATCGTCTCCCTGTCTCAAAATCCGCTCACCTGATCTCTCCTGTTTCGGCTTCGTTCATCACGTGGTGCATATGTTCGTCGAGATTTTTCAGGTGTGCAACAAGCTCCTGGATATCCCTTTCGACATGTTCGATGTCGTCATGAACATGCCTGAGTTCGCCGTTCATATGATTCAGTAGTTCGTTCATCTTTCACTTCCATTTGCGCGATTAACAATCGACGCGAAATAATATTGAAAATAGGGCAGGTATGAATATCTCCCTTTATTTTTCAGGAAAAAGCCGTCCAATCCAAATTTTTTATGCAGTAATCTGTTTTTAAGGTTCTTTGCCGATGATTCAAATCCCTCATCCATGGTTTTGAAATAAGTTTATCTCTTCACCAGCCATTATGCCGTACTGCTTTTCGGCAGCCTAATTTTGTTTGGAGATCCTAAATATGTCATGACATCATATCGCGGAAAAAAACTGACCCGCAAAACCGAGGACTATCTCGAGGCGATTCTTGTCATAAGTCTCCGCAAGGGGTATGCAAAGACGAGGGACGTGGCATCCCTCCTGGGCGTGACTCCATCATCTACCGTAGAGATGTTTATTAAACTGGATAAGATGGGGCTTATCGAGTACAGGAAATACGAAGGCGTGAGACTGAAGCCCGAAGGCGCCGAGATCGCCGGAATAATCAAATTTCGTCACGACACCCTGTACAATTTCCTTAAAATCATCGGTATTGAGGAAGAGATCGCCGACCGCGATGCATGCAGAATGGAGCACGAGCTCGATCCAGGTACTATCGGGGCGATTGACAGTCTTGTCGCGTTTCTCGCTAAAAAGGAAAATGAGAGGGTGCTCGATGACCTGAAAAGATTCAGGGAGGAGAGATCTTTAAAATAAATTCGGCATAACCCTTTCGGGGCAGCCCCGCTCAGTTCGCGATGCGAACTTTCGCAGTCGTGATAGTCCTGTCCGGACGCCACCCCTTTTGGTAGCCTAAACCGGGGGAATCTCTCCCTCATTCTTCTCTGTTTTTCACGGAATTTAACCAAAAAGTGAAATTATCAACAAAAACACGTTAAATCCTATCTTGTTCGGAGAAAAATCATTTTTAACGATTTTTCGGGTCAGGTTATTCCATACCTAAATTACCATCTCTGATTAGAAGATGAGAAGGCAGAAGATGAAATCAGAAGTTGATATGAATATAAAAAAACCGTCATGCCCCCGGGAGTGGTTATAGATGCCGATATCCGGCGGACGCTCCTCGGTCAGGGGAGTTTCTGATCTTTCCGCAGTTTCACCGTTAATCCTTGAACTTGCGGGCCTGAATAAGAACAAAAGCACTTCCGGGGTGCGATCACCTGTCGTATCCGGGGGGGCAGCTGACAGGGCGTTTACGGAACTGCCCGGGATTTTGGGGGTGTAACGATGTAGTATTGTGCAATAAATTGTTATTAATCTCTACAGCGGATCCCCTCACACGGGGGTGAATTTACGGCTATACACTCATGAAACAAAAAACAACACACCGCTATCGACTCTAAAAACCCCTGGATTACCAGATCCACACAATCCAAAGTCCGGGTTTTATTCCTAAAACCCAAAAATCATTATATTATGCTTAAAAACCTAATCTTTTTTGACACCCTTTAATAACTCTATAAAAGGAATGATCGTATCCAAAAAAATGAGGTATCAGATGGCTAAAAAAATGCATCTCAGCAGAAAGGCGGAAGATTATCTCGAGGCAATCTACGTGGTAAGCCGGGACAAGGGCTATGCCAGGACAAAGGATGTGGCCGACGAACTTAAAGTGAGCCCGTCCAGTGTGGTGGAGATGTTCCGGAAACTCGATAAACTTGGCCTTGTCAGGTACAGGAAGTACGAGGGAGTTGTCCCAAATCCCGAGGGCCTCCGCATAGGCCGGATGATTAAGGACCGGCACGACACTCTCAAGGCGTTTTTCATGAAGATCGGCGTTCCGGAGAGTATAGCCGACGAGGATGCGTGCATGATGGAGCATGAATTAAACCCGAGGTCGATAGAGCAGATCCAGCTCCTGCTACGGTTTATCGACGAAAGAGCGGAGATGTCCCATACTTTCGGGGACTTTGAGGCGTTCTGCCGTGTGAAGAGTTCAGAAAAACAATAAACCGATTAAAGCAATTTTAACCTAATTTAACTCATTTCTATTAAAAATCACATATTCAGTATTGTAATGCCGGTTTCGGAAAACCGGACAATACCTAATATTTTCCGGTTTTATTCCCTGATACGGAATTTTTTCGAACCCTCTTCATTACAACCGAATATACTATTTTTTATGGTAAACTCATGTTTCTGACCGAAATGTCCCAATCAGAGAAGGGAAGAATAACGGCAATCGCCGGGTGCAGGCATTCAAGACAGCATCTTGCACTCCGCGGACTTTCCGAAGGATGTATCTTCAGGGTAATATCATCGGGATGCGGCCCTGTGGTGGTTGAGGTAAAAGGCGCAACTCTTGCAATAGGCAGGGGAATGGCAGGCAGAATCAGGGTTTTAAGAATAGATACTGATTATTGAGGAAACCTATGAAGAAAAAGTTGTCAGAGATGGATTATGGTGATTTTGGGACTGTCTGCGAGATCAGTTCCAATAAATCCGGTCTCCGCTCGCTTGGAGTCAGGGAGGGAAAAACCCTGACAATGGTTACAAAGCAGCCTATAAAAGGGCCGGTTGTTGTAATGCTCGGCGAAGTCGAGGTTGCGATGGGCCTGAAGATGGCGGATTCGGTCTTCGTTGAATGTGCCTGAATAAAGGAGGCTTTAATTATGGCAGAAAAGAGTAAAAATGCGAAAAAAGTTCTGATGGTCGGCAATCCGAATGTGGGTAAGAGCGCTCTCTTCAACCGCCTGACTGGCGGAGAGGCGATCGTCTCCAATTATCCGGGCACCACCGTGGACTATACAAGGGGCGAGTTTGCGGAGGGCGGAATATTTTATGAGGTTACTGATGTGCCCGGTACATACTCTCTCGAACCACGCGACGGTGCCGAGGAGGTTGCGGTGAGCATCCTTAAAAAAGAGAAGGATTCGATTGTCATGATAGTGCTTGACGCGACAAGAGTCGAAAGGGGACTTTATCTTGCACTTGAGGTTATAGAACGCGGCTATCCGGCAATTGTCGCCCTGAATATGATAGATGAGGCGCATGACAAGGAGATCTCCGTTAGCGCCCCCGAACTCCAGCGGCTGCTGGGTGTTCCGGTCGTTGCGACATCGGCCATATCCGGTGAAGGCTTAAAGGACCTGGCAAGGATGACTGCAAAGGCCTGTAAAACCGACATCCCCTTAATAAAGGCCGCTCTTGAAGGTAAATCCGAAGAGTCTGCCCCGGCAGGCAAATGCGGTGGCTGCATGGGCTGTGGAGGGTGCTGAAATGGACGGAAATTATATCTCCGAAGATGAACGCTGGGACCTTGTCGACCGGATCTCCGGCCGGATAGTTACGTACGGGAAGCATAAACAAAGTCTCCGGGATGTCATAGGGGAGCTCACGGTAGTTCCAATGACCGGTGTTCCGGTGGCAATTGCGGTCCTTTATGCGTTCTGGAGTATCTTCGGGTCTTTTGCAGGCGCACTTATGACCGACGGCTTCATGGTAAAGCTCTTTGACAACCACTGGCTCCCGTGGCTCCAGTCTGTCTGGCCCGATCCCGATGGATGGCTGTATTTCCTCTTCGTAGGGGATCCTGCGGCTGACAACTGCTTTGAGGCCTTTGGAATGCTTACGTCAGGGCTGTTCGTCTCACTGGGTGTCGTTTTATGGGCGGTTTTAATATTCTACCTGATGATGACACTTCTTGAGGATTCGGGCTATCTGCCGAGGCTTGCCGTCCTTGTTGACACGCTGCTCCACAAGATCGGCCTTCACGGGTATGCAATCGTTCCGGCGATCCTCGGTCTCGGGTGCAATGTGCCTGCCGTAACGGCGACACGCATTCTCGAGACGAAGAAGCAGCGGTTTATGATGATGACGCTCCTTGCGATATTCATCCCCTGCGGTGCACAGCTTGGAGTTATGCTGGAAGTCATACCGGATTATGTCGGATGGGTCATGCTTTACCTAATCGCCGGTTTTGCAATCTTTGGAATAATTCTTGACAAGATTATTCCCGGAAAGAACCCCGAGATATTGATCGATGTTCCGGAATATCACATGCCGGTCTGGAAGAACGTAAGCAAAAAGCTGTGGATGAGGACAAGGGGCTTTTTGAAGGAGGCGGTTCCGTTTGTCATGCTCGGTGTCCTTCTTGTAAACCTGCTCTACCTGGGCGGTGTTATCCAGGCGATATCGAACTTCCTCGAACCGCTCTTCGTGTACTGGTTCGGAGTACCTAAAGAAACGGCCGGGCCGCTTGTTGCCGCCTTCCTGAGAAAGGATCTCGCAATTGCACAGCTCTCAGTAATTCCGATGACTGCATACCAGATGATAACGTCGGTTGTCCTGATATCGATATACTTCCCGTGCGTGGCGACATTCGTGGTCATGCTGAAGGAGGGATGGAAACAGCTGCTTGCATCGGTTGCAGTGCTGGCCTGCGTGGTACTGATCTACGGCGGTCTGATACATGCAATCGGCATCCTCCTGGGGGTGGCGTAGATGGATATGAAAAGCAATAATGGAATTAATGAAAATATCGGGGGCCTCGGCATATATGTCATCGTCCTCGGTGCGGTGGCAGCCGCATTCGGCTGCGCCGATATACTTGTATGGGCCGGATTCAGCCCCGGGCTGGACCTGGGATTGATTGAAATCGCCGGAGACGACTTCTTCCGCTGGGCATGGGGAGGACTCGTCATGCTCATGGGAGGGCTTATAATGCTCTCCGGTGCTGTGAATGCAGGGGATATCAGGCAGTTTGCAAAGGTGGCTCTCGGGGCGCTTATGGTGCTGATGATGGCCGGAACAGACCTGTTTGCAAGGCTATGCGAGAGTATCCCTGCAGGAGAAGAGGCCCCTGAGTTCTTCAACTCGCTCGGGGGATTCATCGGCGGTTTTGCACCTCCTTATTCGCCGGCAATAATTCTCCTTCCCTTCGTGCTTGTGATCCTGTATCTCGCGATGAAGTACGATGAGAAGAACTGAAAATATTTGATGTTATTGAGGGAGGGGGAATCTCCTCCTCCCTATGACCCCCCCCTGCTCGTGATAAGTCGCAAAGGGGACGGGCGAGCGTCCCCTTTTGCTCAGCGATTTATAGCGATACAATACTTTTCTGTTTCTCACGGTTGAGGCCACCCGGATGGGTGGCGTCCAGACCGGGCTATCACGATTGCGAAAGTTTGCGTAGCAAACTGAGCAGCGGGCTGCCCCAAAGGGGCTTATGCCCTATTTTTTCAGGATGGCATTGGTATATCACTAAATCCTGAGGCCAGGGCGTTTTCATGAAGCGAATTTATGCAATCAAAAAAATGTCAGGATAATGTGAAAATTAAAATCAAGAAGAAAAGGAATTCTATAAAATTTAAAGGAGTTCTAATGCGTCTTTTCCTGACATCCCGATCTTTATCCCGAGCTTTTCGCCTGAGGGATTCACCGCCGCGATCTCTCCTGCCATCAGGTCCTCAAGGTCGGCGACTGAATCGCCCTTCGGCTTCACTTTCGCCGCTGCATAGCCGAACTTTTCGAGCGCCATGACATCGAATGCGCCGCACCCGACGAGGCCTTTTTCAGTCCTTGCAAAGACAAGGTTTACCTTGCCGATAGGAATTACGAATCCCTCAATCACCTTTTTGCCTACTCTGATTACTTCGCCTTTCATTGATCAAAAGATTCTCCGCGGTTCATATATATGATGCAGATCGTTTTGGTTATACGGGATAACCGCCGGCGGTGTGTCTCTGGGTAAAAACATAGCATTATTCCCGACTGCCCGGATAATTATAATAAACAACTATACCGCCTGATAGAGATGCCTCAGACAGATACAATAACCGGATTCCAGGATTATATCTCGGGATTCGTATCGCCATATCGCGGGGACAATCCGCCTGAAAGGACAATGGTTCAATCCCGCAATTCCAGTTATGGTGAATATCCCTTATATACAAACGAGTTCTGGACCTCAAAGCAGCGGCAGGCCTGCTCTGTTCATGAAGTCTCCTATCGTGCATGCTTCAAACCCCAGCTTCCCCGGTTCTTTATTGAAATGCTGACAGATCCGGGAGATATTGTTTATGATCCCTTCACCGGCAGGGGAACTACAATCATCGAAGCCGCCCTTATGGGGCGCTCGGTAATATCCAACGATGCAAACCCTTTGAGCAGGATATTGTGCGAACCCAGACTCAGCCCTCCTTTTTTCCATGATGTCGGAGAGAGGCTTGATGAGATTAGATGCGATACCTTCCGTGAGGCCGATCTCGATCTCTCGATGTTCTTTCATGAAGAAACAATGTCGGAGATCGTATCCCTTCGTGATTATCTTGATGAGAGGCGAAAAGAAGGTCTGGAAGATCCCGTCGACCGCTGGATAAGAATGGTCGCGACCAACCGGCTTACAGGTCATTCGGGAGGATTTTTCTCTGTTTATACCCTCCCTCCAAACCAGGCCGTATCCCCCGGGAGCCAGGTGAAGATAAACAAAAAAAGAAACCAGGCTCCTGAATACAGGGACACAAAGAAGCTGATACTTAAAAAGACAAAGAGCCTGCTTAGAAATCTCAGCCTTGATGAGGCTGAAAACCTCTGTTCTGCTGCAGGGAAAGCCTTATTCCTGACAAACGATGCCGGGGACGTCCCTGAAATCGAAGATGATTCCGTCTCCCTTACGGTTACATCACCCCCGTTCCTCAATATAGTCCAGTATTCAAAGGACAACTGGCTGAGATGCTGGTTCAACTCGCTCGATGCCTCAGAGATAGAGAGGAGGATCACTATGGCGGGAACAACCCGGGAGTGGTCCCGGGTGATGGGGGAGGTCTTTAAGGAGCTTTTCAGGATCACAAAACCCGGGGGATGGGTTGCATTCGAGGTCGGCGAGGTCAGGAACGGCAGCGTATGCCTCGACGAGCATGTCGTCCCCCTTGGTCTTTCAGCCGGATTTGAATGCGCCGGTGTTGTTATAAACGAGCAGCACTTCACGAAGACCTCCAATATCTGGGGTATTGATAACCGCAAAAAAGGTACGAATACAAACAGGATCGTGGTATTCCGGAAGAGCGACTAAAAACAGGATCAAAAGGATTTTTTTTGAAACCGTTGTCTATAATCTCATGACACTAAATAGAGTTATTACTGCTGCCGCAGTCCTCGTTATGGTATTCTGCTTTGCACTTTTTTGCGGGTGCACCGGAGAGGAGTCTGCTCCGTCCGTGGAAAAGGAGGATCCGGCCGTAAAAGCACTGGCCTCGCTTAAAGGCGGTGTTTCCTCATCGCTCTTGAAAACACTTGCACTTGCAGAAAAAACCTCGTGGGATCTGGCAGAAGCCGGCAGCAACAAGACAGAAGCAGAAGCTATTTTAGGTGATTCGCAGGAGAGACTTCCATGGATAAAATCGGCGGCCTTCATCGGCCCTGACGGGGTGGTTCTAGCGATAATGCCCGAATCATTCGGTGCACTTGACGGGGTCGATCTCTCTTACCAGGATATTGTTAAAGAAGGGCTGGAAAAGCAGTCCCCGGTCATCTCCGGTTTCGAGAAGCTTGCAATTAATAAGACCGGAGTAGTCCTTGAGCATCCTGTATTTTCTGAAGAAGGCAATTTTTCCGGTCTGCTCTCTTTTGTAATCGATCCTGCAAAGATTATTGAATCAGTTATCGGGGAGAACAAAACCGACAGGTACCAGGTAATGGTGATCCAGCCCGACGGACTGATCCTCTATGATGAGGATGCAGGAGAGATCGGAAACGAGACATTCGGAAATCCTGTATACGAGAGATATCCCGGGTTAATAACAGCCGCAGGAGCCGTCTCCTCCAGCCCGTCGGGAACAGTCAGTTACAATTTCACGGCGACGGGGTCGGACAGGGAAGTGCTGAAAACGGCATACTGGGATACGGTGGAGATCCTCGATAAGGAATGGCGCCTGGTTGTAATAGATGAATTTTCAGTATTTATCCCCTGATGAGAGGTATCCTTCTTAAGATATCTTTATTTTTTTTGAGGTTCTTTTCGTATAAAAGGAGCAAAGAAAAATGTCTGCAGAAGATCTGTATGAACAATCGCTGAAGGAGGTCGACCGGCTAATCCATGAGGGAAGCATACTCGGCGAACCGGTGGAGGTAAACGGGTGCACAATCATCCCTGTATTCGGGTATGGATTCGGCTTCGGCGCCGGTTTCGGCGGAAACGAGAAGAACGTCCCGGGTGCCGGGGCAGCTGCAGGAGGCGGGCTCTCCCCTGTAGCACTCGTGATTGTCGATAAGAATTTAAAGGGAATCGAAGGGGTCAGGGTCGTTCCGGTGAGAAAGCCCGGGCCGGTGACAGAGGCGATTAACGCAATCGGAGAGGAGATCCTCCCGAAGATCGCCGATGCGATGAAGAAGAAGGAAGAAGGGAACAAAGAGGATAAAGAAGAGGAATAATCCTTTTTGATTCCAGAATGTCCGGTTTAATCACCTTCACCTGTTCCCTGCTAATACTGGTATTCGTGATAATAGCTGTGCATATTTTTTTTCTGCCGGTGAAATTTACAGGAAGAATCAGGTCCTCGATCAAAGATCTGCTGATGATGAAGATACGTTGGGGCCTTATCCGGACATCTGTCAGCATCTCTGCCGGTGGAATCGCAACATTTTACCTGTATTCTATCCGTGTGAAGGAGTTTTCCATTACAGATAGAGACGATTCTTCCGGGGGCGAGGGCAGGGAAAGTGGCGAAGAAGAGAAAAATGAGTTCGAATTGGAAAAGTTAGTCTCACTAATCGACCAGGCTCCGGCCTTTTTCAGCCAGTTCAGTTTTGACCGTCTCCATGTTGATGCGAGGATCGGACTCGGAGATCCCTTCGAGACAGGAGTTTTATTCGGGATCTTATCCGCATTAAAAGGACTTTTATACTGTCCTGAGAGGTTTGAGTTAAATGTCGTCCCTGTTTTTGAAACAGAGGCATTCGATATCGATATCGAGGCTTTATTCAGGATTAAAAGACTTTGGCGGTTAATTCCGATCATAATCCGTTTAATCCGGATCGGTAGATCAGGCGAACCGGGAAGGAGCCGGAGAAAGGAAAGAGGTGCGGCATCATTATGAAAAATTCAAACCGGATCGTGCAATCCCGTGAGGTGACTGTGAACGGCATGAAGATATCTGCAGAGGCCCGGCTCTCTGTAATGGCACACTCCGGGAGTTTTTTCCTTTCTCTAAGTCCCGTATCGATCATAGTTGAAACGGGTGCTGAAAGATACAGTTACGAATTAAAAAAATAATCGAAGATAAAAAATGTCTTTGATATGATTATTCAAACCTCAGCGCCTCTATCGGATTGAGGTTTGCCGCCTTCCATGCAGGATAAAATCCAGACACAAGGCTGGTGACGATTCCGAATGCCATTCCGTACGGGATGTATACCAGGGTCGACGGTTCGAACAGATATGTTGTGCTGTCGAGCATCAGCATTAAAACCCCGAAACCGGCGATGAAACTGAATAAAGCTCCAACAAGGGCCCCGAAAAGCCCGAGTATCAACGCTTCATAGAGGAACATCTTTAAGACCTCGTTCTTCTTAGTCCCGATGCTCCTGATAATACCAATCTCCTTGATCCTCTCTGTAACCGACATCATCTGGATATTGAAGATCGAGACCCCGGCAACGACCAGTGATATTCCGCCTATAGCTGTTGTAAACATCGATATCTGTCCGAAGGCGTCGAGAAGGCTTTCAAGTATCGCCTTTGTATCGAAGACATCCACGACGTCTTCCTTGCGGTTAATCTTGGTATTGATTGAGTCCTTTACATCTTCTATATCGGTGATATCCCTTACCTTCACGATAACGAAGTTGTAGTCCTCCTGGTCGTACTTCGAAGAGAAGAACTTGTCTGTAACGATTATCGCAGAATCAGGGTTAATATCAAATCCCATTCCCCTCTCTTCGAGTATCCCGACTATCCTGAGATTATCGCCGCCGAGCTTTATCCTGCTGCCAACCTTGAGGTCGTACTCCTCTGCTATCCTGCTTCCTGCAAGAGCCCCTGCAGAACTTCTCAGGTACTGCCCTTCTTCCATGTTGAGAATAAGGGTTGAATCCTCTGTTTCAAGACCGTATACGGATGCAATACCGTCTTCACTACCGACAATTATCTTGTCTGCGGTATTGTATATCGGGATGACGTCGTTTGAGCCTG
Organism: uncultured Methanomicrobiaceae archaeon; assembly: GCA_964465295.1. Classification (GTDB taxonomy): domain Archaea; phylum Halobacteriota; class Methanomicrobia; order Methanomicrobiales; family Methanomicrobiaceae; genus Methanolacinia. The sequence continues at coordinate 23,852 of CAYXKC010000011.1, read as the reverse complement.
ATGCCCTTACGATATCTTTCAGCATTCGTTTTGTGATCTTGTCGTTTACTGTGGATGACGATGGCCCCTGGGATATGCCCCCGTGAGAGTATATAACGATAGAATCCCCTACGTCCGAGAGCGAATCGGAGATAGAGAGGACAAGGCTGTTTCCGAGCATCCCCATAGAAGCGATTGCAGCAACACCTATCACTATTCCGATTATTGCAAGGGTTGACCTTAGCCAGTGCAGCCTGATGCTCCTCTTTGCAAATTCGAAGAATATCCCCGGTGTCACTGGATCTCACCATCCTCTATTGTTATCGATCTCTTTGCGTAATCGGCGATGTGGGCGTCATGTGTTACCATGATGATAGTCTTTCCCTCCTCGTTCAGGCTCTTTAACAGCTCCATAACCTGTATGCCCGTCTTTGAGTCGAGATTTCCCGTTGGCTCGTCGCACAGGAGTATCTTCGGGTCGTTGACAAGTGCACGGGCAATTGCAACCCTCTGCTGCTGCCCTCCGGAGAGTTCGTTAGGCTTATGGTGACTCAGGCTCTCGGTAAGACCCATATACCGTATTAGTTCGTCGCAGCGCCCTTCCGTGTCATTTTTTCGGTATTTGAGAATGTATGGATACTCAACGTTCTCCCTTACAGTCAGGAGAGGTATCAGGTTGAACTGCTGGAAGATGAACCCGATAGTATCTCTCCTCAGATCCGTCAGTTCGTCGTCGGTAAGGGTGCTGACGTCGGTTCCGTTGATATAGAGCTTTCCGGTTGTCGGAACGTCCAGAGAGCCGACCATATTCAGCAGTGTCGATTTTCCCGAACCCGAAGGCCCCATTATGGCAATGAAGTCGCCCTCATCTATGGAGAGAGATACATTATTGAGGGCCACAACATCCCCGAAGGGCATCTTATAGATCCTTGAGACATTTTCAAGTTGTATTACCGGCATGGCTTGTTCCGGAGATGACAGGGATATCAGAGCCGTCCCTGTTTTTTGCAGGAGTAAAGGATAACCCCTCCGACACCTGCGGCAATAATGATTACAAGCACTGCAAGCCCTACAGGGAAACCGTTATCTCCGCTGTTCTGGGACGACCGGTCGGGCGACTGCGAATATGATTCGCCGAGGCTTACCGGGACAATCTCCTCGTAACTGTTGCCGTCTGCATCCTTGTACATAATCACCAGCGGAATCTCTCCCCCGTCCTCTGCTGTGAAGGTGACCTCAAAGCTGGAGAAGTCATCCGGCTCAAGTTCCCCGACAACGTAAAGCCTGTTCGGGTCGGTGGGAACTGCAGGGTCGCCAGAGGTGACCACGACCGATTTCGCGTTTTTAAGCCCGGCATTTGTTACATCGCCGGTTACTACATATGAACCGCTGCCCGAGACCTCCACATTGTTTACTATCATCTCTGCAGCCTTTTTGCCTTCACCGATGGTATATTCGAGGGCCTGTTCGGTGGTGTGAAGATTCAGCCCGTTCCTGTATTCTACCCTGAAGATGATCTCCCCGGATTCCGAGGGTATGGCGTCGAAGACTACCTCACTGCCTGCATCAGGCTGTAATTCCCCGATGAAGTGGCTGTTCTGCATGAATGATGCCGTCTCGCTTGCCGGTTTTACAACCACGCCGTTTACATTGCTCTCCCTCGGGTTTCCGACCATCAGAGTAACCTGCTCTTTTACTCCTTCCTGGAATTCGTCGGGTATATCTGTTATTGAGATTTCAAGGGGGGTGCTCTCAACCTTTACAGGAATCAGATAGCTCATGCTTCCGCCTCCTGCAAAGTTGATGTAGAATCTGGGGTAGTATATCCCGTCCTTTGAGCCTGCCTTAATTGTGAATGTAAAATCCCTTGTTGTTCCGGGTCCGATGGTTCCGACTGTATTATAGGATTCCTCGTTTACGAGTTTGAAATCCTTTGTAAAGATCGTCGCACTCTTGATCTCTACGCTCGAATCTCCTGTATTTTTGATAACCACCTTAATGGTTCCCGTATCTCCGTTCATGAAGACCGAGGGGCTGACTTCATAGGATGAGACCTCTATGAATGAGGCTGCAGGGTTCGTCGAGGTTGAAGCCGCCGATACGGCCGCCGGCAGGAGTACTGCCAGGATAAAAAATATGATCAATCCTGATTTCATTTTTTCATCCATCCTTACATAAACAGCGAACCAAAGGTAATCAGGATATAGATTGCCATAGGAACGCCGACGCAGATTGCGGCATTTTTCAGTTCAAGTTTCGACACTTCACTAACCCCGAAGATCCAGATGTATGCCGACCAGATCGTGAATATCAGTCCGATGAACATTGCAGCCATCATCGGCGGCGATGCCATGTAGGCATTTATTGCGGCCTCCATCTCTGCCACATTCGATGTGGACCGTATAACCAGGTCGGGAAGCATTGTGATCATTATTCCGGTGCTGATTACCGTCCCGATGAGCTGCGGAATAAATCCGTATCCCGTGACCTCAAGGAGTCGTGTGAATGAAGGCTCGCCCTTCAGGAGGTATACCATTACCAGGATCGCAGCCGCCCATATTACCCATATGATAAATGTCATAACCAGTGCAGCGGCAGCGCCGAGCAGCTCTATTATCACAATGGCATTTTCCATTCCTTCCGGCATCAGTCCCATCGTCTTTCCTGTTACGAAATATGCCGAGATGGCGCTGATTATTGCAGTTGCCAGGACGATAAGGGCCGGGAATTTTAGATCACTCTCTTTTTTGCATAACTCCCTGAAGAAACGTTTGGGTGTTATAAGAATATCAGTAAACGAAATCATTCTGATATTATATTGTTTTAAAGATAATATATCATATTGGTCTTAGAGGTTCAAAATAAATAAATAGTAGTTTTTTGGTGATGGTTTTGGACTAAGTCAGTTATATCCTGCCGCCGCCCTTGACAATGCGAGCCTCAGGACGGATTCGGGAATCTGTTCATAGATCCTGGAACAGGATTTTATTCCGTTCCCGCCCTGTCCGCACCCGTCACAGGCCATCCCACAGTATTTTGAAGGGTCAGGGAGTGGAACAAGCTCTTCGAGGGGTGTTCCGTCTACTGTAAGCCTGCCAGGGGTGCCTTCATTCCCCAAACAGATCTCTTCGACGTAGCTGAAGGTAATATTCCTGCCGCCAAATATTTCCCTGAAATCACTAACGACCTCTGCTATGCTCCTGCAGGTGTCCGGGCAGGCGGGAGGGGGGATTGTCGGGTCGTCCGGGTGCGACCACAGGACTATAATCTCTTTCATAATCACCACATCATCTCTCAATAATTTCGGCAACCTCATCGATAAAGACTTTGAGGTCTTCTCTTAGTTCACGAAATCCTGAGACACGGGATGCACCTCCGGACGGAACACGGAATTCGCGCAGCATGACCTCTTTTGATTCGGGGAGTGAATATGCCAGTTTCATTGCATCCCTGCAGAGAAACACTACAAGGTCGAAATTTTCCCCTGAGAGGGATCCGATTGTGCGGGGCGGGTGTCCTTCCGGATGTATTCCGTCCTCTTTCAGAACTGCAACAGCCTCAGGATCGGGGGCGAGCGGATGTATTCCTGCACTCTTAAAACTGATATCCGGATATTTTGCTCTCCCGATATACTCCGCCATGAAGGATCTTGCAGAGTTGTGTATGCAGACGAAAAGAACCGACCTTTTCCGTGTCACGATATCAAATCCTGTGAGCAGGTTTTCTCTCCCTGGGTCCTCTCTGCCTTCTGTTCCACAGCCCCCATAAAATGGCGGCAAAAACTCCAATGATAACAATTACAGCCACTCCCATGCTGAAATCGATTATCAACAGGTTTTTGAGGAACTCGGATCCGATTGCTATAAGGAAGCAGCCGGCAAGCGCACCGCCTGTTACGGCAATTAGTACCTGGAGAGGGGGAATTCCAATCATTCTGCCGACGATGGGTGTCGCAATTCCACCTGTGCCCTGCATCGGGATCATGACAAAGATCGCAAGCCCGAGGGTGGATAGTTTTTCGATCCACCTGTGGCTCCTGAAAAAGGATTCACCGTGTTCCATAAATGAAGTCATCCATTTCGTCCCGATTAGCGGTATCTTAAGCGCAAAGTCGAAGTTTAATACCATGAACAGGGATGAGAGAATATCCATCATGGCTATCGACAATGCAACTACCCACCATGGTATCCCGAGCGCAATTCCAAGCGGAATCACGCTCTCCTTCCCTGCGGGCGGTATTAAGTAGATGAACATGATCGTTGCCAGTGAGAGGAAGAGTGTATATGGAAGGATCAGCCAGATTAGCAGGATATATACACCGAGTATTGCGAATGGTAGTAAAAAGTTAAAAGCCGTGGCTCCGGCAGTACCAATTTTATTTGCGACCTCTGCATATCCTCCGTTCATCCGGTTCAAGAATAAATGATTCAGACAGTAATAAAACCGGCGATCCCCGTTCTCAGCTACTTTTTCCGCCCCGCTTACTGCAGATGTAGTTTACAGCCGCCGCTATTATTACAATGGCAAATATCGTCACTGCGAGGTAGAGCGGATTTATATTAAAAAATTCTGTGGCGAACCCAAACCCGATCGCAATCAGGAAGGACCCGAGAAAGGCTCCTGCGGCAATTCCGAGGAAGAGATGCAGCCTGGGGAGTCCCATCATTCTGCCGAGGATGCTGCCTCCGATCCCTCCCGATCCCTGGAAAGGAACCATTATGAATATCATAAGTCCGAATATGGACAGTCCTTCCAGCCACTTGTATTTTGCAAAGATAGAACTCCCTTTATCCATAATCGCATGAATCCAGTCCCCAAGCACCGGGATCTTCAGGAGGATGTCGAAGTTGAGGATCATAAACAACGCAGCAACAACATCCATCATTGCGGCTGTTGCTGCGACGGCGTACCAGGGTATCCCAAGTGCTATACCAAGTGGAATCACGCTTTCCTTTCCTGCGGGGGGGATGAAATAGACCACCATCAGGCCGAGGATTATCTCGAACTGCTCTGCTGAAAAAAGGAAGGAGAGGGCCAGGATATATATAGAGATTATTAATAGCGGGAAAATAAGGAAAAATACTCTTTTAAGAAAAGGGTCTTTAATTTCGGGAATCTCAGGAGAGGGGAGGTCGCACATCCGGTCACTCCTGCCTGTCTTCGAAGTCCCTTATGCGTCTCATTGCCTCTTTGAGCGTATCCATTTTGGCGGCGTATGATATTCTTATCCAGCCGGGTGCGTTGAACGCCGTTCCGGGCGTTGCAGCCACATGAGCCTCTTCAAGCCACCTCTCCCCCCGCTTCATATCGTCCCCGTTTATATTCACGAAGGCATAGAAGGCGCCGTCTGCAGGTGCTGTAGTAAAGCCCATAGATTCGAGCTCTCCGCAGACAAATCTGCGTCTCTTATCGAATTCGTTTCTCATCTCATCTATACAGGACTGGTCGCCTCTAAGTGCCGCAACCGCACCCCACATCGCAAAAGTTGCAGGATGGCTTATTGTGTGCTGCTGGACCTTTGTCATCGCCTTTGCGATCGCGGGAGAGGCGGCGGCATAACCGAGTCTCCAGCCCGTCATCGCATATGCCTTCGAGAAACCGTTCACTGTAATTGTCCGCTCACCCATATCGTCAAAAGAACCTATAGAGAGGTGCTCTTTGCCGTATATGAGCTTCTCGTATATCTCGTCCGATAATGCGATTATATCGTTGTCCCTGCAGATATCGGCGACAAGGTTGAGGGAATCCTTAGTGAGAACGGAACCGGTAGGGTTTGAAGGCGTATTGAGAACAATCATCTTTGTTTCAGGCGTAATCTTTTCGAGGAGGGAGTCGTCCAGCTGGAAGTCCTTATCATTAAGGCTGTGATGAACCGGGACTCCCCCGGCAATCCGCACAGCGGGTTCGTAAGAGACCCATGAAGGATCGATAATTACAACCTCATCGCCAGGATTAAGGCATGCCTCCATCGCCTCGTAGATATTGTTCTTGGCACCGCATGCAACAACGATCCCTGCTGCATCCATATCGATTCCGTTGTCTTTTTTGAGTTTCTCCGATATTGCCTCCCGAAGCTCCTGTGTCCCCTGGCTCGCATCATAGTGCGTCTTTCCCTCCTGAAGGGCAGCTATGCAGGCGTCGGTTATATGTTTTGGAGTATCGAAATCCGGTTCGCCAATCGAGAGGGAGATGACGTCCGTTCCCTCTGCCTTCATCCTCCTTGCACGATCCGTTATCTCTATAGTTGCGGATGGCGGGATGCTGTTGATCTTCTCCGAAAGCGGCTTCATGGAAGATAGACCGATCCTGTTTTATTTGAGCCTGTTTACAAGTTTTATTGCGGATTCAACAGCCCTCTTTGCATAGTCTATGCGTTCGGATGCCTCGAGCCTTGTCATTCCGGGGCCGGATATGCCTAGGGTCACGGGCTTGTCGAACTCGAGCGAGAGATCGATGATCTTCCTTGCTGCATGCTGGACGACAATCTCGTCGTGCTGTGTCGCACCCTCGATAACGCAACCGATTGTAACGACTGCATCAACCTTGTTCTCCTTGAGCATCTTCTTGATTGCAAGAGGCATGTCGTATGCGCCGGGAACGTAGATCCTGTCGACTACCTCCGCACCGAGGAACTTTGCGTGCTCCTCTCCCTCTATCTCCATCATGTATGTCAGGTCGCGGTTGAATTCCGCAACAACAAATCCTAGTTTTACTGCCATTTTTATCTCCTGTTTAATAATCTGCTTCAATCTTTTTTACGGTTACTCTATATACCGTATCTTCAGCATCACTGCCTTGCAGGACCGGCGTCCTCAAAGCCCTGCCTCTGCCCGGTGCCTGCCTGTTTTATTAGTCTTTCCGGGTGGAGGACTAGCAGGACCGCGTTTAAGGCATGTTCGCGTGCCCGCCTCTTTGCAAGCCACGCGAGTTCGCTGTCGTCTCCGGCCTCGTCCTCATGGACGAATACCTCGAGGATGTGTTTGTTGGTCATGAGCTGCGCTTTTATCAGTCCCTGCGAGGCTTCATGGGCGCAGAGCCTGTCCTTCTCCTTTCCGCCAGGCATCCCGAGGGCGATTACGATATCGCATCCCCTCTCTTCAAGGAGGATCTTGGATGCAACAGGGAGATCCTTTACTCCCGGAACAGTATAACGCTCTATGGCGACGCTTGCATGCCGCCGAAGTTCGTCTATCGCCTCTGCACCCATGTCAACCCTGGAAAAGGTAGTGTCTGCAACCCCTACTTTCATACCAGAAATTCACTCCTCAGATATTAAGCACTTTTTCAGCCGCATCAACACCGCTTCCTGCAGGTTCAAATCCGAGCTGCCTGAATGCCTTCTCCGCTGCGCCGAGGACTGCCAGAACCTCCGGCGCTCCCGTGGCGCCCATGGTTCCTATACGGAATATTACGTCCTTGAGATGATCCTGTCCGCCCGAGCATTCGATTCCGGTCTTCTTTATAAGACCCCTGAATTCGCTGTCTTTTATTCCCACGGGGAAGCGTATGGCTGTCGCGGTGTTCGAGTAGGAATGAAGTTCATCCACCACCGGGAAGAGATTAAGACCCCATGCCGCTGCTGCTGCACGTACAGAATCTGCAAGGTTTTTATGGCGTGCGATCCTGTTTGAAAGACCCTCCTCTTCGACGATCCTGCATGCCTCGCGCATCGCGAAGAAGAGTGGAACTGCGGGGGTATATGGAGTCTGGTCCTTTTCCGCGCTCTTTTTGTATTTTTTCAGGTCAAGGTAATACGGGCGCCATTCTGCCAGGTTCTCCCAGGCCTTCTCCGAGACCGAGATCGCCGAGAGTCCTGCAGGTGCGGCAAGGCATTTTTGTGATCCTACTATTACGACATCCGCACCCCATTTGTCTGCAAGGACCTCGTCTCCGGCAATGGAGGTAATCCCGTCCATAATAAAGAGTGCATCATGTTTTTTGCAGAGTTTTCCAACGGCTTCGGCAGGATTCTTTATCGCAGCCGATGTCTCGTTGTGTACGAGAGTAACTGCCTCTGCGCCGTTTTCAAGGGCCTCTTTCAGCCTGTCGAGCGGAAGGGGCGTTCCCCATTCGGATGAGAGCTCTACTGCTTCGCTCCCGTACATCTTTCCGATATGGTAAAGCCTCTCGCCGAACTTTCCGTTGACAAGGCATGCAATCTTCTTTTTTGCGCAGAAATTTGCAATTGATGCCTCCATTGCAGCAGTTCCAGAACCCGACAATATCAGGCAGTCGTTATCCGTCCCGAACATTGGCTTGAGCATCCGGTTTAAATCCTTCAGGCATTCGCCGAATTCAGGCCCCCTGTGGTTAATAGCCTGACGGGCCATCGCCATCCTTACGCGCTGCGGCATCGGGACAGGTCCCGGCATCATCAGAAGTGTTTCATCCTGCATAGAAATCAGTACCTATATTTAAAACGGCAAAGGCAATTTAGGTTGCGGGTTGATATGCGCCTGCATGAGAGCAGGGAGATCTGTAAAAAGCTGCGGAAGAAAAAATTGAATTAAATTATCCAAGAATCCCTGGAAGTTGGTCTGCGATTATTGCAAGAATCTGTGCAAGCATTTTAAGAAATAATAGCCAGTCAAACATTTTATTCTCCTGTGTCCCGAGTAGGGACTATAGATAGATATGAAGGACACTTAAAAAAGATTTTCAACTAATTGCCTGAAAGAAAACATATTTCGAAATCAGGAGGGGAGAGAAAAAAAGCGTTTGATTAAATTATTATTTAAATTATTCTTTCCAAACTACTTTTTCTCTTTTATGAGATCCGTCTCGGCAAGTGCAATAACGGGCGATGCGTCGAGTATGTCATAAAAGTAAGGGTATATCCTGAGCCTGAAGGGGCCGATATTAACAGGCAGTCCTGAAAGGTCAGCATCTTCCAGCAGGATTATAGCTCCTTCCCCGCAGAGGAACTCCCTGTGGGCCTCCCTACCCTCTTTTCGATTGTGCGGCGACGCTATAGATATCGCGTCAATACCGAAAAGCTTCAGCCTGGGCAAAGATTCCCTGAGAAAACCCGGAAGAGATGGATCAACCCACGGATGTCTCTGTTCGTATTCGTCGCATCTTCCTCTTTTTGCACCTGAACCTGTCCTTACAAGAAGCGCCTCTGCACCGGATAGATCACGGGTCCGGCCTGCAAAATCCACTGGAAGAAGCGGCTCATCGCCTTTCTTCGGGATATCGATACAGTATGCAGGATAAAAAATCTGCTCCGCCCCGATGAATTCAGAGAGCGGTGCACCGTCTTTGCAGAAATGAAGCGGGAGATCGATATGCGTTCCTGTGTGGGCGTTTATGAAGATATTGGAGTTGTTTGAAGAGTCCCCCGCCTCTATCGATTTATGCTGCTCAAACCGGGGTTTCGGCGTCCCGGGGTAAAGAGGGCAGTTTCCGTCAAGGGGGTGTGAGAGCGGGATAATTTTCAAGCGATCATCACCTTCTCCAGGTAGTACTTCAGGTCGTCCAGGTCGTTAATGATGCATTCGATATCAGGGAGATCGGAGAGCATGTCCGGAACGTCCTTGTAGACGCGCCCGATAAACTTTACACCCGCTGCTTTGGCTGCCTCCCAGTCGTTCCTTGCGTCGCCGACGAATAAGGCTTTTTCAGGGTCGACACCCTCCTTCTCCAGTATGTGGACGATATGATCCTTCTTGGCCCCGGGCGACCCGAAGACTCCTGAAAAATAGCTTTCAAGTCCGCGTTCGCTTATAATTTTTTTAAGTTCGCCGGCCGGGGTGGCAGAGACTACATACAGGGGTACCTTCTCGGATGCACTCCTGATTAACTCGCCTGCACCTTTTACAAAAGGTGATTTAATCACTTCATCATAAACAATATCACCGAAATGTTTTGAGAGCTCCTCCATTCTATTGTCGGTAAGCTCCTCCTTCAGAATATTCGTGTAAAAATACCTGAATTTGTCGTACCTTGACATTCCTCCGTTCTCTTTATGGAACCTGACGATCTCGTCGACATGTTCAGGAGAAAAAGAGAAGAGTTTCCTGAACGCTTCGGTCTTTGCCTGGACCGATTCCAGGATGATTCCGTCGAAGTCGAGAATTATTAGCTCTATCATTGAACCCTGTCTTATCTTTTAACTGTTGGTGTGATAATTTTTTGGTGCGGGGTCAATAATTGAACACCCTTTGGATAAGATCGCAAATGAAATAGATCCAAAGTAACAGAACTCAAACCCCTCCGAAAAATATTATCAAATCCTGTGCCAATTATTTATCACATGACCAGAGTGGCGATAATATCCGGTTCGGCTTCTGATTCGCATATAGTTGACAAGACAAGGGCGGTCCTGGACGAAAACGGGATCAAATATGACGTTCAAATCCTTTCCGCACACAGGAATCCTGTAGAGCTTGACGAGTACGTTACCGGTTGCGGGGCCGATGTATTCATCTGCATCGCAGGATTGTCTGCGGCACTTCCCGGTGTTGTTGCATCGAGGACGGAGAAACCAGTAATCGGTGTACCCGTATCCGGAACCCTCGGCGGACTCGATGCCCTGCTCTCGATCGCCCAGATGCCTAAAGGCGTTCCGGTTGCCTGCGTCGGGATCGACAACGGGGCGAATGCGGCACACCTCGCCTTAAGAATATTGAAGGTAGAGGGGCAGTAATAATTTTAAGAAAAATATCCATCTTCAATCATTTTTGATGAAATATATTTTGATATAAGGGAGGGGGACGTTCCCCTCCTTAGACCCTCTCCCTGATCGCGATAAGTCGCAAAAGTTATTCTTTAATTTCTAACTGTTATCTCTCCCCGGTCGAGGCCACCCGGATGGGTGGCGTCCAGACCGGGCTATCATCATTGCGAAAGTTTGCGCAGCAAACTAAGCGCCGGGCTGCCCCGAAGAGGCTTATGCCCAATATTTATCAGGATGGCGATTGTTCTTTCGAAACCCTGAATGATCTATGCCTGCTAAAAAATAAAAAGCCGGGTTAATAAATCAGGAGTCTTTAAAGAGACTTTCCCTTACTATTTTTACTGCGCAGAGGTCTCCGCACATGGAGCATGTGTCTGTCTCTCCGTCCCTCTCGTGTATCCTTCTTGCATGTTCGCCGAACATCGCGAGCGAGAACTGTCTCTCCCAGTCGAGATTTCTCCTGGCATGTGCCATCTCCTCTTCGCCGGTTTTATACCAGTCGACTCCGGGGCGCGTGGTGTCTCCTACATGTGCTGCAAGTTTTGCGACGCGTGTTCCTTCCCTGATGTCGTCGACGGAAGGCAGTGCGAGATGCTCGGAGGGTGAGACCATACAGAGGAAATCCGCTCCGTTCATTGCTGCAATTGCACCTCCTATTGCTCCTGAGACATGGTCGTATCCGGGAACTATATCCGTTACAAGCGGGCCGAGGAGATATAGCGGGGCGCCTGCGGTAAGTTCCTTAATCATTTTTACGTTGTATCCGATCTGGTTTATCGGGATATGCCCTGGCCCTTCGATCATCCTCTGGACTCCTTTTTCATATGCCCTCTGTGCGAGGTCCCCAAGCGTCAGGTACTCGACGCTCTTCGCCCTCTTTCCTGCATCGACCATCGCCCCGGGCCTCATGCCGTCGCCGAGAGAGATTACGACATCGTATTCGGCAAGGATCTCCAGCAGGTAGTCATACTCTGTAAAGAGCGGGTTTTCCTCCCCGGTGGAGGCCATCATCGCGATATGAAACGCACCGCCTCTTGAAACGACTCCCATGACCCTCGGGTCTTTTCTCAGGGATTCCATCGCCTGCATATTGACCCCGCAGTGCAGCGTCAGGAAGTCGACACCCTGCCTGCAATGCTCCCTTATGACATTGAAAAGAGTATCTGAGTCAAGGTCCGGTGCACTGCCGGCCCGCCTCACCGCCTCATATACCGGGACCGTACCCACAGTGGTATCGAGACCGAGGATTTTTTTCCTGATCTCCTCCAGGTCGCCCCCGGTGGAGAGATCCATTATCGCATCCGCACCTTCAGCAATTGCGCACCTGGCCTTTTTCATCTCGAGATCGGGGTCGCACCTTAGGCCAGATGTCCCTATATTTACATTGACCTTTACTGTGCACCCTTCACCTATTGCGCATGGCTTATGCTCTCTTATTCTGTTTGCGGGGATTACGGCTCTTCCGGCCGCTATCGCTTTTGCGAGTCTTTCCGGATCCGTATTCTGCATCCCTGCAGCTCTCCGGACTATTTCCGGTATACCTGTTTTACATTCCCCTGCAAGGGTTTGCATGGATATACTTTTGTTCCTGATAACTTAAACAATCATTACATGCCTGTTGAATGGATCCCGGGGACCGGATATTTTTCAAATTCATACATATATGGATCCGTACTTGTCGATGCCGGAGCGGCCCCGGATATGATCGAACCCTATCGGGACGATATCAGGACGATTGTGCTTACCCACTGCCATTACGACCACATCGCCCATCTCAAAGAGATAAGGGATATGTGCGGAGGTCCGGAGATCTGCATACACGAACTCGACGCGCCGGGACTTACCGACCAGAGCATGAATCTCTCGATGATGTTCGGGGAGAGGGATTTGGGTATCAGGGCCGATGTTCATCTCTCCGACGGTGACGAGATCGGCGGACTGAAGGTTATTCACACCCCCGGGCATACTCCGGGTGGAATCTCTCTTTACAACGGCGATGAAATGGTCCTGTTCACGGGTGACACGGTCTTTTCGGATGGTGGTTTCGGGAGGTTCGACTTTCCGGGCGGAAGCCTGGAGCAGTTGCGGGATTCGATCGGGAAACTATCTCTGCTCGATGTGGAAGGGCTGTACCCCGGCCATGGAAATCCTGTATTTTCCGGCGGGAAAAGACATATTATGGCCTCTCTGCAGGTCTTAAAGATGAGTTATTTTGGATTATGAACCGGAGGGGAATCTATTGTCTTGTATTCCAAAATCCACGGGTGAGCTCCAGTGTAGGTGCTCTTGGAGAGCTGGAATTTTCACCCGGATGGCATATATATGTGGGCTCGGCACTCGGGAACGCCGGGTTTTCAAGGGTCCGGCGTCATATACGTCTCTCTGCCGTTAAAGACCGGAAACCGCGCTGGCATGTGGATTACCTGCTTGTATCTCCGTATTTTATTCTTGAATCCGTCTTCTGCGGGGAGACTTCCGGGAGACTTGAGTGCAGGCTGGCCGGGCTGCTGGCAGGCGGGGGCGTTCCCGGCTGCGGGTGCTCCGACTGCAGGTGCACATCACACCTGCTCTGGAGAAAAGAGGACCCGCGTGACGAGATCTTCTCTGCCTTTGAAGGTCTTAACATACCTGTGCATATGAAAAATATCAAATAACTTAGGATAGACTAAAATCATTATGAAAGTGCTTGGTATCTCCGGCAGCATGAGACCTGAAGGCAACACTTCGATACTTGTCAAAAAGATCCTCGATTATATAGAGGATGAGGGCTGTGACGAGTTTGTTACCGAATACATCACTCTTGCCGGCAAAAAAATATCGCCGTGTATAGGCTGTGAGAAATGTAAAGAGAGCAAATGGTGCGTCCTCGAGGATGACTGGGATGATATTGCGGAAAAGATTATGGAATGCGATATCCTGGTTCTCGGCTCTCCAACCTATTACTATGACGTAAACGGGCAGACAAAGAACCTGATTGACAGGACATATTCGCTATTTCATGACAGAAAGCTTGCAGGGAAGTATGCTGTAGTAATCTCTGTCTGTGCGGATCGCGGCTGCGAAAGGACTCTTTCAACACTGGAGGGTTTTGTGAATACTCATGAGTTCGGCTATATCGGCTTTGTATCCGGCAAAGGCGCAGCTCCAGGGGATGTATTAAAGGATAATGCCGCTATCTCGAAGTCTGTTGATGTTGCCGAACGTATACTCAAAATGGTAAGCCGGACAACGCGTGATAGCAAGAGAAAGAAATAGTCATATAATTATATATTTATATCTTTACGTGGTTAATGGCTGGTTGAATATGCCTGCCATTAAAATCTGGGGTTGAATCTGTGCCGAGGCTGAAGATCGGGAAATATCGTACTTCCGGAGACGACTGTATTATTCCTGCCGAGTTCACAATACTTTTTGAAAACGTGGATAAAAGCAGGTTTGAAGGGGTTTTTAGTAAATACAGGGTTCTCTATGTGGATTACGATCAAAATATGCTGAAAGTAAGGGTTCCTGACGAGGAAAAATTTATTCCCGCAGCAGCCACTGAAATTGAGAAACTGGTTGATTACGCATGTAATCTTGAAGGGGGTGGTATGAAGATATGCGAACCCGGGGATATTGGTGCCCTGGATATGGTCGCAGAACTCTGCAGGTCTTCTGAGGATCTGACGGGGATTATTGAAGACGATCAGGAGACCTTTTATGAGGATGATTCAGTTTACTCTCCGGTATATCCTGATGAATCAGGTGAGGAGATCCTGGACGTAGAAGAAGACCTGGAGCCCGACTTTGGCGATCTCTCCGCTGTCATTCCTGAAGAGGATTATTTGGAATATGATCTGCCGGACGAAGAGGCTGAAACTGATATTGAAGATGGGGCTTTTGCTCCGGATTATGCCGAAATCTCCCCGGAAGATTCATCTATTCCCTTTGATCATCCTTCCCCCGGTGAAATATCCGTTATCGAGGACTCTTTTATGCCTGAAGAGGAGGATGAAGGTCCTGAATTCGAAGAATCGTTCACTTTAGATGAATTCGAAGAGCTTGTTCTTGATGAATTATCCGAAGACGATTTTGATGAAGGTCTGGCGGTTCTTCCCGGCGAAGAAATTCCTGTAGTTTCAGAAACGGATACCATTTCCGACTCTCCCGAAATATTCCCTGACGGTGAATTCCCTGAGCCTGAGGATTATCCCGGTGAAGAAATCCCTGTAGTTTCAGAAACGGATACCATTTTCGATTCCCCTGAGATATTCCCTGACGGTGAATTCCCTGAGCCTGAGGATTATCCCGGTGAAGAAATCCCTGTAGTTTCAGAAACGGATACCATTTTCGATTCCCCTGAGATATTCCCTGACGGTGAATTCCCTGAGCTTGAGGATTATACTGATGAATCAGGATCTTTTGGTACTGAGGCCGAATCCATCGATGATGATCTAACAGGTTTTGAGGTGACAGAAGAGTTTGAAGGTCCCGGGGATATTGTTGAGGAGTCCCCTGTGGAAACACTCCTCGCAGAGGCCGGGGAGATGGTTCTTGAAGGAAGATATGAGGATGCTCTTCAATCATTTGATTCTGTCCTCATACAGGAGCCGGGGAACACTGAAGCTCTTTTGGGATCTGTAAGCCTGCTCCTGGAATCGGGCCGGGAGGGTGAGGCCTGCAAAATATTCCGTGATAATGAAATGGCCTCTTTTGCAGGTGCAGATCTCTGTTTTAAGGTCGGTATGGCATTTGAGAATTCAGGTCTTGCCGGCGATGCTGTGGAATGCTATAAGAGGGCACTCGAATTTGATCCTGAAGACCTCGGGGTTATCGAGAGATATTCCGCCCTTCTAATTAATGCAGGTAAATTCGGGGAGGCTGCCGGGATCCTCGATTCCCTGGCTCTTGAGGAGTCCGGCTCCGCCGATCTCTGGGTCAGGAAAGGGGACGCCTGTCTCGCTGCAGGAATGAGCATTGAGGCAATGGAATCCTACAGGAAATCACTCGAACTCGATCCCGACAATATGAATGCCGCTCTCCGTCTGCTAGGTCTGTTGAAGAATGCCGAAAGGTACGGGGAGGCGTCTGAACTTCTCGACTCCTGCCTGGAGACGCACCCCGAAGATCCTAACCTGTGGTTCGAGAGGGGTTGGATCAGCGAAAAGGAAGAGATGGCCGTCGAGGCCCTTGCCGGTTACGACAGGGCCATATCGATCGACGGCGGATGCACCCGTGCCATTGCATGTAAAGCCCTACTGTTAATGAGGGAGAAGAAACCTGAAGAGGCGCTTGAATGTTATGACCTGCTCATCGAAAGGAAACCTGATAATGCTGCCGTCCACCATTCCCGCGGTCTCGTGCTGAAAGTTTTGGGTCGTAAGGAAGAAGCCCTGAATTCTTTTGAATCGGCAATCAGGCTGGATCCGTCTGATATGGATGCTCATGTCGAGGCTGCCGGACTCCTTCTTGATTTGGGACGTTTCAGTGATGCACTCGATCATTACGGGCGGCTTTTGGAGTCAGGGGTTTCAGGAACGGAGATCCTGACCGGAACTGGTGATGCATACAGGGGACTCGGCATGAATGAGGAGGCTCTTGATTCATACCGGAATGCAGTGGAATCCGGGGGGGATATATCAATGGCCCTGAAGGGTAAAGCCGCGATTCTTTCTGAATCCGGGCAGACTGCAGCTGCTGAAGAGGCTTATAATGCAGTCCTTGAGCTGATCCCCGGCGATACCGAAGTACTAAACGAACTTGCTTCTTTGTATGAAGATGCAGGCCGGCCCGGGGATGCAGTATTTGCATATGAGCGGATAGTTAAGGTAAATCCCGGGGATACACAGGCAGTACACGGTCTTGTAAAAAATCTCATCTCACTTGGGAATTATTCCCGGGCGATTCCGTATTACGACAGCCTTCTGGCAGTCCACCCCGACAACTCCGGCCTTGTCGCTGGAAAGGCTTTTGCCTACGCCAAATCCGGCCGGAAAGAGGAGGCCGTCATTCTTTACATCTCAGCCCTCCGTATGGACCCGGAGAATCCTGAATATCTCATCGAACTTGTAACTCTCCTCTCGGATCTCGGCAGATACGCTGAGTCTTTGCCGTATTATGAGAGGCTTACCTGTCTTCTTCCTGAAGAGACGGGCTTTGTGATGTCAAAGGCGCTTGCACTCTTCACCCTCAGGAGATATGATGAGGCTGTAGATTGTTTTGAAGAAGTCCTGAGAACACATCCGAATGATAACGACGCTCTTTTGAATATGGGTATTGCCCTGCTCAGGCTTGGCGACAGGAGGGGTGCCATGGATTGTTACCGGAGGTCGATCGATATCGATCCTGCCTTTGGGGAAGAGTGGTCGAAAAGAGGCGTCAATGCATCGTCTTTTATCGAATGGGAGCTTGAAAGAATCAGGGAAGTGCCTAAAACC
Organism: uncultured Methanomicrobiaceae archaeon; assembly: GCA_964465295.1. Taxonomy (GTDB): domain Archaea; phylum Halobacteriota; class Methanomicrobia; order Methanomicrobiales; family Methanomicrobiaceae; genus Methanolacinia. The sequence goes on along the minus strand of CAYXKC010000011.1, from coordinate 6,779 downwards.
CCGTCTGCCGGGGTCAGCCGGCCTGCAAAATCCAAAACTTCAGGTGCAGAGAAGATCTCAGGAGATGAAAAATCCCTGAGGGGATCTGAAGCCGCTGCAGAAGAAATCCGTTCGGTTGCTGCTGAAAAAGAGGTTCCTCTTGTTAAAAAACCGACACAAAAAGAGCTCAACGACCCTGATTACCTGTATAAAAAAGGCCTTGCCCTTGCAAGAAAAGGATACTACAGGGCAGCCCTGAAATGCTTTTCCAGGATTGAAAAAATCTCTGAGAACAATTACGAAGCGACATTTTCAAAGGGGATAATATATGCGAAGAACGGCTATTATGGGGAGGCCATCGAATGCTTCGACCGGGTTCTTGTGTTCGACCCGTCGCACGAGAAGGCTAAAAAAGCGAGAAAAATGGCTGTTTTAAAGGTAAAAAAATAGATTTTCGTTTTTTATTCCGGGAGTTACTTCCAGAACATCCATTTTGGTTTTTCAATCAGCTCCGTCTTCTCCGGGGAGTAAGTATTTTCATCTTCGTCCTCCCTGTCATCTTTTTCCTTACTCCTGATTGCAGACTGGAGTGCGAGGCTGTGTGCAGCCGCCTGCCCCTGGAGGTGCTCAATCATCCTGTTGAGGTCTTTTATCCTGTCATCCTTGTCCTGGTTGATCTGGTCGGTTGCCGTGATGCTGAGGACTTCTATTCTTGCAATCTCCTCTTTAAGGTCGTCAATCCTGTTGTTCTTCTCGTCGAGCAGTGTTGCATATGCCTCTCTCAGATCTGCCTGTAGTTTCACCTCATCCTTAAGCTTCCTAATTTCGGCATTCTTTTTATCCAGTATGACCTCATTTTCCCCGGAATGACTATTCTGCAGGCCTGCTCCGGATAAAGTCCCTGATATGGTCTTTATTATCCAGTCATTTCTCTTTAGATCCTCTCCGGCTGCCGCCTTCTCTATTTTCTCACCAAGTTTATCATCAATTGTTAAAACAACCCTCATTGCCATCACCGTTCTATGTTGTCTCTTTCATAATGCAAAAGTTCAGTTTTGCACATCCACTCTTCAAAGATGTATCCATTGCTCTTTTGAAGTATTCTCCGGCTTCATTCGTCCTGTTCATCCTCAGCATTACCATTCCCATGTTGTTTAATGCAGGATAACTGTCGGGTTCTTCATCCAGGATTTCAGCGAATATCCCTTCAGCCTCTTTCAGCCTGTTTGAATAAAAAAGTGCAATCCCCTTTTTAAACAGGATCTCCATGTTTTCCGGGTCGTCTTTAAGTGCCCTTTCAAGACATTCAACGGCCCTTTCCGGTAGTTCTGCCCCCAGGAGGGCCACTCCTTTGTTATACCAGTATCTTACTCCAACCTTCATCTCTGAAATACACCGGGACTTTTACAGGATAATCCGTTCTGCTTAAATGTGTATGAAAAACTATATAAGAACTATCAATTTCTCCACAAATGCGCCCCTCCCCTGCCAAATCCATTTTAGTAAAATTATCTCTTCTTTTTATATACGTCTGCCTGATTAGCTGCTTTTTTTGGAAACAGAATTCATTTCTCCTGTTAGTATGGAAATAATTCGTTGCAATAGTGCATGTCAGTTATAAAAAATTAATAAACTATTATTCCATATAGGACTGTAGTCATATTTTGGTGTGATTGGATATGAGTATAGAAGTCATAAACGGAATTCTTAAAAGGGCGCTTGATGGTGAGGTTTCATCGAAGCTGAATGAGTCCGAGGTGTCCGATGAGTTTAAAAAACTTGTACCGACTATAAACCAGGTTATTGAGAGACTTGGGGATGCGGCGGAGGCAAAGAAGCTACAGAAGCGTGCGAACGCTTTCCTGCAGGACAATCCGCAGGGTATAACGATCCTTGCCCCCGACAAGCACCGCCTCGATCTAAACAAGGAGTACGAGAGGATCTGGCGCGGCAGCTATGACGAGCTTATGGCCAAGAAGCTCTACGACTTCAATATCAATATCACCGGCGGCGACGATTTCTACGCCTCTTATGAGACTAAAAAGAGGGCCGTTACCGATATGGAGATATCCTGGGAGAACGGCGAAAAGTCCTACCTCCGTCTCTTCCAGACTCCGATTCTGGATGAGAACGGCGAGATCGATGTCAACTACTACATCTACCAGGACCTGACCCCCCAGATGGAAAAGATGAACGAGATTAAGAATCTCGAGGAGCAGTCCAATGCAATCGTGGAAGAAAACCCGATGCCTATTCTTCTCTGGAACACTGATCTCACTTTAAGGAAACACAATAAAGCCTTCGTCAAACTTTCAGGATATTCGGAGAGCGAAGCTGAAAACCTGACAATGAATGACTTCAGGTATCTCAGCCAGAGCGGAAAATCTGTTCTTAATACAATTGAGGATAAGAAGGCCAGCCACGGTGAGGCGGAGATAGAATTCCCGTCAGGAGTCAAGACACTCGAGAGATACAACATACCACTTATGAACGAGGACGGCAGTGTCGATTCGGTAATGTCGGTTTATAATGATATAACAGTCCTGAAGCAGGAGATGGAGGAGACAAAGAGACTCCAGAAGCGTGCGGACGCCTTCCTTAAGCTGAATCCGCAGGGCATCACCGTACTTGCAGATGACAAGCACCGTCTCGATTTAAACAAGGAGTACGAGAGGATCTGGCACGGCAGCTATGACGAGCTTATGGCCAAGAAGCTCTACGACTTCAATATCAACATTGTCGGCGGCGACGACTTCTACGCTTCATACGAGACCAAAAAACCCGCCGTTACCGATATGGAGATCGAATGGGATAATGACGAGAAGACCTATCTCCGTCTCTTCCAGACTCCGATCCTGGATGAGAACGGCGAGATAGACGTCAACTACTACATCTACCAGGACTTAACCGACCAGCACAGGGAGATGGCGGAGATCGCCAAACTCCAGAGGAGGGCCGACGCCTTCCTGCAGCAGAACCCGCAGGCGATTACCGCACTTGCCCCCGACAAGCACCGCCTCGATCTCAACAAGGAGTATGAGCGTGTCTGGCGCGGCAGCTATAACGAACTGATGGCCAAGAAGCTCTACGACTTCAATATCAACATTACCGGCGGCGACGACTTCTACGCCTCTTATGAAACGAAGAAGAGGGCGGTTACCGAGATGGAGATCTCGTGGGAGAACGGTCAAAAGAGTTACCTGCGCCTCTTCCAGACTCCGATCCTGGATGAGAACGGTGAGATAGATGTCAACTACTACATCTATCAGGACATGACACCCGAGGTCACGCTAAGCAATTACATGAACGACGAGGTCGACAGGATATCGGCCAATCTTGAAAAGCTTGCCAAGGGCAATCTCGATATGAATCTTGAGGCGGCTCCTGCAAACGAGTTTACCACCGAAGCCCGGAAACTGATGAACCAGATAGACAAGAGTCTCGGGGAAGCGAAGATCGCAATCGAGGCCCTTGTTGCAGACTCCGAGATGCTTGCCGGGGCTGCCGTGAACGGAGAGCTCGATACACGCTCGGATATCGGAAGGCATGACGGTCAGTTCAGGCAGGTGGTCGAGGGCATCAACAATACCCTGGATACCATTGCATTGCCTCTCAATGAAGCGATAAGGGTCATTGGTGAATATGCCGAGAACAATTACACCGACAGCTTCAACGAAAAGGTCGTCGTCAAAGGTGAGTTCGAAAAGTTCAGGGAATCGATTAACATGCTCGGCCAGAACACATCCAACACAATCGGAGATGTCATAGGTGCCGTCGATCATGTATTCGTAGGGACGAACGAGGCGAGCAAAGGTTCAGACGAGGTTGCAAGGGCTGCCGAGCAGGTTGCAATGACAAGCCAGAAGTGCGCCGATATCAGCAAGGAAATGCTTGACAAGATGACTGGAGTTCAGCAGCAGATAGCAGATCTGTCAGCATCCAACGAGGAGATCGCTGCGACATCCCAGGACGTCCTCAAAAACTCTGAAGAGGTTACAAAGGTTGGCAAAGACGCCCAGGTGCTCGGAAACGACGCAAACCGCAAGATGGCCGCCGTTGAAGAGATCACGAACCGCAGTGCCGAGGAGATAAAGGAGCTCAACAACCAGATAAAGGAGATCAACAACATCGTAAAGATGATCAACGATATCACAAGCCAGATCAATCTCCTCGCCTTAAATGCAGCAATCGAGGCCGCCCGTGCAGGAGAACACGGCAGAGGATTTGCAGTCGTGGCCGGGGAGGTCAAGAACCTTGCAGCAGATGCAAGGAAGGCGACCGAACATATCGACAAGGTAATCGGCGAGATCCAGAACAACAGCATAAGGACCGCGGATGCCATCCAGTCCGCAAGCAACGAGGTAGTCTCCGGTGTCGAGAGCGTTGATGCCGCAATCAGGGCGCTCAACAATATCGTGGAGGGCGCCGAGCATGTTACGATGAATATGAGCGAGATTGCAAAGGCGATCGAGGACCAGGCGAATATCGCAAACAATGTAGTTACTGCAACCGATGAGGGCAGCAGGCTTGCCAAGGACAATCTCAAGGAGGTTGAAGAACTGGCTGCACTGGCAGAAGAGGCAAGTGCATCCACGGAAGAGATTGGAAGTGCGATTCACGAAGTAAACAACATGTCGCAGAAGCTGCAGAACAATATGAAGGCGTTTAAGATCAGAAAATAATCGGGGGACTTCTAAAAACCCCAGCCAAAAACATTTTTCAACGTGTATTCAATAGCAGCATGTAATAAACCGTCTTTCTCATCTTTTATTCTCTCTTCATGTCTCTTTTCACTGGCAAGGTATTCGCTCTCCTCCAGTTCAAGGGTTTCATGCCGGCCGGGGCCGGTGCAACCCCCGCCTGCGTAATACTCTTCAGGATAATATTTTCTTTTTAGATTATCCGTTAGTATGGAGCAGGCAGAGATTCCGGTATCCTCCAAATCAAGAATATACGGGGAATGCAGTGCGGGAATATCAGGCCTGATAATATCGGGGTATAGCATGTATGTATTCTGCTTTGTCTTTCCCCAGACGCCCTTGTATGTTATATGGGTCGTGTAAGGCCTGAGCGTCCACTGCTCGAAGGTAAAGGTGTAGTCTCCGCTGAACCTTAAAAACCTGAAATCATTCTCTGAACTGTAGGTCCAGTTTCCGGTTATATCGCTTTTTATAATATCGGGATATTCCATCTCTTCATTGCTGCCGGCAAGAATGCCGGTGATAATATGGAGAGATCCTGCAATTATTATGCCAGGAACAACTGCTGCAAATGCAACCAGCGCCATTGTGCTGATCTCTTTTTTGTCCACAAGGTACTATAAAAAGAAGTATTATATAATTGTTTTTTATTAATCAGTCAAGAATTTCGTAGGTCGTCGACCTCTGTTTGAGCGTTCTGCCAATATCTTCGGCGATCCGCCTCATCTCTGCCGGGTCAAGGTAATCGGATTCATCTCCCCCGGCATCTGTTGAGACCTCGTCAGAGAACATGGTTCCTCCAAAGTCGTTTCCCCCGGAAAGAAGACCTACCTGTGTGAACTTCCTGCCGACTTTTCCCCATGATATCTGTATATTATCAAAGTTGTCGAGAAAGAGCCTCGAGACGGCGAAGAGAAGCATATCCGTCCGTCCCGTTCCTCCCGGGGGTGCGATCCCCCTGTTGTAAAGCGGGGTGTTTGCATGCAGGTACGGAAGCGGTACAAGTTCTGTGAATCCTCCCGTCTCATCCTGGATATCGCGGAGCACTCTCAGGTGTTCGACCCTGTCTTCTTCGTTCTCTATTGACCCGTGCATTATGGTTGCCGTTGATTTGATGCCCATAGAGTGTGCCTCCTTAATAATCCTGACCCACTCTGCCGTAGGAACCTTTGAGGGGCAGATCGTCTTTCTGACACTGTCAACAAGGATCTCGGCTGCAGTTCCCTGCAGTGTCCCGAGACCTGCATCCCTCATGATCCCGATCACCTCTTTTGTAGATATTCCGCTTTTTTTTGCCGAAAACGAGATCTCGTCCGGGCTCATCGTATGGATGTCGACATCCGGCGCCTCATCGTGAACCCATGATATTATCTCAGCATATCTTTCAGCATCGAAATCCGGGTGAACCCCCGAGAGGAGACAGATCTCGGTAACATCCCTCTCCTTTGCCAAAACGGCCTTTCTCCTGATCTCCTCTTCGGTGTTGAGATAGGCGTCTCCGGCGTTCTTCGGCCTTCCGAACCCGCAGAACCCGCAGAGGTTTTTGCAGATGTTTGTGACGTGGAGGTTATGATTTCTGACATAGGTTACAATGTCTCCAACCTTTCTCTCCCTTAGCTCATCGGCTGTACCGGCGATCATGAAGATATTCCGGTCCCTGGTCTTCATCAGCGAGACCGCCTCCGCCTCTGACATCCTGTGCCCTTCGAGAACGTCGTCCAGAAGGGTCTTGAGTTCCCTCTCGTTCATTTCCTGGTCTTCTCCCTTGAGCTTAGATAGAGTTCATGGATAACCATGAGGATGATTATGATAATTGCAAATTCGAATATGTGCAGCGGGGCGTAACCGATAAGAGGTATCGAAAAAAGCGCCTTTCCTACGATCCATTCTTTTTTTACCGGAAGGATCTGCCCTATTCCAGATATTCCTCCTGACTGATCGATATCCCCGTTGTTGTCCCCCTTTGTTATGTAACCGGAATATGTTCCGTCATCGTACCATCCGACGGCCCTGTGTATGATCGGGTTGACGCTGTCGATCCCGTTCGGTTTGTATATGATCACATCCCCGTAGAGATCGTTTCCCTGCAGATCAGGGTAT
>CAYXKC010000010.1:0-35876 GCA_964465295.1 uncultured Methanomicrobiaceae archaeon | reverse complement strand
TACTGCATCACCCCTCTCAAGGCGGCTCCGACCCCCAGGACTCCGGGGGCTGAGCCGCTTATTGTTCTTCTTGGGGGAGAACTGGATGGAGAGGCATTTGCACTGGAAGAGGGGGAGGTGCGGATCGGCAGAGAAGACAGCAAATCTCCCGAGTTCAAGAGCTCTGAGGGTATAATTGTCCTTCCAAATTCATATGAGGCTGTGACGAGGGTAAGCAGACCTCATGCCAAATTCATAAACCGGAAAGGCGACTGGTTTATAGAGGATTGCGGGAGTACAGGCGGTACATTTATCAATAACACGAAGATCCAGGCCTGCCGCGAGACCTCTGTCATAGACGGGGATATGATCGATCTTGCAAGAGGTTCAAAGGGGGCGAGACTGATCTTCAATCTCAAACGGAATGAATCAACTGACTAATAACTCCCTGTGACAATCATATATATACCGCGGAAGAAGATGAGATGAATTTTTTTGGAGGAAGGAGTATTGGATGCCCCGGGAAAACGGGCTATTCGGGCTTTATTTTAGCCCTGGCTCTTATATCCCTCCTTATCTTCTCTTTTGTACTGCCTGCATCCGCACAGAATACCTCCACCGGCGATAGTTATCAATCCGGACAGGCTGTCACGAAAAATATCGCAGCGGCGATTGCAGGTGCCAGCCCCGGCTCCGTTCTTGTGATTGAAAGCGGGGTGTGGGAAGGCAATTTTGTTATCGATAAACCGATAACCCTGAGGGGTGTCGATAAAGGTGCCGGAAGCCCTCATATCATCACCGGGAAAGGACTTGCAGGTATTACCATAAAGTCTGATGATGTAACCCTAAGCGGCCTGAAGATATCCGGCGATGCCGATTGTGCAGTATGGGTAGAGGGAAACAACACAAAGATCACTGGCAACACAATCCTGGACACGCCAATAGCGGTCAGTATAATCTCCGGAAGCGGGGTCTCAGTGTCTGAAAATATAATAAATAATCATAGTTTTGGCATCTACGCTGAAAAAGGAGTTTCCGGCACAATAACCCTGAATGATTTCGACAACAGGGTAAATGCCAAATCCCTGACCACCATGCTCAACTGGTCGTCTCCAGTCTCTGCGTACCTGTATAATGAAGAGATCCATAACTCTTCCCTTGGAAATTACTGGGACGATTACAAGGGAAATGATGAGGACGGTGACGGAGTCGGAAGCATTGCATATATGCCATATACCTCGGCTTCGGATATCAGGGACGCAGTAGGTCCGGCTTTCATGGCCCTGCTCTCTGATAAGGGGGTTGACCAGGTGTATGAAGGATACTGGGCGGGGCTTTTTAAGAATGCAAACTATGTCAAGGACAAGTACCCGCTTTTATATGATAATTCAAAGTACGTTCTTATCCCAAAGGCGGCAGAAACCGAGGACCCGGTCATTGAAGTTATAAACGGAACCGGGGAGACAGGAGGTGTACTTCCCATGTTCTCTCCCGGAAGACCTGCAGGCGGGATGAACGTTTCAGGCGGCATGGATAACCAGTCCGGTCCGGTTATTCCTGAAAAAGGTTCCTCCGGTCCGGAGACGACTCCGCTGTTCTACCTGCAGCACCCCTTTGAGATCGTATTTGTCATGATCCTGATTGCAGGTGTATTTTCCGGGTTGATCGGCATACTGGGGAAGTACGGGAGAATATACGGTCTGAGGAGCAGCAGACGCAATGAATTGAGATTCCTGGGACTTGCATTCGGCTCCATGGCTGTCGCTCTTCTTTATGACGTAATATCATATACTTCAAGGCTGATCTACAGGTTCGTTGATTACGGCCTTATCCAGGCCGGATTCATCTTTATAACCGCATACCTTATCACATCATCCGGATTTCTGGCATTCGGACTATTAAGGGGCAGCTTTCCCGTAACGCTCTACAGGCTTCACTGTCCTGTGGCGGCAGCGGCGACTGTTATGTTTGCAGTCTCTATCTATACAGCACCTGTTGAACTCGGGCCCGTAACAGGGATGGCATACCCTGCCGCACTGCTGCTATCAACCGTCCTCCCGCTTGTTTTCAGGCGGCGTTTCAGGTCGATGATTAACAGGTGGGATGCAGAGAACGGCGATGCAACTGCATCCTCGTTCGATCCCGATTCAACCTCGCTCTTCATGAAAGAAGAGGATATAATGAGTTCATCGCTTTCAGCCTCTTATTTCCCCGAGAGCCTTCACGACAGGTACAGTGAGGTTGAATTTATCGGTAAAGGAGGAATCGCCCGCGTTTTTAAGGCTAAAAGAAGGAAGGACGGTGTTGTTGTCGCAGTCAAGGTTCCAATCAATTTTGACGAGACCACAGGAAGACTCTTTTTGAAGGAGATGAGGATCTGGGAGGGTCTTGATCACCCGAACATCGCCAGACTGAACTCAGTAAATATATTCCCGGTACCGTATGTTGAGATGGAGTTTCTTGAAACACCTCTATCGGCTGTTGAAAAACCCATGTCTCCGGGAGAAGCGGTCAAGATAATCTATGCAGTGGCTGAAGGCCTGGGATATGCACACTCAAGAGGTATAATCCACAGGGACATCAAACCCCAGAATATCATGCTGTCATCCGACGGAACTGCGAAGATCACCGACTGGGGACTTGGCAAGATAATGTCTGACGGGAACGAGACGACAATCATCGGATTTTCGCTCAATTATGCCGCCCCTGAACAGGTGGCACCAAAGACCTTCGGCCATCCCGATGAGAGAACGGATATATATCAGCTTGGAATTGTTTTTTACGAACTTATCACCGGGAAAAAACCGTTTTCAGGAGCAGGTGTGGCAGAGGTTACCGACGAGATCCTTCACAGGCAGCCGCTGACACCGTCGGAGGCCGGAGCTGCTGAGGATATCTTCGACGAGATAATTATGAAATGTCTTAATAAAGAGCAGAAAGAGCGTTTTAACTCAGTCGGGGAGTTTAAACTGGCTCTAAGGAATATAGTCTTCAGGATGAAGAATATGAACGACTTTTTTATAGCATTGAACCATCCGGTTCAATGAGTTACCCTATGGTATATTATTCATTTATATCTGACCGGAATAACTTACTATCAGGGTTGAGAGGATGAATGTCCTCGATGATGCCGGAAAGGATTGATCTAGCGAGGAGGTGGTAACCGCCAGACATGCAGGATAATACCAGGAACCTGATAAGTCAGTAAAAATTCCGTATCCTTATGCGGATCAATAAAATCACCAGTCGATGGCTGCCTGAACACGGGCAACCACAAAATAGCAACCAATAATTGGCAACCAGATACGCCCCATCTGCGACGCATTCCGGGTAAACCACGTTCAACTCCAATACCGGTGTGCAGGACAGGTACAGATATCAATATAATATCAATAATTAATACAACCAATCCCCAGAAAAAACCAGAAAAACCACCGTGGTGGAAGACATTTCACCACCCTCCTTTTCTGATTCCGACAGGATCGCAATTTTTCTTCATACAAAAATTAACTTCCCGGGTATGTACTTGTAAAATTATATGTATGCTGGAATATCCTCCATCTGACAGAATGAAATAACTGCCACTCTCCCTACCAGATATTCGGTTTGATTAATCGGTTAAAAGAAAAGAATTACCAGGGCATCCGTCCGGATTTTTTCGGTTTTTATTGTCTTCAAATTCCCGGTGTTAATTATCCATCAGGTATGCATGGGCCGAAAGGGCGGCCTTCGCCCCTTCTCCTGCGGCAATTATCACCTGCTTGCTTTCGACATTGGTGACGTCGCCTGCCGCAAAGACTCCTTTACGGGAGGTTCTGCCGTTGTTGTCCGTTATTATCTCTCCGTTTTCATTGAGGTCGACGAAACCCCTGACAAACCCGGTATTTGCATCGTGCCCGATCGCGAGGAACAGGCCGTCAGTCGGAATTTTCTTTTCTTCACCAGTCCCCCTTTCACGGATTGTCACTGCATGTAGCATTTCGTCTCCCTCAAGTCCGCTGACTGTATAGTTCGTATATGTCGTAATGTTATCGAGTTCGTTATACTGTCGGGTATATAATTCATCTGCCCTGATTTTACTCCTTACTATCAGGTTTACGTGACTTGCAAGGCTGCTCATCTCTATTGCGGTAGTCAGGGCATAGTTGCCGCCGCCGACTATGGTTACAATCTTGTCACGGAAAAGGGGGCCGTCGCATGTCGAGCATATGCTGATGCCATGTCCGATATATTTTTGCTCATTCTCTATCCCGAGCCAGCGTGGTTTGACACCGGTTGCGACAATCACCGCATTCGCTTCAAAAATTTGTTCCGATACTGTTGTCACCACAAACTTTCCGTCTTTTTCCCCGATTTTTTCTGCTTTGTCTATCTCGATGCCTATACCCTCGTTTCTGACCTGCTCCTCGAACTTCTGCATCAGGTCGCTTCCCGAGATCATCCGGAATCCCATATAGTTCTCGATTGCCCAGGACTCAAGAGCCTGCCCGCCAATATCCCCTGTAATTATCAGGCACCTGAGCATCTTCCTTGCGATATAGGCTGCCGCAGTGAGCCCGGCAGGTCCTCCGCCGAGAATTATGACGTCGATCTCCCTGTTGTCTTCAGGATCTCCGAACAGTTCGTTAAGCCTTTTAATGTCATAACCGATTATTATCTCGTCGTCAACTACGGTTACAGGCACTCCGTACTGTCCTGTCAGCTCAACCATCTCCCTGGCCGATTCAATATCCTCTCCGACATCGATATTTTGGTATTTTATATTCTGTTTGTCCAGGAAGGCCTTGAGCAGGCGGCAGTACTGGCACTGGCTGGTTGAATAAACCTTAACATCCGGCATAATATCTGCTATTTTCGTCAATTTATTTAAATGTGTCATAAAAAAAGAAAACAGGCTGAAATTATGCCTGTTATTATCAATTATTCGACTTCCCTGAACATTCTCCCGGGAACTCCACAGATGGGGCACGTCTCCGGGGCTGAATCGAACTGTATGTTCCCGCAGACGGGGCATAAAAGGACCTTTGAAAACTCAAGATCTTCGCCTTCGGAGACTGCATCGAGGGCTTTTTTATAATTGGCTGCATGAACCTCTTCCGCCTTCATTGCATGTGTAAAGATGGTGACCGCCTCTTTTTCATTTTCTGATTCGGCCTTTTCAATAAATGAGGGATACATCGTCGTGTATTCGGCCTTCTCTCCTTCTATGGATTTCTTCAGGTTTTCCCCGGTTGAGTTTACTCCCTGGATAAGGAAAAGAAGTCTTTTGGCATGGATTGCCTCTGCTTCCGAGGCCGCCCTGAAGAGCTTTGCCACATTTGAGTAGCCTTCAGCCTCAGCCTTCTCTGAAAAAATACTGTACTTCCTGTTGGCCTGCGATTCGCCTGCATAGGCTTCTGCTGCATTCTCTTTTGTTGTCATAATATCACTCCATTAATCTCTGATTTCATAATTGAGCCTAATATTATATATTTGATCTGGATTCGGCTGAAAAAGGACTGATAAAAAAAGGTTATTCTTCCATGGTGGAGAGATCGCCGGGGTCCTCTCCCATCTCCAGGGCCTTGAGAACACGCCTCATGATCTTACCGCTTCTTGTTTTTGGAAGAGATTCGACAAATTCGATGGCGGAAGGCATAGCAATAGGGCCGAGTGTCATCCTGACATGATAAGTCAGCTCGTTTGCGAGCTTTTCACTTCCGGTATAACCATCGATGAGTATGACAAATGCCTTGATAACATTGCCCTTTACGTCATCGGGAAGCCCTATTACTGCAGCCTCTGCAACAGCCTCATGCTCTACAAGTGCTGATTCGACCTCTGCGGTTCCGAGGTTGTGACCTGCGATGATTATTACGTCGTCAGATCTTCCTATTACCTGGATATATCCGTCTTCATCCTTTACTGCAAGATCTCCTACCGTATAGTAGTCCTTTATCTGGGTCCAGTACTGGGTGTACCTCTCCTCGTTGCCCCACACATTTCTCATCATCGAGGGCCAGGGGTGTTTGACTACAAGCAGGCCCGTCTCTCCGGGATCACGGGGATTTCCTTCCTTGTCAACTACATCGGCGATTACTCCCGGGATTGGGCGTCCTGCATATCCCGGCTTCATCTTCTCCCCGACTATTGTTGTTATCATGTGCATTCCTGTCTCGGTCTGCCACCATGTATCAAGGATCGGCGCCCTGCTTTTACCTATAACCCTGTAATACCATTCGAATGCCTCGGGGTTCAGAGGTTCTCCGACAGAACCCAGTATCCTCAGGGAGTCAAGGTTATATTTACCGGGCCACTGGTCGCCATGCTTCATGAACATCCTGATTGCCGTAGGTGCTGTATAGAGGATGGTAACACCGAAATCCTCCACCATATCCCACCAGACCCCGGGATCGGGATAGTCGGGGGTTGTTTCGCTGATAAGTATCGTTGTTCCAAAGAGCAGCGGGCCGTATATTATATAGCTGTGCCCTGTAATCCAGCCGGGGTCTGCTGTACACCAGTGAACATCGGTATCCTTCATGTCAAGGACATATTTGCACGTGTAATATGTCCCAACCATATAACCTCCGCAGGTGTGAAGGATACCTTTGGCACTGCCGGTCGTTCCACTCGTATAGAGGATGAAGAGTGGATCTTCTGCGTCCATATCTTCCGCTTCAACGAAATATCCCCTTTCTTTCATCAGGTCGTAGAAGTCTATCTCAATCTCGGAGTAGAGCTCTGTCCGGGGTTTCGTCCTCCTGTGGACAATAACTTTTTCGACAGAGGTGTGGACGATTGCTTCATCAACTATCGATTTGAGATCGATCCTCTTCCCTCTCCTGAAGCTCGCATCGGATGTGATGACAAATCTCGATTTTGAATCCCTGATTCTCGAATGCAGGGAGTCTGTGCCGAAACCGGCAAATACGACGTTGTGCACCGCACCGATTCTTGCACATGCAAGCATAGCAACGACCTGTTCAGGAATATTCGGCATATATATGCAGACGCGGTCACCTTTTTGTGCACCAAGGCTTTTAAGCCCGTTTGCAAACCTGCAGACCTCCCGAAACAGCTGGCGGTAGGTCATGATCCTCTCGCTGCCGTCGTCACCTCTCCAGATAAGAGCAACCTTGTTTCTCTTCTCGGTGTTTAAGTGCCTGTCCAGGCAGTTGTAGGTGATGTTGCACCTTGCCCCGGTAAACCATTTTGCATGGGGGTGGTTCCATTCCAGTATCTTGTCCCAGCCTTTGAACCATTCAAGCTCTGATGCTATTTCGGACCAGAATTTATCAGGGTCCTCCATGAATCTGTTGTAGGCCTCCTGGTAGTCGCCCATATTGGCATTCTTCCCGTATTCATCAGGAGGAGTGTATCCATGGGTCATTTGTGTTTTTTTCTCTTCTGTAATGGTATCATACCTCCAGGGTATTCTACATAATTAATAGTGTTAAATAATAAAATACTGTCGGTCGAATTGTGCATCGTCAATTGACGAATTGCTGCTAATTCCTGCGATTATAAACCGCTGCATTAATCTTACTGTGAAATTATACCTGAATTATTCAGTCATAAGGGGAGCAATGAAACCGATTAAGGAGATAAGGGTCTCCGACAGGCCCAGGGAAAAGATTGCACGGCTGGGTGTGGAAAATCTTTCAAACCGGGAACTAATTGCTGCGATTATCGGGCGGGGAATTCCCGGGAGGGATGTTAATGCAATCTCGGCTGATATCGAAAAGATACTCGGGGAGCGGCGAGGGAGCCCCTCTTATGAAGACTTTCTCTCAGTCAACGGCATCGGTACGTCCAAGGCTTCACAGATAGTTGCCGCATTTGAACTTTCAAGGAGATATTCGGGTGTCAGCCATTACAGGATCGAAAAACCTGCTGACGTCCTGCCGCTTGTGGATTACCTGAAATCGAAAAAACAGGAATACTTCATATGCATAACCCTTAACGGGGCCGGAGAGCTGATCGAGCAGAGAGTGGTTACGGTCGGGCTTCTGAATCACAGTCCTGTTCACCCGAGGGAGGTCTTTGCGGATGCGATTTGCGACAGGGCGGCATCTGTTCTCTTTATTCACAACCACCCCTCGGGAAGTCCCGAACCCTCAGTACAGGATATCGATATTACAAAGAGGCTGTGCGAGGCAGCGGAGATCCTGGGTATCGGTGTACTGGATCATGTCATTACCGCAAAAAGAGGATATGTAAGTTTTAAAGAGCGTGGGCTGCTCTAAGAGTATTTTTCTTTATTCTCAACAATTCCGCTGCACATGTCAAAACTCTTCTTATATGCCGCTTCCATAATCTCCGGTTTGGATGCAATGTCTATAATCCCGTCCATATTGTTCTGGAAAACACCCCCGAAATACGGGCAGTCGATGATATCGCAGAATGCATGGGTTGTAAGTTTTATCCCGTCGAAGTCATTTTCGATATCCATCCCGCCGATAGATAGAAGAAGTGTCTTTCTCCATTTTTTCTGCTCTTCGGAGATAAAAGGCTGGTTTCTTTTGTATTTTGCCATGAAATAAACCTGAAACCGGTCCATAAACGATTTCAGCTGTCCCGGAATACCCATTGTCATAACAGGTGTTGCAATGATCAGTCCGTCCATGGTTTTAAACCGTTTTAGGAAGGGGGAGAATTCGTCGTTTATGTAGCATGAATCGTTCTCCTCGCAGAAATAGTATTCCATGCACCCGGAAAAATTCAGCTCGCACACATTTACCCGGGCAACACTGCATCCTGCATCCTTTGCTCCCCGTATCGCTTCATTCAGAAGTTTTCCCGTGTTTCCTTCAGGTAGCGGGCTTCCCATCAGAGCGATTATTTTCGCTGTCATATCTCCTCATAAAACCTTCAATTATTTAAATCTGGTTTTTTGTAAAAAAGAATAAATAGGATGCATCCCTGATTAAAGTCTGAGGTACAGAGTTATGACAGAAGTAAAGAAAGTAAAGGCGGGCGAGAAGGTAGGTCCCGGAAAATATGTGTGTGTGGATTGCGGATTTGAATTCGAGATAAACGACTCTGCACAGGATCTCCGCAAATGCCCTACATGTGCATGCGAGATGTACCAGTGTTTCCCGATAACGCACATCAGGCCGGATATTAAGACTCCGGAGGATGTAAAAAACCCTCCAAAGAGGTAGATCAATAGAGATGATTTGAATGGTGAATGTAAAGAGCGAAGGTGAAATCTTCGTATGTGAGATCTGCGGCAATGTCGTAGAGGTGGTTGAGGTCGGTGGCGGGGAACTGGTCTGCTGCGGCGAACCGATGGCCCTGCAGGAGGAGTGAAAAATGTCAGGAATGAAAGATTTAGAGAAACAAATTGGAAAGGTTCCGGTAATCTTTAAGGAACTTGCCGAGAAGAACCCCGAGATGCATGACAAGATCCTGGCTCTCGACAACATGATCTGGGATGACGGTGCACTTACAAGGCAGACGAAGAAGGTCATTGCCATCTCGATTGCGGCCGCACTTCGTGATGAGCATGCAGTCAAGGCCCAGATTGCAGGTGCTAAGAATCTTGGTGTGAAGAAGGAAGAGATCGAAGAAGGTCTTCGTGTTGCATTCCTACTCTCCGGAATGCCTGCATATGTGCACGGGAAGACAAAACTTGAGGAAGCCTACAAATAGGAGGTGTGAATCATGTGTGAAGAAGTTGAATCCAGGGGGCCAAGGATGCCGGTTTTGGGGGAAAAAGCGCCTGATTTTGAGGCGGTAACTACCCATGGCAAGATGAAACTTTCAGATCATAAAGGTTCATGGGTCATCCTCTTCTCCCATCCTGCAGACTTTACTCCTGTCTGCACAACAGAATTTATAGCCTTTTCAGAGATTTACGATGACTTAAAGTCATTAAATACAAAGCTTATCGGCCTTTCGATAGACAGCGTCCACTCCCATCTTGCATGGGTAAGGAATGTCAAAGAGAAGATGGGTGTAGAGATCAAATTCCCGATAATCGCCGACCTGGACATGAAGGTCGCAGGATTGTACGGGATGGTTCATCCCGGACAGAGCACCACCGCAGCTGTGAGAGCTGTATTCTTCATCGACCCGGAGGGAATTCTCCGTGGAATGCTCTATTACCCGCTTTCAAACGGCAGGAACATGCAGGAGATACTCAGGCTGCTTAGAGCCTTCCAGACCAGTGATGAGCACCATGTTGCAACGCCGGCAAACTGGCAGCCGGGCGACAAGGTCATCGTTCCCGCACCTTCAAACCAGGAGGATATGGAAAAGAGGCTCTCTGAAGGGTATGAATGCAAGGAATTCTATCTCTGCTATAAAAAGATCTGATTAACCCAACCCAAAATTCTTTTTAACTGCCAGTTCATATTAAGCTCTATATTATGGAGATATCTGTACTGGCTATTGCCGGGAGTCCGCGGAGGCATGGAAACTCGGAGGACCTTCTTGATATGGTTCTTGAATCATTGTCAGGGAATTCCGGTGTCACGATCGAAAAGCTTGCTCTCTCAAAGCTCGATATCAAACCGTGCAGGGGCTGCAACACTTGTGAAAAGGAAGGTATCTGCGTCATAAAGGACGATATGAAGATGCTTGAGGAGAAGATAGCCGGGGCCGATGTCATTATTCTTTCATCTCCGATATACTGCATGGGTCTCTGTGCACAGGTGAAAGCCCTTGTCGACCGGATGCAGGTTTTCAGGTCGAGAAGATATGTTCTTAAAATACCGATTGTGCCCCCTGAAAAAAGGGGGAAGAAGCTCGGTCTTTTCATCTCCACCGCCGGCCAGGACTGGGACTGGGTCTTCGACGGGGCCGTACCGTCGGTTAAATGTTTCTTTCACCTTGCAGGAATCCGCGATAAGGACATGTACTACCTTATGATAAATAATGTCGATAAAAAGGGAGAGATAAAGGCCCTTTCTGACGCAGATGCCCGGGCGGAGAAGGCGGCCGGAGAGCTTATCGGGAATGTCCGCAGGCTGCAGGAGGAATAAGAGGTTATGACTGTAAGTGTTCTTGGAATATCAGGAAGCCCGAGGCGGGGGGGAAATACAGAAAAGCTTCTGGATTCTTTCCTGAAAGGTGCTGAAGACGCAGGGGGCAGTGTAGAGAAGATTGTTCTGAAGAAACTAAAATTCAAAA
This sequence comes from uncultured Methanomicrobiaceae archaeon, assembly GCA_964465295.1. Taxonomy (GTDB): domain Archaea; phylum Halobacteriota; class Methanomicrobia; order Methanomicrobiales; family Methanomicrobiaceae; genus Methanolacinia. Next base: position 24,779 of record CAYXKC010000010.1, on the reverse strand, counting down.
GCTGCATGGGATGCAACAGGTGTCATGACACCGGGATATGTATCGTAAAGGACGACCTCACATCCCTTCTTGAAAAGATATCCGGGACGGATATTCTTGCTCTCTCATCCCCGATATATTCGATGGGAATCACCTCCGAGCTTAAGGCGCTTATCGACAGGGGCCAGTACCTGTGGGCAAGGAAATTCGTCCTGAAGGATCTTGAATTCAGCGCCGAACACATAAAGCTGCATAAAGGGATATTCATCTCCACAGCCGGCCAGGATACCGACAATGTCTTCCTCGGGGCATATCCTGTCCTGACGGCGTTTTTCAACGATTTCGGATTTGAATATTACGAAAATATCGCGGCCAAAGGAATGGATCGCTGGGGTGGGATCGAGGGGCATCCCGATGCACTGGCTGAAGCGGAGAGAAAGGGTGCCGGGATCGTCAGGCTGATGGAAGAGCTGAAAGAGAAGACTGCAAAGGAATAAGGACTTCCCGCCTAAACGAAGTAACCGAGGATCTTTTGGGATGTATAACCTGTTGCGAAAAAATGAGCCTGATGAAAAATTGATGAATTTGGGAGAATTCAAAACCAGAAGGAAGGAGCTTCTGGAAAAAATAGACAAAGAGTCATCCCTCGTTCAGGAAGAGGTTGACAACCTCTCGCTTTTTTCCCTGAAGTTAAAGTATACCACCATGATAATTGCACTTGCGGCAATTACCCTGCTCTTTATATTCATACGGTCCCCTGTGAATTTTTTCATATACTGGCTGGTTTCGGCCTTCGTCTTCCTAATAATAAACCCTTTTATTTTTCTGCTGCCGACCGGGAGAGAAAGGAGTGTTAATTCGGTTAAGGTCAATGAATTCAGCGCAAAGGGAATATACAATGACTTAAAGGGCAGCCTGAAAATTCTTATGAGAGAGAGGAAACTTTTTGCTGAATTCGGGTGGAAACTCTTCTTCATCAACTGCCAGCCTCTGGCCCCGGGTTTTATCGGGATATTCTCCGCAGGCATTGTCTTTGGCACCCTGCTTTTTGTGGGTGATGTTTTTGACCGGTTCACGTACGGGACGCTGATTGTCCAGTGCTTTGCAATCATTGTCTTTTATACAGGTATCTGGTTCGTCAAGCCCTATTCCAATGATTTTATGTCAGGTCTTCTCGGCATGGGGGAAAGGGTGAAGGAAAATTACCGGTCCGGTTATGCGACCTTTTTTAAATATATTCTTATTGTAGCTGTATTTGCAGCAGTCGGCGGTGTCGTAATGCTCCTGGCATTGCTTCTTCCGGGTTTCACCCTTGGCAGGATTATGGAAGACGGTTCTGAGATGGAATTTAAGGTGGTTTTTTTCATTATCGTATTCGTATCACAGGTAATCCTTGTTAGGTACATACAGGGCGGTTCCAGCAGGAAGACAGTTGAGAATTTCCTGAGGGTAAAGCAGATTGGTCTTGAGACACTCCGCAATAAGGTATATTCCCTTGAAACCGCCGGGGCGGGGGATATGGACGAGATGGATCCGGAAACGGCCGGGGTGCTGGTTTCAGCCGAAAGGTCGGCTGTCGAGATGAATCTCTTCAGGACCGATTACCATAATTTTGCAGGATATTTCCCTGTATGCCTGATATCCCCGAATATAAAGATGCTCCTTAAACTCTACCAGTACTACCCGGGCAAAAAGAAGTGAACAATTTTTATAAACTTTAATCTATATTTTTATATATGTCATAATATCCCTGCATGGAGGGACAGGGCATACAATATTGAGGTGTTATATGAGATTCCATTCAATCTGCCGGGGGTTAATGTTAATGCTGATTCTGATTTCAGCATCTGTTTTTCCTGCATCGGCCCTGCTCCAGGAGACTACCGTCTCCGGAGAAGTTGTAAAAATCACGGAAGCGACAAATGAAATAACAGTGTATGCGAACGAGATCTGGAACGGCAAATCCTGGGTGATGTACTCGGTAACGTCCCTCTCGCAGCAGAATCTCCGGGGTGCCGTGCCGGAGGGCGATATCTTCGGCTATCTCAATACAGGGGATATTATCCAGGCGACATTTACCGGAGATGAGAGAACTGGTGTCAGGTGGGTTACAGTTGCAAGGGTGGAACTTCCTGAATCAAGTTCGAGGTTCTTATCAGATTCATGGGGGGACCCTTCATACCTGATATCACCGTTCTTCAATAATTTCAAGATAACATATGATACGGAAGCTGACTGCACGGACTGCACAGGGACGGTTTGCAGCGCAGAATCTGCCGGTGTTGTAGTTTCCCAGGGCTGGGAAGAGAAGAATTATCTCCAGGAAAAAACCATGCATCCCGGCGAGACTCATATCTTCTCAAGCCCTGAAGGGTGCTACTCTGAACTTGTAGCTGCCTTTTATGAAGGAGAGGCTTCATCCGATAGATGTGGTGGATATGAAGGGATGGACGGGCCGCAGCCCTTTTCGAACTTCGCAGTTCACCTTGTCTCAAAGGGAACTGCCACGGAAGTGACTCTCACTCCTTCTCCATCCATGACACAGACTTCAGCCGTTCCTCAAAGTACAGGGGCCGAACCGGCGCAATCCCCGGGATTTGTATTTATTGCAGCGGTTTTAGGAATAATGGTGGCGATTTTGCTGAAAAAATAAATAAATCTTTTTACCTGTATTTTTCAATAGCATTATCCCAGATCTTCTTTATTCTCTCAACAGGCATATCGATGAATGCATTCATGTAGAGTCCGTAGAAAAGGGTCGTGATATGATCGGCAAGTTCGGACGTATCGATGTCCTGCCTGATCTTTCCCTCATTTTGAAGATGAATCAGATAATTGTTGAATAGCTCGCTGTCCTTCTTTCCGTCGTCTATTAAAAACGATTTTATCTCTTCATCATTTACCGCGAGATTAATCATTTCAAAAGGCAGGATAAAACCGAATTTCAGGTACTCTGTGAAGAAATCAAATAAAATGTCGAAAAAATCCTTGTCCCCGCTTATCTCTGTCCGCTTGTTCATATCCGCTTCGAAGGCCTGCCTGTAATGCTGGGCAGCCTGGGTGAAAAGTTCCTCTTTATTGTTGAAGTACGTGTATATCGCACCTTTGCTTATTCCAAGCTCCTTTGCAATATCGCTCATCTTTGCTGCACGATATCCTTTGCGGCAGAATACTTCGAGTGCGGCTTCAATGATCCTTTTTCTGGCTTCTTCCTTGTATTCAGGTATGACTCGGGGCATCTCTCTACAATGATTATATTAATTCACTTATTTATATGTTGGTCGTAAAAGTGACCAAAAGATTTTTTAATGAACGTAAGTCAATATTATTTTATGAAGAAAGGCAGTCTCATTTATAATGCTATAGGGGATATATCTCAAATAACAGGGGTGTCCTAAGTGCTTAAAAGAATTCTTGTCTCCATTACACTTCTCCTGTTTCTTGCAGGGGCGGGCAATGCCGGGTTATATGAACCGACGGTGATTTTAACAGACTGTCAGGTGGTGCCGTCGGTTCTTGCACCCGGAGATATCGGTATGGTAACGGTAACGCTTACAAATACCGCCTCATCCTCAACTACGACAACAAGCGATTCACTTGTAACCAGGCAGACCGAGATCAACCCGACCATAACCGGTGTTTACCTTGACGGGGGGAAAAATATAGAAGTTATCGGTGGGAATTCAGAATTCAGGGGGGATCTTGGTCCGCAACAGTCGGTAAGCATAACTTTTGCCATCGAAGCACCCGCGACAAAAGGAATCTATTATGCAATACTCAGGGTAAGCGTGAAGGGATCAGAGAATCTAATGTATCCCGTCCCTGTCAATGTGGGAATGCCTGTATCGTCGCTTAGAAAACCTGCACTTATCCTTGGTCAGTCCGGCGATGCATCTCTTGAACCAGGTGATGCGGCAGATATCAAAGTCAGCGTCTTTAACAGCGGTAAAAGTACTGCCGAAGATATCTTCATCAGGGTGTCCGAGGACGATCCCTCACTTGCAGCCGCGAAGTCGCAGACCTTCCATATAGCCGAACTGGGCCCAGGCGAATCTGAATTCATTACCATATCATTCATATCCGACAGGGGCATGGAGACCGGTGTCCACGAGATTCCGCTTGAGGTGACTTACAGCACAGTTGACGGAAGCACGATGACCCAGGCGGACGCAGTTGCACTGGATGTAAAAGGGAAGGCGGAGCTTAGCATCGCATCTCTTAAGACCGATCCCGTAAGAGCTACCGGAAGCCAACCCCTGGATATCACCATAAGGATTGAGAACCCGGGAACAGGTGATTCAAAATCGACTGTTGCAAGGATCGATCTCCCTTTCGAAGGAAACAGGGAGGCATATATAGGGAAGATAAAACCCGGGAATGACGCCCCGGCTGTCTTCTCGCTCGATTCGGTCGCTGCAGGAGAGTATGAATACAGTCTTTTAGTCTCATACGAGGACGACACAGGGATGCATGAATCCGTTTACCCCCTGACATTATCCGTGAAAGATAACGGCGATATAACGGGGCTGATTGTCGGCATTATAATCATAATCGCAGCGGCCGCCGGGGGTTACTACTACTTCGTATACCGGAAAAGAGAGGAAGAGAAGGTTTGATCAGGGATGTTTGAGGATCTGAAAGTCTCCGCCTTTCTTGCAGCACGGGCAACCCAGAGGGGTGGAAGAGGCCGCGTATTCATGAATATCGTAATCATTGCCCTTGTCCTGACAAACATGATCTTTCTTCCTTCACTGATTTCGGGCGCCATAGATGTCTTCAACCAGCAGAATGTGGATTACATTACATCCGATATCGTTATCGAGCCGAGGGAGGACGACCGGTACATAAATGATCTCGATGATCTCCTCGGTGTCGTCAACCGTATCCCGGGAGTTGTCCGGGCCTCCCCGCGGTATGAGATTCCGTCTTCCATAGAGTATGAAGAGAACTCGATCACTCTCGGGATAACCGCTTTTGCTCCGCGTGACGAGGTTGAGGTGACGAAGTTTCATGAGACTGTTATCGAAGGGGATTTTCTTGGAAGCGGGAGCAGGGATGAGATCATCATCGGTCTTTTGGTCTCCGGGCATAAGGACAAGACACAGGATTTCTACCCCTCGCTTGGAGGTGCAGGAGTGGGGGATACCGTTACCGTCAGGTACAGCAACGGAGTGGTTCGTGATTACAGGATCAAGGGAATATTCAATACAAAGTCGTGGACCGCCGATTATATGGCAATTGTGACCTGGGACGAGATGAACTCTGTTCTTGGCTATGAGAACAATGTAGCCGACAAGATCCTGATCAAGACCACCGATAATGCCGATGTTGATTTGGTAAAGAAGAATATACTCGAATTCGGTGTCGGTGAATCGGTCAAGACATGGGAGGAGGCCTTACCCAGTGCAGTTACCGATTCTGTCGAGTCCTTCAACATAATAAACCAGATTACCGTATTCGGCAGCCTTGTGATTGCGGTCGTACTGATCTTCATCATGACCACGATTAAGGCGTTCAATAACCGCAAACAGATAGGAATACAGAAAGCAATCGGGATAAAGAAGAGCGTTATTATCAACTCCTATGTTATGCAGGTCATATTCGTATGCCTGCTCGGGTCTGTCCTCGGCTTTATCATACTCGAGGCGATGGTCCTGTACTTCACCGCGTACCCTATGGAGTTTCCGGACGGAGACGTTACGCCGATCGTCGACTTCGGAATGCTGATCGAAAACACAGCTCTTCTATTTGTTTCATCTGCGATTGCAGGGTTTATACCGGCGTGGAGGATAACAAGGGAAAACATCCTCGATGCGATGAGGGGGCACTGAGATGATCTCCGCATCCGGCATCAGGAAGGTGTATAAAATGGGTCTTGTGGAGGTGCATGCGTTAAAAGGGGTATCGGTGGATATTGAAAAAGGAGAGTTTGTCGGTATTATGGGCTCTTCAGGCTCGGGAAAATCGACCCTCCTTCACATGCTCGGGCTTCTTGACAGGCCGACTGATGGCCGGATAGAGATAGACGGCAGAAGAGTTCTTGAGATGAGCGATGAAGAGAAGGGGAGGTTCCGGCTTGTCAAATTCGGTTTTATCTTCCAGGACTATGCACTTGTTCCGGAATTAACGGCACTTGAAAATGTTATGCTGCCTGCACTGGCGAGGGGGAGGCCGAAGGACGAATGCATCTCCGGCGGCCAGTCGTACCTCGAAAAGGTCGGTCTCGGGGAGAGGGGGAATCACCTGCCTTCCGAACTTTCAGGGGGCGAACAGCAGAGGGTTGCGATTGCAAGAGCGCTCGTCAACAATCCGTCGACACTCTTTGCAGACGAGCCCTGCGCCAATCTCGACAGTAAAAATTCGCGGGCGGTTCTGGAACTTTTCAGCGAGATAAACGAAACAATGGACCAGACGGTTGTCATGGTCTCGCACGAGGAGTGGCACAGGGAATATTTCGACAGGATAATCAGGCTCAAAGACGGCCTTGTGGCAGAAGAGATCCGCCTGAAGGGGTAATTTTTTTTGTTTTTTGTAATCTGGTTGAGGAAAGGGAACGACTCCATTTTCCAATCGAAGGGGCTGTCGCCCCAATCGATTCCCCGGGCGACCTCCGGTCACCTATTTTGCGATAGTCGCAAAAGGGATGGGCGAGCATCCCCTTTTGCTCCGGAGATTTTTCCGGCCGGGACAACCTTTGGTTGCCGTGAATGCTCCTAAAACCGGGTTCTCTCCCGGCCGGAAGGCCGGGCTATCATCTTTGTGAAAGTTCGCGTAGCGAACTGAGCATAGGGCTGCCCCGTAAGGGGCTTATGCCCTCCTAAATTATCTAGAAAGAAAAGTTAATTCAACCAAAAAAAAAGAAAATCCTGTTTTATACTATCGCATTGAGCACAGCCGAAAGTGATCCTCCGAAATCGTTCGAGAAGAGGATTAGCCCGAGTGCAGCGGCAATCGTCACTATGAATACAGCCGGATTCCATGTAAAAACCTTCTTTCCGTCGAGGATGCTTATAGGGAGCATGTTAAAGAACGCGATCATCGAGTTTACGGAAAGACCGACTATTCCGGTGAGGAAGAGTATCATAGCCGGCAGCCCACCTGTATTCGGGTAACCTGCCGCAGCCCCGGCAACCAGCATCAGGAAGAACGGGATGCAGAGCAGGATATTTACAGCCGGTCCTGCAACCGATATAATGCCCGACTCCTCACGGGTCATCGTCCGCCCGTCTCTTGAATAGATTACTGTCGCCCCAGGTGCGGCAAAGACTACCCCGACAAGGGCTGCAAGAGCGATTGCAACAAGAAGCATCTGGTTGTCCTTCCTGAATTCGGCCCAGAAACCGTACTTTATTGCAGTGAATTTGTGTGCGAGTTCGTGAAGCAGAAACCCGACTCCGACTGTTATCAGGGAGATTACAAAGAAAAGGACGAATGTTTCAGGTGTAACCCCGCCCCTGATGAAGAGTAGTGTAAAGGCAAGTGCGATTGCCACCCACGATATTATCAGGTCTCTCTTCTCAATTTTTGTGATTAATGAGAGCATATCCATTTTCATAATAATTGATAAAAAGTTGTTTTTATTGTGGTTTTATTCTTGCTGTATTGTCATCCGGGTGCACTCTTATCTTTTAGTATAAAGAGATCTATTTAATGAATCTTGAAGAGGCGAGATCGGCCATTGAGGATATTGACAGGCAGATTATCGGGCTGATTGTAAAAAGACAGGAATATTCGTCCATTATTGCCGGTGAAAAGATTAAAAGCGGACTTGCGGTAAGAGACGAAGCCCAGAGGGATAAAGTCATAAAACGGGCATCGGTCCTTGCCGGAGACGCAGGTCTGAAAGAAGATCAGGTTATACAAATCTTTACGATACTGGTAGAGATGAACGAAAAAGAGCAGGAAAAATATATTTGATTATTCGGGTTTAATCATCGTACCGATACCTTCGCGTGTAAACAGTTCGAGCAGGAGATTGTGGTCCCTGTTCCCGTTTATAATATGGGCACGATGAACTCCGTTTTCCACACATTTTATGCATGCATCAAGTTTGGGAATCATCCCGCCTTCTATTGTGCCATCCCCGATCAGGCCTCTTGCCTCGGTAATTGTAAGCCTTTGATATGTTTGTGTCCTTTCCGCGTTCATTACGCCGTCGATATCTGACATGTTGATGAATTTATAGGCATTTAGAGCGATTGCAATCTCGCCTGCGGCCGTGTCGGCATTGACATTTAAGTTCTGCCCTCTACGATCCATCCCTATAGGCGCAACGACGGGGATATAACCCTTATCCAGGAGTACTTTGGGAAGCTCGGGATTGATCTCCTCGATATCCCCTACATGGCCGAGATCGACCTCCTGTTCAAGGTCGTCGACGACAACCTTCTTCGGGCTGATCTTCTTTGCGATTATCATGTTGCCGTCATTGCCCGAGATACCTACACCCTGTGCTCCGAATTTTGCTATTAGTGAGACTATCCCGTCGTTGATCTTTCCAACGAGGACCATCTGGGCTATCTCGAGCGTCTCGAGATCGGTTATTCTAAGGCCGCCGACGAACCTGGGCTCCTTTCCCATTGCTTTCATCTTGGATGTAATCTCAGGTCCGCCGCCGTGTACGATCACAACTTTCATTCCTACATAGTGGAGAAGTACGATGTCCTGTATTACCGTATCGAGGACGTCGGGGTCCACCATTGCATGCCCTCCAAGCTTTACGACAACAGTCTTTCCGTGGAACTCCTGTATGTAGGGGAGAGCTTCCATTAAAACATCAGCGCGTTTCATGTTGTATACTTCCCGTTAATTTCAACATATTTTTCAGTAAGATCACATCCCCATGCAGTTGCCTCAAAACTTCCATCTTCGAGTTCGAAATTGATCCTGAGCTTTTTTCCTTTCATCAGCTCTTTCGCTTCGGCAAGGGCGGCAGGGTTGATCTTGTCATCGGCCTTAATTACACCTTTTTCCTCAAGGATTACGGTCTTTTCACCGTTACTTATAGATATTGAGGTTTTCATCGGGTCAAAATCAGGCCCTGCCCTGCCTGCAGCGGCGATGATCCTGCCCCAGTTGGGATCTTCACCGTAGACGGCGGTCTTTACAAGCGGCGATCCTACGATGGTCTTTGCAATCGCAGAAGCGTCATCCTCTGTTTTTGCACCGCTTACCAAAACTTCAAGGAATTTGGTAGCACCCTCGCCGTCCTCTGCAATCTGTTTTGCAAGGGATATGCATACCTCCTCAAGTGCTGAGCAGAATTCATCATAGTCCTGTCTTCCCCTGCGGCCTGTTGCGGTCAGGAATACGCAGTCGTTTGTGGATGTATCTCCGTCGACCACTACACGGTTGAAGCTCCTGTCGGTTGCAGTAATGAGAGCCCGCTTAAGGTCTGATGCGGGAATGTCAGCATCGGTGTAGACGAATGCGAGCATCGTCCCCATATTCGGGGCGATCATTCCGCTTCCCTTTGTAATACCGGCAACCGTGAATTTTTCCCTCTTTGCAATCGCATGCTTGGGATAGAGATCGGTCGTCATTATTGCCGCCGCTGCATCATCCTCCGCCTTTTCACCGGAAGAGAGTTTGTCCTTTATCCTTTTGCACTGGTCTTCGATAATATCGATATGAAGGTAGCGGCCGATTACACCCGTACTCGCAACACCGATGAATTCAGGAGAGGTTCCAAAGACTTCAGCCGCGATTTCGGCCATCCTTTCAGCATCCTCAAAACCCCGCTCTCCAGTAAAGACATTGGCGTTTCCCGAGTTCACGATTATTCCGTCCAGACGGCCGCTTTTCATTGTCTTTTTCATCAGGCGCACAGGCTCTGCTATTACAAGGTTCTTTGTGAAAACCGCCGCTGCATTTCCTGATGCCTTAATCAGTGCAAGACCGTACTTCCCTTCTTTTATACCGGCGGCCTCAACACCTTCTACTTCACATATACTCTTCAATTCAACTCATCCCTCGTTTGTATCCGGAAAAGAGGTTCCGATACCCCTTACTATATCCTGGCGGGTGACAATCCCGACAAGCCTGTCGTTTTTGACAACCGGAAGCCTTGCAATCCCTTCGGATAACATCAGTTTTGCTCCCTCTTCTATCTCCGCATCTTCGTCGATATAGATTACGTCCGTGCTCATGATATCCGAGACCGGGCTTTCGCTTATATCTGTAAGTGCCCTTCTGGTCTTCTCCCAGTTTACATATTCACGGATCGGGATCTCGATTATCTCGAGGGGTGAAGGGAGCCAGAGGTCGTCGCTAAGATCTCCTACATCCAGAAGTGAGAGGATATCGGTCTCGGTCACAATTCCCACCAGGCGCCCGCCTTCCATAACCGGGATTCCGCCGATCCTCTTCTTCCTCAGGATCGAGGCCGCTTCACTGACTTTTGCATCTGCCTGTATCGTTACCGGGTCGGGTGTCATTATCTCTTTTACCAGCATTTTTATCTCCTGTGTTTTTTAATTACGGGAACAGAGGTGCCGGGAGGAGGCCGTCCGTCTCCTTATATCCGCACATTATGTTCATATTCTGAATCGCCTGTCCGCTTGCCCCTTTTACCAGGTTGTCTATTGCAGAGACTGCAACAACTCTCAGACTCTCCTCCTCGGCCTCGACGCTGACATCGCAGAAGTTGCTTCCCCTGACTGCTGCAAGCATCGGGTCCTGGATTCTGACGAAAAACTCGTTTCTGTAGAATTCATCGTATATCTTTTTAACTTCATCACCGGCCAGCGGTTCATTGAGGATTATATGCGCGGTGGTTAAAATTCCCCGGTTTACAGGCAGAAGGTGGGGCGTAAAATGGCACCTGGCATTGGAGCCGAGCCCTTTAATCTCCTGTTTCATCTCTGCAAGGTGCCTGTGTGCAGTCCACTTGTAGGCCTTCAGGCTGTCGGCGACGTTCGAGTACTGGTTTGTTGCCGAAGGATTTACACCGGCTCCCGAAACGCCGGTTTTTGAGTCGAATATAATAATCTCAGCCTTATCTGCAAGAGGTGCGGCAGCAAGCGTTGCCCCCGTCGGGAAGCATCCGGGGTTTGCCACGAATCCGGCACCTGTGATCTCTTTCCTGTGAATCTCGGGCAGTCCATAGGGCGCCTCGAAAAATGCGCTGTGGGAGACGTTGTAGGTTTTTTCGTAGATATCTTTCGGAAGCCTGTAATCGGCGCTAAGGTCGACGGTTTTTATTCCTCTCTCTCTCAGGTCACCTGCATAGTTCATCGCAACCGTATGGGGCACAGCAAGGAATACAAAATCCACATCAAGTTCTTCAGTCCCGGGATTTGTAAATTCAAGGTCGCATAACCCTTTAAGATTGGGGTGAACCTTCCATACGGGCTGTCCCTCCTCCTTCCTGGAAGTGGCTGCAACGACTTCGGCATCACTATGGGTCAGGAGGAGGCGGATAAGGTCTCCTCCCGTATAACCCGATGCCCCGATTATAGCAATATCCATAAAAAGATATTTGCGGCCCCTGCTTTAATCCTTCTTGCCGAATCTCTGGTACAGCCTGTCGGCCATGGTCTCAACCGACTCCCTGTTTTCAAGAGCTACAACAAGATCCTCCGGAAGGCCGGATGCGCCGAATGCTGCCCCGAGCCATGAGCCGCAGATAAAACCAATGGTATCGGTGTTTCCACCTGCCTGGCCGGCATAATAGAGGAGATCATCGTCTTCGCCGTATACCGATATTAAATATGCAGCAAGGGGCACGGTCTGGTAGACAGAGACATCGTTTCCGATCATCACTATTGCCGACTCAATGGGGACGCCGTCTGCCGCATGCCTGATGGCGTCACCGATCTTCATTCCCAGGATCTCGTCTTCAAGGAAGGCTGTCTTCAGTGCCTTCTTCAGGGGGTCCGGGTTCTCTTCGATAGTCGAGCGGATGAGTGTTGCAAGCCATATGGCTCCTGCTATTGCATCCGGATTTGTGTGGGTGACAGAACATGCCATAGCCAGCTCTTCCGTTCTCTTCCTGTCATCTGCGTAAGCGAGGGCGAACGGGACGGCGAGAGGGATACAGCCCGCGGTTGTTGAGTTGCAGCCGGGGTCGGTTTCATTCCCTTTCATCATATGCCTGCACGCGGAAAGAACTGAACCGTCCGGGAATCTAAGCTTCTTCTCGATAAAGAGATTCTTTAGAGAGCGTGCATAATTTTCCTGCCTGAAGTTTCCGCTGACAAGAAGCTCGGCTGCGAGAAGGGCTATCTGGGTATCGTCTGTATAGCTTCCCGGCTTTAATCCGGCATTCGGGTGCATCTTGCCGGGTCTGCCGAACCCACGTTTAAGAACCCTTAGTGACGGGGGTGATGTCTCATTCGGCATTCCGAGTGCATCCCCAATAGCCGCACCCAGAAGAACTCCCCTGTATCTGTTGAGCATTTAATACAATATGGAGGACGCGAAGTATTTAAAACTTCGATAAATTCCGGGATTTAAAAGGTTTAAGTATTACGATAATCAATAACTGTTTATTATTTTATCAGAGAGGGGATGTGGATGATAAAGGTTTTAATGGTTGACGAGGAGCCTGAAATCCTCTCCATCGCAGAGATCTACCTTAAGAAATACGGGGATTTCGAAATTGTGACATCATTGTCTGCAGAAGAGGCGCTGGAACTCATAAAAGAGAATCATTTCGACGCCATAATCTCCGATTACGAGATGCCCGGGATGGACGGCCTGGAATTTCTGAAGATTATCCGTAAAGAAAATTCCCTGATCCCCTTTGTCCTTTATTCAGGAAAAGGAAGGGAGGGGATAATCATTGAGGCGTTCAGGAGCGGTGCAGACGGGTATGTACAGAAAGGAAACAATCCTTCAGCCAACTTTGCCGAACTGTGCCACCAGGTGGAGATTGCCGTTTCCAGGAGAAAGGCGGAGATGGAACTCCGGACAAAGGAGTATGCAATTGAGAATTCAATCAACGGACTGGCTATTGCAGATTATGAATCCGGGAAGCTGTTATATGCAAACAGGGCGGCTCTTGATATGTTTGGGTATTCCGGCGAAGACCTCCGTTCATTGTCCAATGCGGATCTTTTTACGGACGACAGCTATCATGGGATGAAAAAGACAATAATGGCCTCTCTTGATGAGAAAAATTATTTTATAGGGCGATTAAGTGTCAAAAGAAAGGACGGGTCTGAGTTCTTCATATCAGCTTCGGTCACAACTCTCCCTCCCGACGAACTTGTCTCAAAAAAACTGATATTCATATCATTTATCGATATTACCGATGTAATCCGCGCTGAAGAGGAATTCCTTGAATTTATACTTGAGGCTGCGAGAAGAATAAAAGAGCCCGTATCTCTTATAGGGAAATCACTCGAAAATCTTGTAGATGAGATAATGAATGAACCGGACCCCGAGATCTTAAGGATGAAACTGATGGTGCTTGCAAAGAATGCAGGACAGGTGGTTGACAACCTGAATGAGCTTAATCTGGCGGTAACAAAGGTCCACGGAACAATATCCGACGAGAACAGGAATTTTTTGGTTAAGAGATAGATGAGATCGCTTGATGAGATCCTGGCAGGGGTAGATGCCGGGCTGATTGTGCTTGCCGAGACTTCGGCAGAGGGTTTTCAGGACTTAAACCCCGGAGTTGTCAGGAGGGTCACGGAAGCAGGTTACAATGCGGTAATAATTACAATCAACAATCCATCACCCATTCTAAAGAAGGCGTATGAAAAATCCGGGATCGACACTGAGAGGGTTTACTATATCGACGCCATCACCAGGTACGCACTTGGCACACTTCCGGAGAACGATGATCCTAATACCTGTTATGTAAGCCAGCCGGGAAACCTTACCGATATCGGGATTGAACTAAACAAATCGCTCGCAGCCCTGGACGGGAAGAAGGTGTGCGTCATTATCGATTCCATCAACACGATGCTGATCTACGTCCCAACAGAAACCCTTGTAAAATTCATCCATTTTGTATCCAACAAGCTGAGGCTCCTCCAGTGCCTGGGGATCTATCTCTCTACCGGCGGGAGTATCGATCCAATGCTTTCAAGTCAGCTTAGAAGCTTCTCTGATGTATATATCGAAGTAAAAAAAGAGGATAAATCTTAATCTTCTGTTTTTTGTTTCTTCTCTTTTCTGAATGCAATCTCGAAACATTCCGAGGCCTCGCTGAATCTTCCCAGGTGTGTCAGGCATATCCCCTTCTTGTATGATGCGGCCGGATCGTCGGGTTTGATCTCGAGAACCTTTTCGAGGGATTCTATTGCAGCATCATGCTTTCCGAGCTGTTCGAGTGCGACCGCTTTTCCGAACCAGGAACTCGGGTCTTCTGCACCGTATTCGAGTGCCTTCTCAAACGACTTGCCTGCATCGTTGTATCTTCCGAGACTTATGAGCAGCATGCCCCTTGCACTCCACAGGCCGTGGTTCTTACTGTCCGCCCTGAGTGCTTCTTCATAAAGTTCAAGAGCCTCATCGAAATCTCCGAGCCTTTCGCATGCGTGAGCCTTTATAAGCAGCGCTCCGATGAGGTCGGGAGCCTTTTCAAGGACGCGGTTTGCGAATTTGATCGCCTTTTCATATCCTCCCATGTGCATCTGGGCGACCGCACACTGGTAGAAGCTCTCCGGATCCGTTTCCGAACCTTCAAGAGCGATTCCGAACTGCTGGAGGCCTTCTTTGTATCTACCTTCCTTCATCAGCGACTCTGCAAGGAGCATCCTTATCAGTTTGTTGGAATCGTCAGATTCAAGGACCTTCTCAAAGGCTTCGGATGCCTGGTCGTATCTGCCGAGCCTGAAGTGGATCTCCCCTCTCGTCTTTAATGCCGGGATGTTCCCCTGTTCGGTTTCAAGTATATTGTCGGTCGCCTCTATGGCGTCATCATATCTCCCCATGTACCGGAGAAGTGTCGTGAGTTTAAGCCAGGTGTCGATGTCCTTTTCATTCTCTTCAAGAACTGCGGCATAGTTGCCGGCGGCAAATTCGAGGTCTCCTGTCTTTTCACAGACCTCTGCAAGTTTTTTCCTTGCTTCATGGTCCTGGTCTTCTTCGAGATTATCGAAATATTCCTCAAATGCGGATTTTGCCTCGCCGTACTTCTTCGCTCCGGCAAGTGCGAATGCCCGTCCGCGCATAATCGCGATATTTTTCCCGTCAGTCTCCCATAACCCTTCGAATATATCTGAAGATCTGCCGAATTCCCCCATGCCAAGGAGGAGCATCGCATTGTCAAAGAGGATTCCCCTGTCTTCCGGTCTGAATGTGGAGGCCTTTTCGAACGATTTGGCGGCTTTGTCATATTCGCCAATATTGCCCAGCGCTTTTCCGAGTTTTCTCCATCCTTCTGCCTCTTCCCTGTTGTTCCTGACAAAATGTTCATAGGCAGCCGCAGCTTCCTCGTGCCTCCCCATCATCTCCATCTGGCTGCCTAAAATAAGCGCCAGACCCGACTGTTCCGGGTAGTTTTCAACAATTTCCTCGTATTCCCCAGCCGATCCCCTGATGTCCCCCATGGCCGCCATTAGTCTTGCTTTCTGTGTCTTCAGGCTAAGGTCTGTCAGTCCGGCAGATTCCAGTGTTTCGATAGCCGTGATCGCATCTTCAGGTTTTCCTGTGGTCTCAAGAATTGAGATATAGCATTTCCATGCACCGACGTTAATCTTCCCTAAATTTATGATCGGCTCAAGGCATGCGGCTGCTTCGTCCATTTCAGACATGGCAGAAAGAATCCCGGCTTTCTTCAGGAGCGAACTCTGGTCGTCAGGTGTGATTGCAAGTATCTGGTCAAGGCTCTGCAGTGCCTCGGCAGCCATCCCAAGGCTTAAAAGAAGATCAGCTCTCATCTCCCAGACTGAAATATTGGTCTCGTTCTCGTTCAGGATTGCATCGAAACATTCGAGTGCCTTCTCATAATTTCCGGTATTGAGATGTGCGATACCTTTCTTCTCCAGGACTCCCTGGTCTCCCGGGAAGACCTCAAGAACCTTTTTTAGCGCTTCAACCGCCCGGCCGTTCTCTCCGGTATGGATAAGGCATTCTGATATGTTCCTCCAGGCTGCAATGTTTTCAGGATTTGTTTCAAGAATCTTCGAGAAACACTCGTGGGCCTCATGATACCTGCCCAGGTGTATGAATGCATCTCCTTTCAGCTGGAGAAGGTTGACGTGCTTAATACTCGTCTTTGAACCTTTAGGGCCCTGTGAAGTATCCTTGTCAAAGAGGCTGAGGTCGATGTTGTTGTTGATCCAGCTGACTGCGCCGCCACCGCTCTGTTCGGTCACGTGATCATAGCAGTTAAGGGCTTCAATATATCTTCCGAGACCGGAGAGGCATATGCCCCTGTGATACCATGTCTCAGAGTTTGCCGGTGCGGCCTTCAGGACGTTGTCGTAGCATGCCACAGCCCTCTCGTACTCACCCATAAGTTCGAGTGCCGTTCCCATCATCTGCCATGCCTTTACGTCATCGGGAACCTTTTTTAGAATCAGCTCCAGGGTGTGGGCGCATTCGGCATATGCGCCGATCCAGAAGAGATTTGTGGCCCGCCTGAATGCGGCGATGATATCATTGGGGTTTTCGGTCCATATCTGCCTGAAGGCCTCTGCAGCTTCGTTGTATCTCCCCTGTTTCTCGAGAAGATACCCTTTGTTGTAGAGAGCGGGGAGGTATGACGGGTCCTGTTTCAATGCTGTCTCATAGAGCCCGAGTGCATCTTCGGTTTTACCGGTAATCTCCAGGATCTCTCCGGCATAAACCATTGCCCGGGTGTTCTTTGAATCCGAACTGATCAGGCCGGAAAAAGCCTCAAGTGCATTGCTCCAGTCGGAATTCCTCATGCAGAGCATTGCATATCTCTCCTTTATGCGGAGATTCCCGGGTTCTGTCTCTAGAAGTTTCCGGCATGTTTCGGCCGCCTGCCCGTAATCCCCCATCAGCTCAAGCAGATCGGCTTTTTTGTTAAGAATATCTTTAATTGCCGGATCTGCCTTTAATATTGCATCAAAACACTGGAGGGCAGCCTGGTAGTCTCCTGATTCATATAGAGAGTTGCCGAGAGCCTGCCAGGCAAGAATATTATCTGGCGATGCTGCCACCGCCCTCTTTAGATATCTTTCAGCATCCTGGTACTGTGAAAGATACATAAGTGCCCTGCCCATGAGATAACAGATCCCCCCGTTCTCCGGTTCAATCTCTATGGCTTTTTCAAATTCCTTTACCGCTTCGTGATATTTTCCCTGCTCAAAATGGGTTGTCGCTTTGTCAATCCATGGATTTGGATTATCACCCTGTCCGATTATTTTATCCAAGAATGCCATGATGTTTTGAGAACTCCTGCTGCTGTATATTAAATATTATTTATGTTGTCCGGTTATCATAATATTGGTGCTGTTTTATTTATCTTTTTTTTATCAATATTATGCAGGAAAATTCGACATATGGAGCCTGAAGAGATGCAGGACAGGCTATAACAAACAGTATTTATGAAAACAGTTGCTCTCCGGTGTGCGATGTTGGATGGATTTTACGCAGATATGTCGGAGTTAGTGGGGGGGTTCTGCGCTTTTTCATTGCGGTTTGGATATCCGAAACGGCAATTTGGGGAGATTTAGGTTCCTTATGAAGATGGGGTTTTGGGGGGATTGATCATAGGGGTGTTTTTAACTACCTAAAATTTATACCGTTACCTTTACGGTAAAGATCCGTGACTCCTCACCGTCCATCCACATGCACACTTACTTAGTGTTCAGTATTTTATTTAAATTTTTTCAGACCATAGTCCGTATTAAATATCTTATCAGCATTTCTGCCCGTTTCAAAGGGGATATTCCAGTTGAAACTTTTGAATAAATTTTTCATAATTCCCATTGATAATTACAAAGATAAACGGGATTTCTGTAGTCCTGAAAAGAATAGCAATACAGAAGACTGCCATATGGAAGAAAAAGGTAAGACTCTAAACGAAATTCTGGAATCTATTGACGAACTGGATCACCTCTCCGCCCTTGTGATGTATCGCTCCAGGGATATGAAAGGTGCGACTGCTGATGAAATTTTACAGAAGGTGATCCATCCCACACTTGACGACCTTGAGTTATATCTCAGGTATTATGGAAGGCCGGGAATCCCTGATGAAGAGCTTAAAAAAATTGTTCATGGCTGGATCGAAGCCCAGATGACTGTTTAATCTTCTGTCCGGGGACTTTTTTTAAGTTTGACTGTGAAAACCGCTCCCGATTCGGACCTGCCTTCAATTTTATCTGAAACGGTTATTTCTCCCCCGAGCATCCTTACAATAAGCCAGGATACCGGAAGTCCCAGTCCTCTCCCTCTTCTCCCGTCTCCTCCCGGCTGAAATCTTTTAAAGAGCGTTTCTTTCTTCGAATCAGGGATTCCCGGGCCGTCGTCTTCTATTGTAACGTATATGTATCCCTCTTCCTCTCTTGTATTAATGGATACATGCACATCTTTACCGCCGTAATTTGCGGAATTGTCCAGAATTATGGAGAACACGTCTGCAAGAAACTGGCTGCCCGAAACTTTCAGCCCCGAGTTTTCGTATTTTATGTCAAGTTCAGGAAAGCCTGAGATCGCGGATTCAATTATCTCATCAAGCTGAACAGGCGAAGGTGTTGTTCCTGAATTGTGAATCTCCCTGATCCTTGTTACATTGCTGATTATATTGCTGCTGTGCCTGATGCCTGTCATCATCTTCTCATAATAGATCTCGTCTTCTTTTGGTATTCCGTCCTTTATCAGTTCGGCATAACCGAGAGCTGCGGCATTTGCATTGTTTATATCGTGAATCAGAATGTCGAGGTACATGTTCGCTTTTTCATTTGCAGCTGAAAGTTCGCGGTTTAATCCGGCAATCTCCTTCTGGTACGATTTGATATCGGTGATGTCGTTTACGGTCAGGACTGCAAAGCCGTCCGGTATTTTAGAAGCGGTAATGATTGCACTGCATTCCTTTCCCTCGTCTGTAGAGAATGAAATTTCGCATTCCGGGCAGGGAGAGTCATTATACGGGTCTTCAAACAGGTATTCTTCATATTCATCCGGACAGACCTCCCCGATTTTCTCAAGACTGCCAAGGAGCGGCCATTTTTCCATTAATCTCGCGTACTTTTTGTTTTTATCGATAAGTTCGCCTGTCTCTATTCTGAAGAGCCCGATCCCGCCCTCTGAATATTCAAATATACTGCTGAATTTTTTCCGATCACGTCTGATCCTCTCCGAGATTAGTGAAACCGTAACCGATATGCTGACATATACGTAAAACTGCATCGTGGACGGAACTATCTCCTCTACTCCGGGAATCATGTAGTTGATTATGATGAGATATATCATCGCGATAAAAGTGGATATTATCACGCCGCGTTTTGGTAGAAAGAATGAACAGAGAACAATCGGGAAGTAGAAAAGATGTGAGATCACCATTATCGTCTGTTCGAAGAGTATCTGGTAGGTAATCTCCATTAAGAGAAAGAGTATTATTACGATTATTAGTGAAAAATAAAGGCTTATTGTATTCCTGTCCGGGACATCCCAGTCAAATATTTTTTTCACTTAAAGAAATGGAACAGAATATTAGATAATATCTTTGTTATGTCATATCATTCACGGGGCCGGTTCAGGTACTTGATTATGTATGGTATCCCGTCGGTGGAAGGGTGAATCTCAAGATATTCTGAAAAATCCGGAATTTCAGCATTTAGCGAGGTCAGGTGCGCCAGGTAAGCAAGTGCCGGCCCTGATCCGGGAGATCCAAGATATGCTCCGTTTATCTCTTTTGAGTCCCTGCCGGCAGAGACCATTGCTCTCCCGGTATTGCCTTCATGGACATACCAGAAGGAGCCCGGTCCGGCTGGTGCTGGAATGCCGGTCTCTGTCCTGAGGTCGCCGTCCGTTTCGAAGAATGAATGCTCGTATCTTAACCTGATTGCCTGCGGAATACAGGACGGGACTTTTCGCCCGTATCTGCCTGTTATCGAGTCTGCAGCGATTATACCCTGCAGCCTGGCAACTGGTGTCAGGTAAGGGGGGCCGGTGACGTCTCCGGCGGCATAAACCCCGGGTACATCCGTCTCCATCCTTCCGCTGACTATTATCTCCCCGTGCGCCCCCTTATTTACTCCTGAGATCATGCTGCTGTTCGGCTTAAGGCCTGTCGCGATGAGAACCGCACCGGAATCGATGAAAGAATCCACTCCGTTTTGTACTGTTTCGATCCCCCGGACCTCTCTGTCCCCGGCTATCGATCTTACAGCTGCATTCTCCTTAATATCCGCGCCATCAAGTTCTTTTTTTGCGGCTTTTACAAGCTGCTCAGGTTTCCCGCGTAAAAAAGAGCTTCTTGAAATAATGATTGTCTCCACCCCCAGAGATGAGAATATATACGCGTATTCGGCCGCAATAACTCCGCCGCCGATAATCGCGATCTTTTCGGGCAGTTTCTCCATCCGGGTGATTGTATGCGGTGTATATACTCCTTTAAGATCCGTTCCACCGATATCGGGAATGGCTGGGACGGACCCTGTTGCAATTATAATATTGTCAGGCTTGAGAGTAACTCCGTCGAGGATTACCTCCTTACCTTTAACTGCCGCCTCGCCGCATATGACATCCACGCCGCTCTCCTTAGTCTCATTGTCAAGGACTTTTGCGATCCTCTCCTGCGTCTTCCTCATCTCCGCGGTGATACTGGAGTAGTCCCAGGCAGGAATATTATCGAAAACACCCAGGTGCTGCAAATTTTTGCAGTCCTCAATAATGCGTGCGATATCGTTCAGGGCGCAGATCACCATGCAACCCTTATGGAGGCACTGGCCGCCGAGCTCATTCCTTTTATCGATGAGCATCACCTCCTTTCCTTCGAGGGCCAGTTGTATTGAGGCCAGCCTTCCTGCAGGCCCGCCTCCTATAATGGCTATCATGATATTAAATCAGAGAAGTTCTACACCGTCGTCGACGGGTTCTTTAAGAATACTGCCTGAAAAAGTCTCGATCTCAATAACCTTGTTTCCCCTGATCTGGATTACCGGGAGGTAGACCATTTCAATATCGACCCTGAGATTGTCCCTGTCGGGCGCGACTTCGATGTCCTCATAGGATATCGTATCGCCCTCCGTCTTGCTGATACGGACGTTTCTGGTCAGTTTTTCCTTCATCTTCTGGTAGATCTTCTCTTCAATCCCGTTTTTATCCGTCTCCGGTTTTAGGACCTTTGAACCGACAGGAACACTTCGTGTCATGATCTCAATCTTACTATGTTCGGGAATTTCGAGGGCTGCGGGCGATCCGGAGATTGCATTGATCAGGCCGGTTTCTTCCGCCTTAAAATCGATAATGTGGGTTTTATATTGTTTTTCACCAGTCCCGGTGCATTTATAGAGATAATGGGGGATGTACATCCTCCGCAGTTCTCCATTGATTCCTGCGATCTGCCTGGCCCTCTCTTCCGTCAGGGAAGACGGCAACAGGGGAATCTCGGGCCCGTAGTCGTCCAGGGTTGGACGGGAGGTAACTCTCTCCGGCCCCGGCTGGTATGATTCAGGCTCCTTCCTGTTGAAATCGAGTGCGAGGGACTGGTCGAGAACATATGCTACTGCGGCCTGCCCTGAGTATCTCTGCAGTTCGGAATGGCCCCAGATTATACAATTTTCCGCCCTTACACCGCTGGTCATCGTGAAGAGAAGTTTGGTGCATTCAACTTTGCTCTCATCGATCCTGCATGTGAATTTTTTCCCGTTGAAGTCTCCAATCTCCCCTGAATCATCCGAACAAAGAACCACTACGCATCCGTCGTCGTTATAGGCGCTCAGGTCGATAAGCCCGTCCCCCTCATCGACGTCATATGACGCCGATTCGAGGATATTTTTTATGATCTCTACTGCCCTGTTATGAATCATTCAATTATCCTATTAATCATAAGACTGATTTATTTTTTCCATTGCTGATTTGCTGATGAGAAAAGAATGTCCTCATCCTTCTATCACTTTTATGGTGTGTTTTTTATCGAGGTGATAGGAGATAAATCTCCAGTAATTTGTAAAGAAGTTTATAAATCCGGTTGATTCAGAGAACATCGCCGAAGGTTCGTGCCCCGGAGAGCTCATGATTACAAGAACTTTTTTTGAGTCTATGATATATATTCCCGACATCTGGTATTCCGAATCGAAGCATTCGCTCATTTTGTCCTCGACAACCCTGACGTTTGCACCTTTTGGCACAGATCCCTCCCAGTTCTCTGTAATAATATCGGTTTTGGGTTCTGTCTGAATCGAAAGAAGAATTTCAAGGATGTGTGTCCTGATAAAATCCCAGTCAGCAATTATCTGGATTTGAGATTCAGCCTCATTCAGTGAGGTTTTTAATTTGTTTATAATATTCTCGGACCCTGAGATGCTCCATATAAGCTCCTGCCTCTCTTTTTCGGTTGCCATCCTGCCCATGTAGATCTTTTCAAGCTCTCTCCCGGCAAAATCTGCATCTGTCTTAATTGCCTCTTTAAGTTTTAATATACCTTCTTTGGGAGAAATTGCCTCAAAACGTTTTGGAACGGCATTAGATACTATAACCAGCCCTTTATGAACCAGTTTGTCGAGGACGGGGTAGACCGATGCACGCGGAACGCCTGAGATTTCATGTATTTCGGTTGCACTGGCGCCGTCGAACTGGAGCAGCCCGATGTAAACCTGCGCTTCGTACCTGGTCAGTCCGAGCGACTTCAGGGCATCGGTTAACTGTCCTGTATTCTCTATGCCGGGATTCATTGGAATACATATATATGCCCTAAAGGCAATTAATGTTGTCATAAAAAGAACAACATGTTGATCATAGAATGAGGTTACTAAATGAACTA
This sequence comes from uncultured Methanomicrobiaceae archaeon, assembly GCA_964465295.1. Lineage (GTDB taxonomy): Archaea > Halobacteriota > Methanomicrobia > Methanomicrobiales > Methanomicrobiaceae > Methanolacinia. The sequence goes on along the minus strand of CAYXKC010000010.1, from coordinate 1,945 downwards.
TAAAAATATGGCCCTGATTTTTATTATAGCGGCAGCACTTGTCGCAACTCCTGTTATGGCAGGTGAAAAATATCTTAGCGGAGATCCCGAGATTACTGTATCGATCTCCGGCACAAATGAATTCTCGCCCGGCGACGAGGTGACGATCCCGGTAGTGATACAGAATTCGGGACTCAAAGATCAAAAAATAATCCAGTCTTCTATTGTCGACAGGGACGATAACCCCGATACGGCAAAGATGGTGATTGTAAACCTGATGAAAAACGGTGCGCCTGTAACAATAAGATCGGACCCTCAGATGATAGGTGATATTGAAGGCGGGTCGTCTAAAACGGTCAATTTCATCGTTAAAATAGATAAATATGCACCTTCAGGGGAGTACAATCTTGGAGCAAATATCAGGTACAAGTACCTGTATTCGGCAGAACAGATAGGAACGGACAGTATCAGGTACTACTACAAGAGTGTTGACCTGGAAGAGAGCCTTCCGATTTCTGTCAAACCAAAGATGGTCATTGAAGTCTCCGGTTTGACAACAGAATCGCTCAACGTCGGAACTGAGGGCTACATCAGGATGGATGTCAAAAACGTCGGATCCGAAACAGGTAAAGATGCGGTCATAAAACTTGCCAGGGTCGACGGTTCGCCGGTTGTGCCGACGGATGCAAGCGTCTACGAGAGCGAATTTGAACCCGGGGAGGTCAAGGCCGTCGCTTTTAAGGCGTCAGTCTCGAATGCCGGGGAATCAAAGAATTATCCTGTTCAGGTTCTTGTTGAATATACCGACTCCGAAGGCGCAATCGTAACCTCCGATGCGGTTATTGTAGGAGTCAATGTCGGCGGCAAGGTGGATTTTGAGGTAGTCTCTGAACCGGCGGTACTTTCTCCCGGCCAGAAGGGAACACTTGAGATCATTTACAGGAACATGGGAGAGGCAACCGCATACAATGCCCAGGCCCGCATCAGTGCTGTCGATCCCTTTACAAGCAACGATGACACAGCATACCTCGGCGATATCGCACCCGGCGAGACTGCAACAGGAATATATGAAATCTCTGTGGATTCCGAGGCAACAATAAAGACCTACGGAGTAGACACCGAGATACGGTATCGTGATGCACTCGACAACAGCCAGATCACCGACTCGATGAAGGCGGAAGTTGTTGTCGAGAAGAGATCCGGCCTGGAGATCCTGACAAACCCGATAGTCCTCACAGTAGTGGTTTTCATCATTGCGGGGGCAGGGTATTTTGTATGGTCAAGAAAAAAGAAGAATAATGAATAAATTCTGGGAGGGCCGCCTTCCTGAACCGGCCGTCAGGACAATATATGATATGATGCCCGTTCTCGCCGTTCCGGGCACATATCCTGATAAAATCCTCTATTTTATGTACAGGGATCTTTCGGAGAACGAGATCGACAAGGAATGGCTTTCTGCGCATCTGCTCCGTTTCGACCTCACAAGGATTCCGCCGGGGAATATCTCGGGAGAGTTTGTAAAGACCAAAGGCCATTATCATCCAAAAGCACCTGATGGCATGGGCTATCCTGAGCTTTACCAGGTTATAACGGGCTGTGCCCATTACCTTATGCAGAAGGAGGACCTCTCCGACATCGTTGTGGTGGAGGCCGGCCCCGGGGATGTTGTACTCGTTCCGCCGGGCTACGGGCATGTAACGATAAACCCCTCCTCAGAAGAGCTGTTAATGTCCAATATAGTATCCGATGCCTTTTCAAGCATTTACGGGCACTACGAGGAGAAACAGGGCGGGGCGTATTATGAGTTCGAAAAGGAAGGCTGGAAGGCGAATCCGGCCTATGGCGATATCGGTGAAATCAGGATCGCGAAACCGAAGAAACCGGACTTTCTCGGGATTCCGTCAGGAAGATCGATCTATGATCTTGCCGGGGACGATGAAAAACTCGCTTTCCTGAATAAACCCTC
>CAYXKC010000009.1:0-36633 GCA_964465295.1 uncultured Methanomicrobiaceae archaeon | reverse complement strand
ATGCTTATTGCGTGAATAACTGAATCATCCATTTCCTGCAAAATCTGGTTTATTTTCTGATGAGTTATAATTTTTGAAGAACTCACCCGAATAATGCCGGCAATCCTGTCAATGGAGATAAAAAAAAGAAACTTATCTTTCAATCACCGGAAAGTGCTTTTAATCTATCCATCACGGCATCAGAGTGGCCTTTGACCTTCACCTTTGGAAAGACTTCCGCCACTATTCCATCGGGGCTGATGATATACGTTGTCCTCACAACACCCATAAACTCCCTGCCGTACATCTTTTTCTTCTGCCACACACCGTATTTCTCCAAAATCTCATGACTTTCATCAGAAAGCAATACCAGATCCAGAGAATTTTTCTCGATAAACTTCCCGTGGCTCTCGCATGAATCCGGGCTGATTCCTATTACCACGGCATTGGCACTCTTAAAGAGATCGATATTATCCGAAAAACTCCTCGCTTCAAGAGTGCAGCCTGATGTATTGTCCTTCGGGTAGAAATAAAGGACCACCCATTTTCCCTTAAGGGCCGTTAAGCAGATCTCCGAATGCCCGGAATCAGGAAGGCAGAACTGCGGTGCGGGCTCTCCGTTTGAAATTAAACCCATAATTTATCCCAAATTGTTAAAGGAGTTGGAGATATATAATAATTTACCAGATATACTATCAGGGTACCTGATATTAATCAGGTAAATTAGATACGGGGAGCCTGAAATGACGGTTATTAGAACTGAAAAGATCACAAAGAAATTCGGGGAATTAAAGGCGGTCGATGAGATCAGCATCAGGGTTGAAAAAGGCAGCCTCTTCGGACTGCTTGGGCCCAATGGTTCCGGAAAGACGACCATGATTAAGATGCTTACCGGCCAGATCAGGCCGACCGCCGGTTCGGCTGAGATTCTCGGCCATGATCCTGCGGCAAAAGGGATTAAGGTCAGGGAGCTTGTCGGGGTAATTCCGGAGCAGGAGACACCCCCGAGTTTTCTGACATCCTCGGAATACCTTTCGTTTGTTGGAAAAATAAGGAAGATGGGAGATATCGGGGATAAGGCGGACTGGTGGTTTGACTATCTCGATTTCGCCGATAAAAAAGATGTTCTCTGCAAGGACCTGTCACGCGGAACGAGACAGAAGCTGATGTTTGCACAGGCATTCCTCCATGAACCCGAACTGGCTTTAATCGACGAACCCCTGATAAATCTCGATCCTGTTATACAGAGAAAAGTAAAAAATTACCTGAAAGATTACGTAAAAGCGGGAAACACCATATTTCTCTCAACACATATTCTTGAGATTGCAGAAGATATCTGCACTGATTTCGCAATCCTTCATAAAGGAAGGCTTCTGCATACAGGAAAGTCGTCTGAGCTGAAGGAAAGAGAAATCCACCTGGACGATTTCTTCATGGAACTGGTTGAGAGGAGCTGATATTATGCTGACTCTCTTTACATCCATGTTCAGGGAGGAATGGCGGATGCACTCCACGCTATTTGGTAGTCTCAATTTTGCGCTCTTTCCCGTCCTGATCTTTGCAATAGCGTTCATGGGCGCATTCATACTCCCGCTTATCACAAGTGTGATGAATATCGTCCTGTTGAGCATCGTTGTTCACGCACAGTTCATACTTCTTGGAATTATGGTAGGGTCCTTTGGGATTTTGGGAAAAGAGGTCATGAATCGCAGGTTCGGGCAGGCGAGCCTCATCGCATATTCTGCAAGAAGCCTTCCGGTATCCGAGCGGATCGTATTCATGAACTTTGTCGTAAAGGACATCGTCTATTATTTCATTCTCTGGATCCTTCCTTTCGGGCTTGGATTCCTGGCGGCATCCCCTTTTCTTGGAACAGGAATATACTACCCGTCCCTCCTTATGCTGACAATATCCGTTGCATTCCTTCTCGGACTCTGCACGGTATTTCTCCTTTCTGCAGTCTATTCAAGGAGTAAAAGAGCACTATTCGCAATACTCGCGATAATTTCGATTGGTTTCATAGTATTATCGGCCTTATACACGCCGACAAGAATTCTTGAAACCCTGCTTCTCCCCGTCGGGCTCTTTACATCCTTCACTTATACCGGCCTTCTCGTATCCCTGCTGGTTATTACATTATTATTCTCCCTGTCGATCATATTCTTCACATCTGCAGACACCTCGTCAGAGAAGCATTACAAAAATCTGCTCGATTCATTCTCGAAGAGGCTTGAATTTCTTGATGAAAATGTTATAATCGCAAAAGATTTCATCGATCTCTACAGGAGCGGAATTGGAATAGGACAGACGATATTCTCTTTCATCCTGCCCCTGGGACTTATCTGGCTGGTTCTCTCGTTCCTTGGAGGTTTATTGACAGGAAATGACATCCTGTTTACGATAGCGGTGGTAACGGGCATAATCGCATCGACGATGTATACCTGGGTCACGGAATTTGACTCGATCTCTGCATACTACTTCCTTCCCCTGAATATCTCGTCGGTTATAAAGGCGAAGATAGGAACATTTGCAGTACTCCAGGTAATACCGGTAATATTCATAATTGCTATAGGCTTTATCTCAGGTGCAGCAGAAAATATCCCAAAGGCGATAGTGCTCTGCCTTTCGGTCTCCTTCTTTGAAATGGCTCTTATGGTGAGGATGTGCGGACTGGAACCGGGAGCGATGATCTATAATGTCCGAGTATTTTTCAGGTATATATTCATAACCGGACCGCTGGTTCTTGTTCTCTTGGGACTTACATTCGCCGGCTCTTATCTTGCTTATCTTTCAATCATACTTTTCGTCCCTGCATGGCTGATGATAAAAAGCGGACTTATAAAATGGGACAATGCAGATTATGCAGGTTTCTAGAATTCTCTTTTTTTCTTCGTGTAAAAATCTCCTTTCCTGACTGCCAGTCCTCTTTTTACAAGGTGAGAGAGTGCATCTTCAACCTCTGATTCCGGGGCGGTTATCTCATATTTTTCTCTTAAAATTCGGGTTATCTCCTCCGCAGAAACAGGTTCTCCAGAGAGCACCTTCTCAGAAAAGCCAAACAATTCCTCGTGTCTGGCCCAGGGGTACACAATCCATCTCCATCTATCCACGTACTCCGCATAGAAATCAGGACTGAATGATGAACCTTTCTTATGTTGAAGAACGCCGGTTTTAATCTCAGACGGGTTGAGTGAGGAGATATACCTCACTGCGGCCTCCAGGGTGTCACCGGTATCAGTTACATCATCGACGATTAGCACGCTTTGTCCATCAATATTCACTGAAAGAGGAAAGACGATCTTAGTCTCCTCTTTCTTCTCTCCTGCAATACCCCAGTGCTCGATCTTTATGCTGGTCAGTTTTTCATGAAGCAGATAATCGCATACAACCCTGGCAGGAACATATCCGCCTCTGCCGATGGCGATTACAATATCAGGAAAAAAACCTGAATCGTGGATCTTATAAGCAAGAATCCGGGAGAGGCCTGTAGCTTTCTCCCATTCGACCATATCGCATGAAAAAAATATTCCCTCAACTCCGGGTGTCATACACGGAAAAGGGACTGGAAAGATATAAATTTTAGGGTGACCGGGAAAAGGAGCGGATTAATGGATTCACTTGCCTAAAACAGTCTTCACCCGTCCGACCTTCCCGTCTTCAAGACGGACCTTGATGCCGTGAGGATGGAACGATGAATTCGTTAGAATATCTTTTACCACCCCTTCAGTAAGCTTCCCGCTCATCTGGTCCTTTTTCAGGACGATGGCGACCCTTTCCCCTTGTATGATGTTTTTGCGGTATCTCGATTCGCTTTCATTATTCATTGCCAGAACCCGTGTAATTATTAATAAATGGACGAATATTTAGCCCTTATCAAATCCTGCACTGCCCCACCTGAAAATATGTGTATCGCGGATTATCCATCTGACAAGGTGCTTTTTTTGGCGCTGGCGAATTTTGGCGCAGGCGAATATACCAGTCCGTCTCCCCGCCATCCTGTCAGATCTCTCACATAAATCACATATTATCTCCGGATGATAAAATAGAAAAGGAGGTGGTTCTTCAAAAGGCGAACCTGAAATGCACCAATCAAAAACCGGATGTGGCATGCAATGTAATAATTGCCGGCATTGGATCGTTGATCTCAAAACGATGAAAGATTATGATATCAGGGTTTTCATGAAAAAAAACCTAAAGAACATACATTTCCAGATCCAAACCAGAATCAGACACTATGATACCCCCCATAAACAATATACCAATAATATTTTTTTTAATCTAAATTTACAACCGCAAATGAAGAAATTTGCCTTCCGGGGGAATTTACCGGAAAAATCAAAAAATGAATACCCGGCAAACATTAACCATAGAAATACCCTCCCGGCCATTATCGAAAAATGCGATGCGATAACCGGGATTCGAACCCGGGTTAGAGGCTTGGGAAGCCACTGTCCTGCCGCTGGACTATTATCGCATATCTGTAAATGCAGAATGATCTGTTGTTTTTTGTATCAGATAAATCTTGTTTTGTAAAACTCATCCCGGCGATTGTTTTATTATCACATATCCGAAATATATACAAAGCACTGATTATTATCGTGCTGGCTTATGTAAGTCCGACGTGTCCGACCTCAATGGAGAAGGCACTGCCCGAAATTCGGGCTTGGGATTACAAAAAGGTCAGTAATGGCTCTTTTTGTGGACTTACATGACGATTACGAACCATATTTCGTGTTCGTGTATAGTATCTAACCTAAAAAATTAAGGTGGTGAAAAATGGCAAGAATGCATGCCCGTCGGCGCGGAAAATCCGGATCGGTCCGTCCGCTCCGCACAGAGGCACCAGAATGGTCTAATAAGGACCCCGCAGAGATCGAAAAAACCATCGTAGATCTTAGAAAGGAAGGAATGAGCAGTGCGGGTATAGGACTCGTACTTCGTGACAAATACGGAGTTCCAAGCGTAAAGCTTGCAACCGGGAAGAAGATCGAGCAGGTTCTCGCAGAGAACGGAGTCGCACCGGATATCCCCGAGGACTTAAGGAATCTCATCGTAAAGGCTCTTGGAATGCGCAAACACCTCGAAGAGAACAAAAAGGATATTCACAACAAAAGACAGCTCCATCTCACCGAGGCAAAGGTCAGGAGACTTGGGAAGTATTACGTAAAATCCGGAAAAATGCCCAAGGGATGGTCATACAAACCGGAAACCGCAGAATTCCTGTTATCAAGGTAAAAAGAGAAGAACAAATAACCGAATCGCATGTCCATTGAAACTTCAGCCGGCAATGTTGCCGGGAAACTTGAAAAATCCGAATTTGTGAGGGTGTTCGGCCATCACGATGCAGACGGCATAGCCGCCGCGTCGATAATATGCCACGCTCTTTACAGACAGGGGAAAAAGTTTCACCTCAGTATTAAATCCGGCCTGACGGCCGCAGATATCAGGAGTCATGAAATGACCGTTCTCTGCGACCTCGGATCGTCAATTGAGGATCTGCCTGAGGATACAGTGGTAATAGACCACCACATGCCCTGTTTCAATGGTGAATATCACATCAATCCGCGTCTTTTCGGAATCGACGGGGACCACGACCTCTCTGCATCTGCAGTAGCCTATATGGTTGCCGATCATATGGGTGACAACCGCGACCTTTGCGGCCTTGCACTACTGGGAATGATTGGAGATCACCAGGAGATCAGCGGTAAAAACGCAGGGATCATTAATGAAGGAATTGCCAATCAGTTCATAGTTCCGGGCCGTGGAATTCCACTTGCCGGCGACAATCTCTTCGAAAAGATCCATACGGCCATAGATCCCTACCTACACGGGATAAGCGGCAACAGCGATAAGGCCGAAACCCTGATCGGGGAATACTTCAATGGACGGGAAGACGGATACGAAAGTCTTCTGTCTGCAATAATCCTTGAGATAGCACCAGCAAGCAACGAGACCGCCATGTCCTCTCTATGGAGGGACACATGGGAGCTCCAGAGATCAGTGATACATGACGCACATACTCTTGCATCTGTTACAGAGTCCTGCGGCCTTTCGGGAAGAGGCGGCCTCGGGGCCATGCTATGCATGAGAAATGATGATGCAGTCGTTGAAGCGAAGCAGATCGCTCTCCGTCACAGACTCGATGCGATCGAAGCTCTCGCAACGGCCACCAGGTACAACGAAGATGGTCCTGCAATCTTTAAGATTGAAAACCACACGGTGTCAAGCACAGTCGCAGATGTTCTTGCAAGAGACGGGCTGTTCGATGAACCTGTTTTTACGATCTCCAGGATGAACGGAAATTATTCGGTATCCGCCCGCTGTCCGGCCAAAACGGACTGCGACCTCTCATCGGCAATTAAGGAGGCTGCAGAATCGGCCGGAGGAACAGGAGGAGGCCACAGGCTGCGTGCAGGAGCGAAGATCGATGAAGACAAACTACTGGTCTTTATAAAAAATATCGAAGAGGCGCTTGCATAATGGATATCTGTGGAATGATCATATCAAAACACAGCAGTGCCGGATGTATTGCAGAGTCACTATCAGCCGACAATCTCCTTTCAATGGAGACCAGAGCAGATGGCAACAATGTGGTTTGTAAAATCCGCGGTGAAAAACTCAGATCAGTGATAGCTTCGGTTGATGATTACCTGATGAATCTTTCAGTTGCAGAAGACACATGCAGCCTGGGAAATAAACCAGGGGATTCGGTTACGATTACAGGAAAACAAAAAAATGAAGAGGTGAATTAATGGCACCAAGAAGAAAATCAGTTGGAAGAAGAGTTGAAGGCTGGAAAGCCAAAAGCTGGTACAAGGTATATGCACCTGACTACTTTGAGAAGGCATACCTTGGCGATACGATCGCAAACGAGCCCGAAAAAGTCAACGGGCGCGTAATGCAGACAACACTCGGTGAGATGGTTCAGGACTACTCAAAACAGAACATCAAAATGAGGTTCAGAATCACAAATGTTGCAGGAGACTCGGCATACTCCGACTTTGTCGGGCATGAAGTGACAAAAGACTACCTACGTGCAATGGTCAAGAGACGCACATCAAGGATCGACAGCACAGTACAGGTAACGACAAAAGACGGAAGAAAGATCCGCGTTACAACAAGCTGTTTTACGATCAACCGTGCGGATGCAAGCCAGGCTCACGCAATCAGGAAGGCAATCACTGAATATGTCGTTGCAAGAGCAGCAGAACTTGGTTACGATCAGTTCGTAAAAGAGATGGTCATGGGCGATATCTCCCGCGAGGTCTTCAAGATTATAAAGAAGATACACCCCACACGCCGTGTTGAAGTGATCAAATCAAAGGGAACAGATGCAAAGGCTGCAATCGTCCAGTAGATCTAGGAGGTGTAAAAAATGGGAAAAACAGGAATAACAGCATGGACTCAGATTAAAAGCGTTAAGGGACAGGTAAGGCTCGTACCACAGAAAGAGACGAACTACAAGAAACCGGGTCCCAACCAGCGCTTCAAATCAGGTTCAAAACTGAAGAGAGCTACCCAGAAGACCCAGGAAGCCAGTCGTGGCGGCAGAAGAGCTCCACGTGGAAGAGGTAAGGTAAACGACCCGAGATGCAGAAGACGCATCAAGAGATCTCCAGCCTCGATCAAGGGCGCAAAGGGCAAATAATTCATAAGAATTAAACCCTTTACTTTATTACAGGCGAATTGAGATGACACAGAAAAAGCAGGCAGTACAGAACTATCTTTTTTCCGAAAGAGCAAAAAACAACCTTATATCTGTCTCAAAGATGCTTGCCCTTGCCGGGGAACTGAAGGGTGCAGAGAGAACAGGGGCAAAGAAGATCATCGTGGTCTTCCTCGAATCCATACAGTCGGAGCTTGAACACGGGTCGGCCCTGACAGGCGAGACTGAGTTTCAGAAAGCTTCGGGAATTCTTGACAATGTTAAAAATTTCCTCGAATTTGATGATTTCGAGCAGGCAGCACCTGAGATCGGAAAGGCAATAACCGAATGCACGACACCTGCACAAAAATCGTGGCAGGTTCTTTCAGAAAATGAACTCATCTGATTTTTTTGAATTCCTTTCCAAAAGGTCTTCTGTAAGGGAGTTCACCTCCGCAGAAGTATCCGGGGAAGAGATCGAATTCATGATAAAATGTGCATCAAAGGCACCGAGTGCAGGAAACCGTGAATCCTGGGATGTCGTTGTTGTAACAGATGAAGGGATAAAAGAGGATCTTTCAGATGCCTCGTTCGGACAGGAGCACTTAATATCGGCCCCGGTAATACTTGCAGTCTGTGCAAATTATGTTCGATCGATGTCGCAGTATGGTGAGAGAGGTATACTCTACGCCGTGGAGGATGCTTCGATAGCATGCACATATATGATGCTCGCCGCCCACTCGGCAGGCCTCCACTCATGCTGGACTGGCGCTTTCGACGATGAAACAGTAAGTGAAATTCTTGACCTGCCCCAGCATGCAAGGCCCGTCGCCCTGCTTGCGATCGGAAGAGGCAGAGAATCACACCAAAAAACAGGCAGGATGCCTGTCTTGGAACATATACATAATGAGACCTGGTAGTTGTTGATTATGACTGATTATCTTGTGACACTGGATGCGGCATGGATTTTAAAGGATGTAAAATCCCTTGACGATGCAATTGGAATCGCTATAAGCGAGGCCGGAAAACGCCTCAACCCCAGTGCAAAATTTGTTGAGATTGAAATCGGGCAGCTGGCCTGCCCCTATTGCGAGCAGGAGATGAGCAGTGCCCTGATTGTAGGCACTACAGCACTTGTTGGGCTGGCTCTCGAGATGAAGGTCTACAAGGCCGAATCTGAAGAACATGCAAAGAGGATTGCAAAGTCCGTCGTCGGAAAGGCGCTAAGGGACATCCCGCTTACAATCGTTGATGTAGAGGAGATATAATCCATGATTACAATCGTCGGCCATACGGCGATAGATCATATCTGCAAAGTGCCGGTCTTTCCTGAAAGGCATGGATCGGTTCCGGTAGTGGATCACAAAGTATATTATGGCGGCGGAGCTGCGAACATTGCTGCAGGTATCGCAAAGCTTGGGGGTGATTGTGAACTCCTGAGCGCAGTCGGCGATGATTTCAGGGGAAGCGAATACGACCGCTGGATGGATTCACTTGGAGTATCAAAGAGGTTTATCGTAGTTGAAGGCAAACGGACTGCAACCTGCTTTCTCTTCAATGACGAAGCGGGGGACCAGATGACGTTCTTTGAATGGGGGGCATCTGCCGCATTCGCGGAATCCGAACCCCCGAAACTTGATTTTGTCCATATGGCTACAGCCGATCCCGGTTTCAACGTGAAAGTTGCGGAGAAGGCCGGGTTTTCATCATTCGACCCGGGACAGGATCTTATAAACTACTCTAAAGAGCAGCTTGAATCAATCATCGGCAACATCGATATTCTATTTGCAAACCATCATGAAGTTAAAAGAATGACGGAGATGCTCGGTATGCGGGAGGATGAACTTATCGATAAAATACCGGTATCGATTGTTACAATGTCCGGGGAAGGAAGCGAGGTCCACGAGAAAGGCAGCGTCCATAAAATTCCGGTTGTTCCGGTGAAGCTTGCAGACCCGACAGGGGCAGGGGATGCATACAGGGCCGGTTTTCTGACAGCATACCAGAAAGGCTACGATATTCTTACCGCATGTAAGATCGGAACGGTTGCAGCATCCTTTACTGTCGAAGTCATCGGCTGCCAGACCAATCTCCCGGACTGGGAGAAGATGTCTGTAAGATTTAACGACAACTTCGGAAGGCTTCCTGCACCCGGGACAAAATAGCAGAAAGATAAATAAAATTAGACCAAATTATTTTTAAATTTCAGGATTTGGTTGTTTTGGCGCAGTCTGGTGATACGAAGATAGAGGGTCTGAGCAGGTTTCTCTTTATAGCCCCTTCATGGCAGAGATCACTCCTGTTCATATTTATTCTGTCTTTTGTCCTTGATATTGCAAGCATCCTGAGAAATCATGACATCCAGTTCTTCGGCTTTTTTGGATTTTTCCTTCCTGCAATAACAGGATTTATACTAACCATCCCACTGGTTGCAGTATCGGGAAAAAGAATTACTCCAAACAGATCCGCACTTCTGGCACTTGCCTGCACTGTCTTTTCAATACTCATCAGTCTCTTTCCTGTGCTGCTAATCATAGAGGGTATCTTTCCCCTTCTGTATTCGGTATCCCTCGGCACGATCTTCGGGATAAGGCTGATAGTTCTCGTTGCAATAGCAGATTACAGGATCTCAAGGATGCTCCTTCCCGCGGCAACACAGAGTATTGTCGCGATGGCGGCCGGAACTTATTATTTCGGGTTTGATTTCCTTGTATTCGCAATATTCATCCAGGTTCTCTTCGGACTGAGTGTGTTTTTATTCCTTTGGCTTATCGAAAGGCCGCTAAGGAAGAATTTCCACATAAGCCCCCTAAATTTCATCAATGCATTTATTGCACACAATACCGACGGTTCAAAGGCCCTTGAGGAATTTTTCCACGAGATTGGAGAAGAGGTATTCGTCCCGCAGACTTCATTCTTCTTCGGCAGAGAGGGCAAGAAAGACGTTCTTTTAACAATACCAAACCTTCATCCCGGGCCTATGGGCGAGATTGGCGGAGGAAACCTCCCAAAAATCCTGTGCAATTCATTCGATGATGATACTCTTGTCCCGCACGGCTGTGCAACACATGATTTCAATCTTGTCTCCGAAGACGAGATCGAAAAGATTGTTTCGGCTGTAAACGGAAGCAGGGACGACATTTCTTACAGTCGCAATGCCGGTAAATCCCGGAGATTCGAATATAAATCGGTGCAGGTTCTCGCACAGCCCTTTGGGGACTCTATCCTCATGGTAACTACAAGGTCGCCTGAGATGACCGAGGACCTCGATTACTCCATCGGCCTTGCAATAATGGCCGAAGGCCACAGGCTCTTTTCACATGTAGGATTCATCGACGGCCATAACTGTATGGTAGATGTAACAAGCCCGATTATGCCCGCCTCAAAACTCGCGTATGAATATATCAAAGCTTCAAATATTGCGATGGAAGAGACGATAAAAAAGGGCGCAACATCTGGTTTTGAAATCGGTTACTGCCATTATGAGATGCCCTTTTCAAGGGAGGAAGGTTTCGGAGATCTCGGAATGCAGGTCCTTGTGGTAAAGGTGGAAGATCAGACGACCGCATATGTTCTCTTTGACGGAAACAATATCGAAAAAGGCGTAAGAGAAGAGATCAGGAACAGGATTCTTGAGCTTGTCGACGAATGCGAACTTATGACGACCGACACACACGTCGTCAATACGATGAGCGGCAAGAACCCGGTTGGATACAGGATAAGCTCAGCGGATATAATGCCGCACGTGATCTCGGCAGTCGAGAGTGCACTGGAAGATCTCTCCCCGGCAAAAGCAGGCGCCACCACCGCATGGTGCGAAGGAGTCGTTGTCTTCGGGTCGCAGAGAATATCCCAGCTTGCAAGTACTGTCAACGCGATGCTCACCTTCATCGCCCCCCTGGGAGCCTCAATTCTTGTTCTTGCGTTTATTTTCTCGATTATCGCGTACCTCTTCCTCGTGTGAAGATAAAATTTCTAAGTAAACGCGGGGGTTCATAAAAAACCCTGCACAGGTTTTCTTCGTGAAAATAATTCAAATTAACAAACCAGTGACAAAAGGATACCAGGGATTTCGAGAGGGCTAAAACCCTTCGCTCGGCAACCCTTGTGCAATTTGTTAAGAGAAGGAGGACATGGGCAGGTATCTCAGCTGCTCCGGAGAAACTAATGATCTTAAAACCATGTTCTCTCCCTGCCGCAGGCCGGGTTATCATATTTTTGCGAAAGTTCACGAAGTAATACTTGAGCATTGGGCTGCCCCGTTAGGAGCTTACGCCCCCTCAAAATCTAGAATATGACCCAAATATTACTTAAGAAAATTCACTCAAAGACTGATTGATGCTCTTTTGAAACCCCGGATATTATTTATTCACATTCATTAAATGCGATTCTTTATTAATTCTCAAAAACTATTTTATTCTGCATTTTTTGCGAGGGTTGCTGACCGAAGGGACATCCTGCCCCTTTCGAGACCCCGGGAAAAATGTAAAAAAATATTTCTGTAATTTCGGCGAGGGTTGCCGAGCCTGGCCAAAGGCGCTGGACTTAAGATCCAGTCACGCAGGTGTCCGTGGGTTCGAATCCCACCCCTCGCATTTGTTTTATTCATAACCCGTCTCCTTAATATCTTCCTCATAGATAAACCGGATAAAACCCCATAAAAATTTTTTTTGCCACGTTCAGGCAAAAAATACACTTTGCATTATCAAAATTTTTCTATTCTTCTTCCCCGCAATTTCAATTATTACCTAAAACAGATAATATAATTGCCTGAATGCAAAAAAGGGATGGAATCTGAATTTCTAACAATCTAAGAATTTGTATTCACAAAATCCATTGATTCCGGTGTGCCGGATACAAGGTACCCGATGTACTTCGGAATTGCGCCGGATGTGTATACATAAATTCTGTTTCCGGATTTTTCTTCGTAATTGTAATATGATTCAGTATCGGGATTGAGATTTAAATCATCAAACTCATATGGATATTTAGAATCAAACGACTTGTATCCGTCAAATGTTATCCCAAGTTCCTTGAATGAACCGTCTTTCAAAAGATATGCCTCGTTCTTGTTCCCTTTATCGCCTTTGAGCAGAACTCTTGTCGTATATCTCTCCCTGTCTTTGTCATATGCCGTGATTAATCTTAAATTTCCTTTATTATCAGACGCAATCATCCCGGCCTGGTATTTAGGTGAGTTTTTGTCTGAAGGTGTTGGTTCATTAGTCATTTCGGCAGTTGAGGCCGGTGATTCTGTTGCGGTTACAGGATTTTCTTCTTCCAAAGAGATATCAGAGTTGTATGTACTGTCGGTTGCAGTGCATCCTCCTGTAAAAATTATCATGGCAGTTACTGCAAATGCAGCAAAAGATAGGAGAAAAATTTTATAATCCTTCATATAATTGCATATCCGCATTTGCAATAATAAAGATTATGGATTAGTAGGTATGTGACCGGTTGGGACTATTCATCCCGACTAAATTAATCCCCGGGTGTTTTTCTCTGAACGGTTAAAAACCAAAAACCAAATAAATATGAAAATTTTTAATTATCGCTTTAATATGGGGTGACTTTAGATCATATTACCTGCCTTAGTTCACTTTCACCCCCCATACAACTCCCGGTTATATACTCTAAAACATAATCTTTGATCGTCCCCGGTCGGGAAAAGATGCTGGACATTTCTCACAACTCCGGACTTTTTATGCCGACAAAGGGCCCCCACCCTATAGATTCCTATGCGACCTCCGGTCACCTTTGAATCGTTAAAATGCTCCGGCCGGGACATCCTACCCCATCATATGAAATCACCCCCGGATCAGATTACAGGAAGATGCAGGTCATCTTCCCAAATAGTGCTGAGACATTTGTCTTATGCACAACTTTTTTTCGATTCCCTTTTTCAGACCAAGATATTTTAATCTTTATCGCGATATTCACTATTACCTGAGGCTGAGAACATGACCCCCGAGATTTTCCTGGTGCTTGCAGTGCTTGCAGCGACTGTAATCCTCTTTGTAACAGGCATATTCAGGATCGATGTAACCGCGATAATAATAATGCTCGCTGTCGGTCTTCTCGGCCTTGTAAATCCTCTGGACACATTTTCAGGATTTGCCAGCAATGCTGTAATTTCAATAATCGCTGTAATGATCCTCGGTTACGGGATCGACAGGACAGGGATTATGATAATTATCGCAAGGAAGATCACCGAACTCGGTGAATCGGGAGAAAAGAAGATCACTGCGATACTGTCAACGGTCGTCGGACTCCTCTCCGCCTTCATGCAGAATATCGGATCGGTGGCACTTTTCCTCCCGGCAGTCCTGAGAATATCCGAAAAGACGAAGATCCCCAAAACCCGCCTGATTATGCCCATGGGTTTTGCCGCGATTCTCGGGGGGACACTCACGATGGTCGGATCATCGCCCCTGATACTTCTAAACGATCTTCTCGAACAGGGAAATCTCGAACCCTACGGTTTTTTTGCCGTGACTCCCATGGGCATTGTCCTTCTGGCCGTCGGTATCCTCTATTTCCTCCTGCTCGGAAGATTCGTACTACCGGACGGAATTCAGAAGACGGATTCATTATGCCCGCAGGAACAGCTCGTCGAATCCTGGAATCTTCCAAAAAGTATGCACCATTACAGGATACCTGCAGGATCGCGGCTTGAGGGCATGAGAAGAGAAGATACCCCGCTAAAAACCGAATACTCGCTCTATCTCCTCGCAATAACCGATAAGGATGACATCACCTATGCACCATGGAGATATACAGTCTTCTCCCCCGGTCAGGTACTGACGCTTCTTGGAAATCAGGAAGATGCAGACAGCTTTGCTGAAAAATTCGGGCTTTTAAAACCAAAAAACCAGCAGCAGCTTACAGAAAAGATCGGTGGGGAGAACGCAGGTTTTGCAGAAATTATCATAAAACCCCGCTCGAAAATTGCCGGGAAGACAATCAGGGATATCTCCTTCAGGAAAACATATAACCTTGAGATTGTCCTTCTTCTCTCCGGAAGTGATGAAAACAGAACGGATTTTTCAGACATACCCCTAAAAACCGGCGATACTCTTGTGGTCTACGGCACCTGGGAGAAGATCAGAGCAATAGGAAAGGACCCGGACTTTGTCCTCATAACTCCTCTCGAGGAAAAAGGACTGAAGAGAGAGAAAGGGATGGCTGCAGTACTCTGTTTTGCAGGTGGAATTCTTCTGTCATTCACAGGCCTTCCAATCTCATTATCATTAATGACTGGTGCGATCGCGATGATCCTTCTTGGTATTCTGGACATAGACGAAGCTTACCATTCAATAGACTGGAAAACGGTCTTCCTTCTGGCCGGCCTCATCCCCCTTGGGCTTGCCATGGATCAGACCGGGACTGCAGCTTATATATCTGAATTTATAATTGGTGCCGCGGGTGAGAGCCACCCCCTGGCAATTCTCCTGGCAATAGGCCTTCTTGCTACATTCTTCAGCCTGTTCATGTCAAATGTGGCTGCGACCGTTCTTCTGGTCCCCCTTGTGATAATTATCGGAAGTTCGACGGGGATCGACCCCCGCGGACTTGCACTCCTCGTAGCCGTCTGCGCATCGAATTCATTCATTCTCCCGACCCACCAGGTCAACGCATTTCTTATGAATCCCGGCGGTTACACGAATTCGGATTATTTAAGATCCGGGGGAATAATGACAATTCTGTTCCTCTTTTCAGCTGTAGGAATGGTTTATATATTTTTCATATGATATTATGCCATTAAAAAGAGGAACAAAATATGTTGCTGAGACATTTCTTCATCGAAAAAATTGCGCACAGTTCCTACCTTCTTGGAGGCAGCAAAACCTGTGCAATAATCGACCCGGCCCGTGATGTCGACAGGTATATTGATGCGGCCAAAGAGGAAGGATTAGAGATCACACACATAATTGAAACCCATCTCCATGCCGATTTCGTATCCGGCCATATCGATCTCGCAGAGAGAACAGGTGCAATTATATATGCCCCTAAGAACGGGAACTGCGAATTCGATCACGTAGCCGTTGCGGAAGGATCGACGTTCTCAATCGAGGACATGGATTTCTATGTCCATGATACACCCGGCCACACCCCCGACTGTCTGGTATACCTTGTCACCGACAAATCGAGAGGGGAAGAACCCGTAATTGCATTTACCGGGGACACTCTCTTTGTTGGAGACGTAGGAAGGCCCGATCTCTTCCCTGGAAGGGCTGAAGAGCTTGCAGGGATGCTTTATGAAAATATTAACTCAAAAATCCTGAAAATCCCCGGACACTGCATCGTTCTCCCTGCCCACGGTGCAGGATCACTCTGCGGAAAAGCCATTGGAGCCATGAAACTCTCGACGATGGGCTATGAACTGAAGTATAACAGGCAGCTCCTCATAAAAGACAAAGGCAAATTTATCAAATCACTTACAGTGGATATGCCGCCTGCACCCGATCATTTCGGGAGATGCAGCGATATAAACAGAAAAGGACCGGTGCCGGTAAGAACGCTTCCCAAAATAGTCCCGATGAAACCCCCGGAGTTTAAAAAGAAGATGGAAGACGGGAATACTATCGTCGTTGGTATAAGGAATTACGCAACATTCGGCGGTAACCATATCCCCGGAAGTTACCACATCGATATAAACAGCAACTTCTCCACATTCGCCGGATGGATTCTTCCACCTGACAAGGATATCCTGCTTGTAACAGACAACCCCAAACAGGCTGAAGACGCCGTAGTAATGCTTAGAAGAGTCGGGCTGGATCGAGCCTCGGGTTATCTCGAAGGAGGAACGCATGCGTGGGTCATGGCCGGTTACGATACCGACCATGTATATCAGTTATCGCCGAAGGAGGTCAGTGAAAAGCTGAAAGAGGACGGATTCTACCTGCTGGACGTAAGATCAAAAGAGGAGTTTGAAGAAAAACATATTCCCGGGGCAATAAATATAATGGCTATGGATCTCAGGACAAGGCACAAAGAACTCGACCCAGAAAAACCTGTAATAGTAATGTGCAGGACCGGCCACCGTTCAAGCCTTGCATGCAGCATCCTGAAGCAGCATAAGTTTAAAAATGTCTACAATGCATCAGGCGGAATTACCGGCTATAATGCCGCCGGTTTCCTGAAGTGAGGGCGATATAATGGACTGGATACCATATCTTGCAGGAGCGGGGATCGGAATTCTCAGCTGGTTTACGTTCCTGATCTCCGACAAGCCTCTCGGGTGCTCGACTGCCTATGCAAACACCAGCGGGATGATTGAAAGACTGTTCAGGGGTGAAAAGGCAGGGGAGAAAGATTACTATAAAAAGATCAAACCAGGGATCGACTGGCAGTGGATGCTTGTCCTTGGTATCGCCGCCGGAGCTTTTGTCACTTCAGTTATTTCAGGGGGATTCTCACCCGAATGGGTCCCTTCGGTTTTCGGCGAAAAATTCGGCTACGACCCCGCCCATAGATGGGTAGTCGCAGTTATTGGCGGTATACTCATGGGACTTGGTGCAAGATGGGCCGGAGGCTGCACAAGCGGTCACGGGATCAGCGGAACGCTCCAGCTGGCAATATCCGGGTGGATTGCTGTTATTGCATTCTTTATCTCCGGAATTGCCGTTGCGATGATTCTTTACGGGGTGCTTTAAGATGGGACAAAAGCTTGAAGAGATCAGGGCTAACGGAAAACTACAGCTGGCATTAGGTTTTATAATGGGGATATTCTTTGGATTCTTCCTCTACATCTCGGGTGTAACCGACTATGATGTAATTATCGGGCAGCTTCTTCTGACGGATTTTACAGTCCTGAAAGTGATGATGACGGCGGTTATCGTCGGAATGCCGGGAGTATACCTGATGAAGAGCAGGGGCCTTGTCAAACTTCATGTCAAACAGGGCTCTTTAGGTTCGACTGTAATCGGCGGCCTTATATTCGGTGCAGGTTTTGCCGTGCTCGGCTATTGCCCGGGAACGGTTGCAGGTGCCGTCGGCCACGGTGCACTTGACGCCCTTTTCGGCGGAGTAATCGGCATTCTTATCGGTGCAGCCATATTTGCCTATCTTTATCCACGTCTTTATGAGAAAATATTAAAAAAAGGCGAATTTACCCATATGACAATACCTGAAAAACTGGGATTAAACCCCTGGCTTGTGGTAATCCCTGCGATTATCTTGATAATAGCACTCCTCGGGGTACTCGAGTATATGGGATTTTAATATCCGGGTAAGCAAAATAATGAATATAGTGTAGGAAAAGTTATGCCGGTTGAATGGTTTGAGAACATAATCCACATCCTCGTAATCTTTTTTGAGATGGTCGGGGGACTCCTGATTATTTACGGAGGGATTGTGGCAGCAGGAAAAGTTGTTTTGTTTGAGGCAGGAAAGAAGGATTACACATATAATAAAATAAGGCTTGAGCTCACAGGAAAGATCGTATTCGGACTTGAATTCCTTATCGCCGCAGACATCCTTGCAACCATAGTCTCTCCTTCACAGGAGGACCTGATAATGCTTGCAGTAGTCGTAGTAATCAGGACAGTGCTCGGTTATTTCCTAGAAAGGGAGGCAAAAGAGTTCCAGATTGATTAGCTGAACAATAAATTTGCACTCCTCTAATAAGATAGGAATTCATAGTTTAAAGTTAACAGGACTTTGCCACGAATATAAGATATTTTTTTATTACCCGTATAAAAGAAATAAAAGTTAAATTTTCAGCCGGGATAATACAGAATAATTCCCAAAAAAAATGTTCTATTAATAAAACTTTTAAAGGATATATTCGTAAAGTATATTGATTGATATTGGAGGGATCCAATACTATCGCATATCGGAAAACATAACGAATTGATTCATAAAAAAAGGAGGAAAATAGTATGAAGTTGAACAGAGAGGAAGGATTTACCGGTCTTGAGGCTGCGATCGTGCTTATCGCATTCGTAGTCGTTGCGGCTGTATTCTCGTACGTCGTACTTGGAGCCGGTTTCTTCACAACACAGAAGGCACAGGAAGTTGTCTATACGAGTGTTGACCAGGCAAGTTCAAGTGTCGAGATACTTGGAGATGTTTACGGACTTAACACGACATCAGCGGCACCTACTGTAATTGATACGATCAGGTTCACTGTCGGTCTTACAGCAGGCGGATCGTCTGTCGATTTCTCGCAGACAACAATCACATACAGTGACAAGACAAATGTCTCGAGACTGGACAGGGTTGCAGGCGATACAGTTGCACAGTCCTCAATTAACGCAGGACAGTGGGGCGTCTACAGGATGGCAAACAATGCAAGTGGAGATCTGCTTCTTGAGGATCAGGAACAGTTTACAATACTTGTAAAGCCTCTTGACCCGATTCTTGCAAACCAGGAATTCCAGATACAGGTTCGCCCTGCCGTTGGAACAGCATACTCGATCGTCAGGTCTGCACCGGCAAGAATACTGGGTGTAAATCCGTTATACTGAGGAGATGATGATAATGAAGATGTTTAAATCAGAAGAAGGATTCACAGGTCTTGAGGCAGCGATCGTGCTTATTGCATTCGTTGTCGTAGCCGCGGTATTCTCGTATGTAGTACTCGGAGCAGGTTTCTTCACAACACAGAAGGCACAGGAAACCGTTTACTCCAGTGTTGACATGGCATCATCGAGCCTTGAAGTACTCGGCGACGTTTATGGATACGGAGATCTCGACGATAAAGAGATCACCGGTGTAAGATTTGTTGTAGGACTTACAGCAGGCGGATCAGCAGTTGACTTTGCAAACACAAACCTGCTTGTAAGAAACACATCCCAGATCGTCGATCTTGACAGGGACTCAAACATTGACAGTTCGGCAGCAGATGTAAGGACTACAATGGCTTTAGTCGCTGAAGACGGATGGGGAATCATAGACATAGAGAATGATGATAACGACAAGGGATCGCTCCTTGAAAACCAGGAGCAGTTCACAATCTATGCAAACATCGACACTGCAACCGTTCTCCCCAACGAGAGGTTCAGTATCGAGGTAAAGCCCCCGACAGGTGCATCCTACGGTATCAACCGCAAGGGACCTGAGAAGATAGAGGCAATTAACATTCTCTACTAAAACCAACTTTTTTTGAGGTCGGTTAATCAATGAAAGACTCCCGTTTTAACGAAGCCTTTACCGGTCTTGAAGCTGCTATTGTTCTTATCGCATTTGTTGTCGTTGCTTCGGTATTTTCTTATGTTGTGCTTGGAGCCGGTTTCTTCACGACACAAAAGGCGCAGGAGACCGTTTATTCCAGTGTTGATATGACATCATCGAGCCTTGAAATTCTTGGAGATGTTTTTGGAAACAGCACGATGAACGACGGAATGAACTCGAAGATTGATGCGATAATGTTTGTCACAGGTCTAACGGCCGGCGGAAGCCCGATCGATTTTGCAAAGACCACTATTACATTTGCAAGCAGTGACAATGTCACAAAGGTCGACCGTTCATCTTCGATAACAAGCTCGGCAAACGACGTAAGAGTTGAAAAGACAGCAATTGTATCCAATGAATGGGGAATTATCGATATCCAGAACGGTGACACCGGGGCTCTAATGGAAAACCAGGAGCAGTTCACGATTTACGTAAAACTGGATACGCCAAACCATATTGGCAGAAATAAGGACTTTAGCATAGAAATCAGACCCGAGCTTGGTGCGGCATATTCAATTAAAAGAACCGCGCCTGCAAGAATACAGAAGATAAATATCCTGTATTAATCAATCAAATTTTTTCTCCTGTCCTCCCACAGTTGTAAGTTTCTTTTCAAACCTGCCATATCGTGAAAAGAATTTGCCATAAATCCGGCGTTTTCTAGAATATATTTCTAACAGGGTATGCCATTAAAAAAAGCCTTTTAAATAGTGAACATTAAACACATATTAACTATGGCAGTTAATCAGTCCCAGGTTGATCATATTCTATCTACAGCTTCAGCTGACGACCCTGAAGTGAAGCTCCAGAATCTCCAGGACGAGGTTGATCTACTTAAAAAATCAGTAAAAAAACTCCTGATCGATCTCAGGGAGAGGATGAACGAGATGGACAACCCTTTCATCATCGCTACAGCTTTACCTCCTGTTGCTGAACTGCCTGGAAAGACGGATGATAAAATCGCTGAGATCCCCCAACCGGAGATTGAAGAAGAGCTAGAAGAACCGTTAGAAAAACCTGTAACCCAAAAGGAGAGAAAAAAGGAGAAAGAAGCAGGTTATTCCAAAGAAGAACGAACTGCCGCACCGGAAGAAGATGAAAAGGTCCTCTCGGATCTCATGCAAAGATACGAGGAGATCAGGACTACGGCAATGCCTGTTCCATCCGGGACAAAACCCTCGGAGAGGCCCCGTCTCCAGAAACTTCACCAGCTCTTTGAATGGGTATCGAGGATGGTGAAAAAATACGGTCATGACAGACTGGAGATAATGACCGGAACCTATCAAAAGATGGGTTATATATCAGATGAAGCCTGCAGGCAGATCAACGAGATGGCCCGGCTTATGCCCGAATCAATCGGGGATTTTCATGAGATCAGCTCTGAGGAGTTTGTTTCAGAACTTTACCTCCTTAACAGAATATTAATACCTGAAGATTCATCATTAGACCGTGAAATGATAGAAGTGATAATGGATAAGAAGGAGAACGTAGAGAGCGATACAAAAAAAGAATTAAAAGAAGATTCAGCATCTGAAGAGGACTGGATCGAACTTCTGGAAAAGATCTGAAGTGTATTAAATGTCCAGTGAAACGTTTGCAACGGCGATATTCCTGATTACCGCAATTGTGGCTGCGGCAGTACTGATAAATGCCTTTTTCCCGATAATCTACCAGGCCTCATCCACATTTTCAGAATCGTCCCAGTCTGCCGATGAACGTTTACGTACTGAAATCAAGATTATCAATACATTTGCATCTGGCACATCGGATACAAATGCAAAGATCTGGATTAAAAATATCGGGACTGCAAGAATCGCGAAGAACGATCTCTCCATATCGGATGCATTCTTCGGCCAGGAAGGGGATTTCGAATATCTTACCCTGGATCTTTCCGGAACACTTGACGACGGGGAATGGAGATACAGCGTTCTTGAAGAGACGGCAAATAATTACTGGGACCCCAGGGAGACGCTGATGGTCGAGATTAACAGTGCAAAGACTCCCGGTTCAAGCGCCCAGTATGTGTACTTCCAGATGGTTCTTCCGTCAGGAGTGTCAGTGGCTAAAACATTTACAACGAGTGGATAGTGTGGCAAGTGCATCATTGATTGCAACGGCATTCGCACTGATAATGCTGATTATAACAGCCTATTTCCTTGTAGGAGTCGTCCTTACAACAGCCCAGGTGGTTTCGATTGCCCAGACGGACCAGATCAACAAACAGGAGGAGAGGGTCAGGACCTCCATCGACATACTGAATGCATCAATATCCCCAGGATCGATTGTATACGTAGAGATGGAGAATACCGGGAGTGTTGTCATATCAGAAATTAAATATATGGATGTATATACGATAAATGGCACATCAAATCCGCCGTTATATTATTCATACGGCTCAGGAACGGGTAAATGGACTGAGGAATCTATAAACCCGGATATAATTAACCCCGGACAATGGGACCCGAAAGAGATCATGAACATCTCGGTAATATATACCGGAGATGGTCCTAAATGGATTCAGGTTACGACACCTAACGGAATATCGGATTCTGCATACATATAAAAGGTGATTTAAATGGAGAGACCAGAAAACAGCAAACTCGGAGACCTTTTAGGTGGGGAAGAAAGGGAGATCCTTTCCACAGGAAATCCGGAGATCGACAAGAAGCTTGCAGACGGCCTTCCTCTTCAGTCACTGACTTTGATCGAGGGGGAAAATGACACGGGCAAGAGTGTCATAACCCAGCAGATCATCTGGGGGGCAATGAAGGCAGGCTTCAACGTCGACCTCTATACATCTGAAAACACCTCAAAGAGTTTTTTGAACCAGATGGAGTCGATGAGCCTTGACATCTCCGATTATTATGCATGGGGATATCTGAAGATCTACCCGATGCATACAATCGGCTTTGAATGGGGAGAAGAAGAGATGACCGGGATCCTTAAAAGGATCATTGCAAAGATAAGGAACAGCGATGCAGAGGTTATCGTCATCGACTCTCTCACCCTCCTTACAGAATCAACATCACAGACAGATCTTCTGGCTTTCCTGACAAGCTGCAAAAATCTTGTTGACCATGGGAAGACTGTACTAATCACCCTCCATACCTACGCCTTTGAAGAGGACACTCTTGTACGCGTAAGATCGATCTGTGATGCCCACCTGTTCATGAAAAAAGCCCTTGTCGGCGATAAATATGTAATGGTTATGGAGGTCGTAAAGGTAAGAGGTGCCAGGAAAACAACCGGAAACCTGGTTTCTTTCGAAGTACATCCCGGATACGGCATGAAGATAATACCGATCTCAAGTGCAAGAGTATAGACCGGAAATTAGCGGGGATGATTGAAAAATGGGTGCTTTAAGTGCAAATATAAACCTTCCTTTTCAGCCTGAGGAGATCGACGAAGAGGAGGATATCTATTCCAATTACGAGTCTTCGGCACTCTTCAGGATGCTGCCCGCCAATGCAAAGGAATATGTTGCAAAAAGCCCCCACCTGCTTGAATACCTCCAGATGTTTCCTGTAAACCTTTATGGAATCCCGCTCTTCTTCTCTGATCTTAAAAGAGACCGGAAGAGCATGGAGAACCCCAATATCATCTATCCTGTAGACGAATTCACCTTCATCCATATTTTTCCCGACCAGGATGATGTCAGGAATTACTATATTCCTATCGAGCCCTCCTTCATGCACACCGTAGCAGAGGCGATGCCCCTTATCGAGAAAAAGATGGTGGATCTTATCGATGCCCTGGAAGAAGATCCTATCACTGAAGATGAGAGAATCGAGGTCCTGAAAAAGGTATTACAGGAGATCATCTACATTAAAAAGCCCGAAGAATCCATCGATGACCTCACAGCACTGGAAGGAGAGGAAGCAGGCTTTAAGGATAAAATTATCAAATTCCTGAATACGGACTTTACTGCACAAAAAGAGGATGCAAAGTATATCAAACACAGTGTCCAGCAGACTCCCGAGGGTAAGGTCATACTCTCACTTGCCGAGTACAGGTCCATCGAATATCTTCTCATCCGCGACAAGATCGATATGGGAATCCTCAAACCATTCCTTTCCGACCCTTACATAGAGGATATTACATGCGACGGCGTCGGGCCGATCTTCATTGAGCATAAGATATTCAAAGGCTTAAAGTCGGTTGTCGAGTTCAAGTATTCAGACGAGATCGACGACTTCGTAATCAAGATGGCCGAGAGGATCAAGAGGCCGATTACATACAGGAATCCTATAGTTGATGCAACACTTCCCGACGGATCGCGTATCAATATCGTCTACGGGACCGAGGTATCCAAACACGGGAGTAATTTTACAATTCGTAAGTTTGCAGAAGAGCCTGCAAGCATCCTCCAGCTGATCGAATGGAAGACCACCGATTATATGGTTGCAGGATATCTCTGGATCTGTATTGAATTCGGAATGTCGCTCTTCATGAGCGGAGAGACCGCAAGCGGTAAAACGACAAGCCTGAATGCACTAACAGCCTTCATTGCACCTGAAGGCAAAATAGTCACCATTGAAGATACTCCTGAACTTACTGTACCGCATAAGAACTGGACACGCCAGGTATCCAAAGGAAAAGGCAAAGGGGAAGGAGATGGAGGCGATATCACCATGTTCGACCTTCTCCGTGCCGCCCTTCGTCAAAGGCCGAATTACATCCTTGTTGGTGAGATTCGTGGTTCTGAAGGAGCCGTGGCATTCGGTGCGATGCAGACAGGGCATCCTGTCATGAGCACGTTCCACGCATCATCGGTTGAAAAGTTAATCCAGCGTCTCTGCAGTGATCCGATAAACATCCCGATGACGCACGTTGATAATCTTAACCTTGTAATAATCCAGAGCGCAGTAACAAGACCAAGTGGCGAGAAAGTTCGGCGGATGCTGAGTGTAAACGAACTTGTTGGTTATGATCCCGATTCAGGAGGATTCTCGTTTATCGCCATGTTCGTGTGGAACCCTACAACCGACGAATTCGACTTCCCTGGGAAGGGCAGCAGCTACCTGCTTGAGAACAAGATTGCAACCATGCTGGGTATCCCCGAGCATAAAAGGGCGGATATTTATTTTGAAGTCGAAAAGAGAGCCCGTGTTCTGCAGAGACTTCATAAGGCAGGATATACAGGTTTCTGGGATCTATACCACATGATGACAAAGGTCAAGAAACAGGGTCTCCTGAAGATAGATATGTAGGCAGAAAGAGATGTTCGAGAGTACAATAGACGACCTGAGGGAAAAAAACGGGGGAAAGCTGCCCTTTGAGGACACTCTTGGAGATATTTTCAACAAAATAAACGACATCACCGAAAACAAGAAGATGGGTGATGACCTCCTTTTCATGATTACGTACATGGCATCCATCATCTATGCCAACGTATCAAGACCTGAAATTTTTGCCTATACTGCCGAAAGAAAAGAGTATATCCCATCAAAAGCAATTAAACGCGTCGAATGCTTCGTAAAGAGATGGAATTACAGCTATGCGGAAGCGCTTCTTCTTGTTGCAGATCGTGTCAGAAACAATCTGCTTGAAAGTCTTCTCAACAGGTTTGGAAACTCCATAGACTCCGGAGTGCCGGACGAGGAGTTTATTAAATCGGAACTTGGAACCGTGAGAAACGTATACAGGAACCATTTCGAACAGGGTGTCGAGATGCTGAAGAAATGGGGTGATGCGTATATCGCGCTTATGCTCTCAGCCACTATCGTAAGTATAATCATCATGGTTTCAGTTGCGATCTATGCGCCGACAGATCTGGAATCGACCCTTAACTCTTCATATTTCCTGACGATCGGCGTATCGGTCTTCGGGCTTGTTACGATGTACCGTTCTATCCCGGACGACCAGAAGGCACACGGGCTTGAGAGTGGGGGAAGTTACGAGCAGAACCTGATCCGGAAATTTGAAAGGATTGTCATACCCATGACTATCCTCTCTTTTATCTTAATGCTGCTGCTGGGCATAAATTTCGGGGTCATATGTATCCTGACGGCAGTGCTTCTTGCACCGCTCGGCTACCTGGGTTTTATTGACGACCAGAACATAATTGCAAGAGATGAGGACTTCACTGTTTTTATCAGGGGTCTTGGATCGATAATGGGGGGTATGGGAATGACTGTCGGGCCTGCAATTGCAGAGGTCGACAGAAAATCACTTGCAATACTCGGGCCGTACATCAACGGCGTTTATTCAAAACTAAACATAGGACTTGACGAAGGCCTTGTATGGGCAAGGTTTATAAAGGACTGCGGAAGCAACCTCATCTACAAGTATCTCGGCATATTCCGTGATTCCGTTGACCTTGGTGCAGGCCCGTCGGAGGTATCGCAGATCGTCAGTACTTCCATGCTTGAACAGACCCTTTTAAGGCAGAAGCGGGAGATGCTTGCTACAGGTTTTATTGTACTTCTAATCCCAATGCACATTGCAATGATTGGAATCTTTGCGTTTCTTTTCAATATCCTCCTGACGATGGCGCATGCAATCAAGAGCGTAATGACTACATTTGAAGAAACTGCATCGGCATTAAGCTCATCTACGAGTTCTGTCGGAGGTTCGATGGGAGGCTCCATCAATATTTTTGTGAGTTTTCCCGAGGACAAGATGCAGACATTCCTGATAACCAGCATCATGATTGTCACTATCGCAAACATACTTGCAGGAAAGATTGTAAAAGGCGGCCACCATTCGATGCTGTACTTTTTCGGAAGCATTTTAATTGGCCTGACAGGAATAGTATATATAATAACTCCACCGATTGTTGGGGCTCTGTTTACAATTCCGGGATTTGAGGCGATATAATGGTTACAATGAACGACTCCACAAGAAGACTGATAATGATGCTGACCATAATCCTCGCCGGGACAGCAGTAACTTTTATGGAACTAAGCCCGATTGTCGTTTTCATCATATCCCTCGTTATAGGAATGGTGATGCTCTTCGGACTGAAGATCCTCTCCTTCGATGAGCTGAAAGAGGACCTTTCGGGTTTTAAGGAGAGATTAAACCAGCCAATAACTCTTAAAAAAACCGAAAAGGAAACAGGCGATACCGAAAAGGCTCAAAAATCACCGGAAGATAGTAAAACCAAAGAATCGGCAGGTGAGAAGAAGAGAGAGATCCCCTTTTCCGGTCTTATTGAAAAACTCCCCTTTAAAAGATCCGAAAAGACTGCTGATAAAGAGAATTTACAAAAAGAGAAACCAGCTGAAAAGCCATCACTATTCTCGGGGATTTTTGCCGGCCTTAAGCGGGGAGATAAGAAAGAGGATAAGAGCAAAAAGATCGACGAACTCCTGGATAAGACAATAAATGAGCCAATAGTAGAATCAGGAAGGGAAGATGAAATTTCCACTGACGGGGAGATGGAAATTGAAGAGGATGATTTCTCCGAATTGGACGGCCTTGAACTCGGACTTGAAGACGAAGATTTCGAGTCTGATGACGGGGAGATTGAACCAGGGGCGGAGCAAAAAACAGGAAGCCCGGCGGGTTTTGCTTCTTCCGGAGGAGAAGAAGAGATCCCCGATTCTGCAATTGCAGAGATCCTTGCCAAAGAAGGCATTGATTTCGACCTGGATTCTGATGACGAATTTCCAGAATCTGCAGGTGAAGTTGAAGAACCAGGTGATGAAACCGGAAAAACCGACAGTCTCAGCGATATTGACGAACTCGACGATGATATATCAGGACTTGACCTGGAGGACGAGGAGCTTGATGAATTAGACCAGATAGACCTCGATGAGATAGAACCTGATGAAGAAATAGATATTGAAGAAGATGAAGAAGAGATCGAGATCGGAGATTCCGAAGAAGAATCGCAGGATGTCGTTGTCGCTCCTCCCGAAGAATCCGACGACCTGTTTGCAGCTCCACCAAAGGAATGGTCCCAGACAAAACCCGGAATCGGGGCAGAGGACGTTTCTGGCGAAGAGTCCATGTCACTCTCGTTCGGGGGTGGAGGAGACGATGACGATCTCTTTGCAATGCTCAAGGCCGACACCAAAAAGGCAGTCACTGTACAGGAACTCAGCCTTGTCCGGGATTTAAAGGATACAAAAGTCGAAAGCAGGGAGCTTGTGGAAGGCCTTGAGACAGTTCTCCACGAACTCGGCGTAAGGGTTGAAAAGATTGAAGAGGATGAAACTCAAACCCAGAATGAGTGAATATTATAACAATAGGGGTTGAATAATGGCTGACAATACAATGACACAGGTACCTGTAAAGATTGAACATGAAGGCAAATGGGTTTCAATCAAGATAGGAGTTAGTGAAGAAAAAATTGTAATCCCCGACCCCGTATCGACCGAAATTAAGATCAAATCCATAGACGACCTTGAGGAAAAGAAGAACATCATCACGATCAGTACAAAAAAAGGTGACTCGTTCAGGATTGCATCCATCCCCAAGGTTCTACAGATACTAAAGAAAACAATCATCATGGGCTGTTCGGCATACAGGCTCATGGCGTACTTCATGTCCCCTGCAATCCGGGGAGGCGTAATGGTCAGCAACGCATCGTGGGATAAAGGTGCAATAGCCGTATTAAAGACGGGAATCTGGTTTGTTAGCAAAAATAAACAGATATGCATCCCTCTTGCCGAAGTAACCGGAATTGAGATTACAAAGAGAGAGGTGCAGGAAAAAGACTCGGATGTCGTCCAGATCGTAAATATTGAAAATGACGAGGTTGTTACCAGTTTTGTTCTCTGCCCGCTGACAACCCTGCAGATACTTTTCAATTATCTCAAAGATGCGACAAAAGGAACCGAGATCAATGCCGGAGATGTCGATGACATCTCTGCACAGGTTGCAATGCTGGTATATTCCGGTATGGACTCTCATGCAATAGAGAAGATGGTCAATATTTCGCACAAGGATATCGAAAAGATATATGATAAACTGATTAAAAAGGGCCTGGTCGAGGTTGTAATGACAAGAAGGGAGGTCAAACTTACAACAAAGGGAGTCCGTTTCGTTAATGAAGCCGTAAAGACATGAATGTTTTTCTCTTCTCTTTTTTTTTGAAATATCCTTTCCAGAAAAGTATGTGATTTTCGATAGTCTTAATAGCGGTTGTAGAAGAACTAATAATGATTCAGAATGGGAAGGATTTTAGTTGTAGATGATACCATGTTCATGAGAACACTCCTGAAAAATATTCTGTTTTCCGGATCTCATGACATAGTAGGTGAAGCAGAAAACGGAGAAGAGGCTGTTGAAAAATACAAGAGCCTCAAACCCGACCTTGTCACCATGGATGTCGTGATGCCGAAGATGAACGGCATTGAGGCATTAAAAGCGATAATGGCCGAAGACCCCTCTGCAAAGGTAGTTATGTGCACTGCCGTAGGACAGGAACAGATGGTCAAGCTTGCAATTAAGTCGGGAGCAAAGGGATATATCGTCAAACCATTCCAGGCTCCTAAGGTGCTGGAAGAAGTGAACAACGTATTGAGTTCGTAAAGTCAGCTGAAAACCGATATGATAAGAGTTCTTGTTATCGACGATTCCGTCTTCATGCGGACGGTCCTCATAGATCTTCTTGGCAAAGATCCTTCAATAGAGGTTATAGGTACTGCTGATGACGGAAGAGAGGCACTGAAGAAGATCGAAGAGCTCTCTCCCGATGTCATCACACTTGACATCCAGATGCCTAATATGAACGGCATTGAGGTTTTGGAAGAACTTCAGTCCTTTGAAAACCGCCCAAAAATCCTGATGCTCTCCACCCTTACATCAAAGGATGCCGAACTTACAAAGAGGGGTCTTGATCTCGGTGCAGACGATTTTATGCTGAAACCGAAAAACCTGGGTAAGATCAGGGGTATTGAACAGGAACTTATCTCAAAGATCAAACATCTTATAACAATACCTTCCATCACGGATAAACCAAGAATTGTCCAGCGGCCTGCAGAGAATCTTGTCATGATTGGATCATCTGCAGGAGGGCCGCCGATGCTGGACACGATTGTATCTTCGCTCAAATCCGATCTAAATGCAGCGGTTGTGATCACACAGCACATGCCCGCAGGATTCACTGCATCGCTTGCAGAGAGGCTTAACAGGATATCCCCCCTGAATGTGAAAGAGACGGAGAACAGCGAGACTCTCAACAAAGGAACAGTCTATGTTTCAAAAGGAGGATTTCACACCATCATATCCGCAAATCCTCTCCCTGACGGGACTATGGGTGGAAAGATCACCCATTCCAAAGCCCCTCCCGTTCATGCAGTAAGGCCTGCAGTTGATAAAACCTTCTCATCAGGAGCCAAAGTATTTGGAAAAAGAGCAATGGGAGTTATACTAAGCGGCATGGGAAGTGACGGCGGAGAAGGAATGGCACATATACGAACATCCGGTGGCAGGACAATCGTTGTAAAGGAAGACGACTGCCTCGTATATGGTATGGCAAGATCAGCACTTGAGAGAAACAGCGTGGATAAGATACTTCCGCTGAAATCAATTCCGAGAGATATTATAAGATCAGTAGCTGCTTTGGAGTGATTTATGACTGACGAGGACTCTTACAGAAAATTATTTGTTGCAGAATCATTGGAAAACCATGAAACAATAGTAAATAATATTCTGGTATTAGAAGAGGGTTCTGACGACACAGCAATCGATGAGATATTCCGTGCCGCCCACACCCTGAAAGGAATGTCTGCATCGATGGGTTATATGCAGATGGAGCATCTGTGCCACAAGATGGAGGATGTTTTTCATTGTATCAGGAGCGGAGAACTGGATATCTCTCCTGAACTTACCGACATACTCCTGGCCTGCACCGATCGTATCGAGGAAATGATCGAAGATATCGAATCCGGTGGAGACAGTTCTACGATAGATGCAGAGGATCTCGTTGATAAACTGAAGGATTACGAGACGGGAGGTAATGGAGGTGTTCCTGCACCCGGGATGGAAGAAGACCTTTTTGTACCTGAAGTTGAAGAAATCTCAGGCGAAATGGATGAGCCGGTTCCTTATCCGTCTGTGAGTGAGGATATCCCAGGGGAACCTTCAATATCAGGAACTCCGGTTATTCCCAGGATACAGAGATATAAATTAAAGATTGTCATTGCAAAAGACTGCAACATGAAGGATGTAAGAGCCCTGATCGTCCTGCAGAATCTCGAAGAACTGGGCCAGATAATATCCAGCAATCCTTCCGCCGAAGATATAGATGAGGGTCTTATCGGAGAAGAACTCGAAATCCTGATAGAAAGCGATTCCGGTGATGAAGCCCTGAAAAGTGCTGCATTTATAACCGATGTCAAAAATGTAGATGTTCTTCCGGTTGGTGAAGATATCTCTGAAAAAATACCTGAATACAAGCTGAATATCACAATAGAACCCGAATGTGGGATGAAAGATGTAAGGGCGATGATCGTCCTGCAGAATCTCGAAAAGATCGGGAATATAATAATGACCTCCCCTACTGTTGAAGAGATCGATTCAGGAGAGATTAAGGATACATTTGAAGTTATTATCTCAAGCGACAGACCGGAATCCGAGATCCTTCAAAGAGCATCAGGTACAGAGATCAGGGATGTGAAGATCGAACCCTTTGGAGAGGAGATTTCTGCAGGAGATGAGATCCGTGATACAGAAAAGCCAACAGATTCAGGTAAAAAAGAGATTCCCGAAACCAAAGATGAAATAATCCCTCCGGAAACAGCAGATATTTTACCTGCCGAAAAAATATCACATGCTGATGCAACTGAAGAGGAGGAAGATGCGGCCAAACCCAGGGAAAGAGGCAGGGATAACGGAAAGAAGCGTGAAGTTAAGAATCTCAGGGTCGACATCTCCCGCCTTGACCAGATGATGAACCTGGTCGAGGATCTTGTAATTAACGGCGGTCGTCTTAAGCAGATCTCCAAGGAATACCAGATCAAAGATATGGACGAAGCCTTAAATATGGTCAGCAGGTCGATATCCGACCTCCAGAACCTGATGATGTATATCAGGATGATCCCGCTCAATCATATATTCAACAGGTTCCCGAGGGTCGTAAGGGATGTTGCACATCATGACGGAAAGGAGGTCGAATTTATCATGACCGGCGGGGAGACCGAACTTGACAGGAGTGTAATTGACGGCCTCGGCGATCCTCTCCTTCACCTGATAAGAAACGGAGTAAACCATGGTCTTGAAACTCCTGCAGAGAGAACTGCCGCGGGAAAGAACCCCAAAGGTACCCTTAAACTTACGGCATACCGCGACCAGGGCAACGTAATTATCGAACTCTCAGATGACGGAAATGGTATCAGCAGGGATAAAGTCCTCAGGAAGGCCGTTGAAAAGGGGATTTTATCGCAGGAAGATGCTGACAACCTGCCGGATGAAGAGGTCCCCGGATTACTGTTCCTTCCGGGATTTTCAACCGCTGAGGTTATCAGTGACATCAGCGGACGTGGAGTAGGACTTGATGTTGTAAAGAGCACGATCGAATCCCTGAAAGGTTCTATCAGGGTCAAAACCGTTGAAGGAGAAGGGTCTACATTTACACTCACCCTCCCCCCGACAATGGCCATTATTGAAGTGATGATGGTCCGCATAAACAACCGCAGGTGTGCAATACCGATCAACACGGTAGTGGAAGTGGCCAAGATCAACCTGAAGGACATTAACAGGATCGGAAAAAGCGAAGCCATACTGCTTAGAGATGAAGTCTTGCAGCTTCACCGACTGGATGAGATGTTCGGACCTGCAAAACAGAGCGGTATAGTGGTGATATTGCAGTACCAGGGTTCAAAATGCTGTATACCCGTAGACGTAGTCGAAGGACAGCAGGAGATTGTCGTTAAACCCGTAAGCAATATTATCGGAACCTGTCCAGGGGTGGGAGGAGTGACCATACCCGGGGACGGGGACGTCGTTCCGATCCTGGATGTCAACACCATGATAACATAAAAAGTGGGAGAATTAAGATGGAATTAACCGAAGCGCAACTTGACGCGATGAAAGAATTGGGAAATATTGGTGCATCACATGCAGCCACCTCTCTGTCTACAATGCTGATGTCGGAGATCTATATGACGGTCCCAGAGGCGAGAGTCATAGATATATCCGAGATCTCAGAACATTTTGGAGATGAAATAGCAGCACTGGTAGTATTTGAAATCCAGGGGGAGATCAGCCCCGGCGGATATGTAATACTCCATATTCCCAAGGATTCTGCAATAAATCTGACCAACACGATGCTTGGATCGACAGACAGTGACAGGGAATTAAACGAAATGGATGAGAGTGCACTTCTTGAAGTAGGAAATATCATGGTGTCACAGTTCCTGGATGCAACAGCCGCACTTCTTGGAGTTGTCATGCTCCCGTCACCCCCGGCGATTGCCATTGACATGTCTCATGCAGCCTTTGCAAGTGTTGTTGCCCAGGTTGCTGTCGACATAAATGAGATTATATTATTTAAAACAGAATTGTCATGCAGCACACATAATATCGAGAGCACCATCGTAATGCTTCCCGATGAAAACACGCTAAAAACCATACTCTCGCTACTGGAAAAGATTATATCATAACACCTGATGGTTGAGATATCTGATGGAACAGTCAAAAAAACCGGAGATTAAAGGAACAAATATCGGGATTGGCGAACTGAAGACCGGAAATTTCATCATGACCTCCATAGGTCTCGGTTCATGCATAGCCGTGGTGCTGCACGACAGAAAGAGATCTGTCGGAGGAGTTGCCCATGTCATGCTGCCAAACAGCAATGAAAAAAAGGATCGACCCGGCAAATTTGCGGATACGGCTGTTCCGGCGATAATGGATGAACTGATTGCCGACGGAAGCAACAAGAGAGACATTATTGCGAAGATCGCCGGCGGATCAAGCATGTTCAAGCAGTTTAAAGGAAACCTGGATATCGGCGGGAGAAATATCGAGGCTGTAAAGGAGGCACTCGGCAGTTACAATATCCCTCTTGAAGGTGAGGATACGGGGGGCAGTGTAGGAAGATCGATTATGTATGATCCGGGCCGCAAGGGTGTCATCGTAGTCAGGCGGGCGGACGGTACATGTTTAGAGATCTGACAATCATCATCTTCTTATTCTGCATATTTTTTTCTCCGGTTTCGGCAGAGCTGGTTCAGTTCTGGCCTGGATCGGATTCTGTTGCCACAGCGGATGTCATGGAGATATGTGATGGAACCGGCGGCAGGGTTCTTTTTGCAACATCAAACGGTTTATCGATCTTCGACGGTGAAGAATGGACGACGATGCATGCAATGCCCAAAGACAACCGGGGCTACCTCGAAGGCATTCCACTTGACGATTATATCCAGGAACTGGAATATGACTACCTGAACAACCTCTGGATAGGTTATGCAAACGGGATCCAGATCTATAACGGCTATTCCAAACCTTTTACCATCCGCCAGACGGACGGGATCCTGTTTGACGTATCTGTCAACAAATTAAAACGCCAGGGAAGAATAATGTGGATAGCAACTGGAGATTCAGGAGTTTTTTACTATTATAACGGAAGATTCTCATGGGTTCAGCCCGGGGAACCGGCAGGACTCACCGCAAACCGCATCAGCGACCTGGAAGTGGATTATTCCACCGATATTCTATATGCCTCATCCGCCTCCGGCGGCCAGTATTTCTATTCAGGAGGAGAGGGCGGGCTTGAAAATATCTCGTTTCAGAAGATATCAGACCCGCTCATAAACCGGGATATGACAGAGATCGTATCTTCCCCGCTTGGAGGAGTCATCTTTTTCAACAGTACCGATGCAGTGTTTTACCGCTACCCTTACGGGGGGGAACACATCTTTAATACCGGGGATCTCTCTCCGGGTACAAATAAAATCCTTGATATTTCGGTTTCCAAAAACGGCAGGTACATCATTGGAACCGATAACGGTATCTTTTGCATGGACGAAGGGGGGATTTTTAAACACCTGACAAGGTTCGAGGGGCTGTCAGACAACTATGTCGATTCAGTCTTTGTCGATAAAAATGGAAGATGGTGGTTCAATACCAAAAGAACAGTCGGGTATTATTTCGAACCTGAATTTATTGCCTTATCTTCCATCGAGATCAAACCCGATTCGTCATCCGCAGGATACCCGCTGATTGATCGTATAATAAAATAAACGGAAACTTAAGAAAAAAGTGAGTTTTTCTTTTTTTATTCCTGGATCTTCATAACCTGCATCGCGTATTTGTCTATTGATTCAAAGAAGGCGTTTTTTGAGGTCTTCCGCCGTTTCTCATCATCTTCGAGGAATATGTCGTTCATAAGATATTCAAGTGCTACCAGATAAAAATTCAGGGATTTAAACCTCTTTTTTAACTGTTTAAACTGAATTTTTGCCTCCTTCTGTTCATCACGCATGACATAGATTGCAAGATCGAACAGCTGCACCAGGTAATTGGGCATACCCTTTTCAAGAGCGGTGTCCCTGAATTCATTATATGAATTTTTACTGTTTGAGAGAAGAGACAACTTGATTCCGTAATAAAAAGGCTCAAGGCTCTTAGGGTTCTGCTGGATCATCTGTTTTACAATCCCTGCAGCACCCACCCCGTCTCTTTTTTCAAGTTTAAGATAAAAATTCTCTCTTAGGAAATTTTGGTCGTTATAGAATTTCTCAACGGCATATGAGAGAAGCTGCGATCTTTTATCTTCATTCCCGTCGGCCCTGGCCTTTTCGATACCTATCCGGAGAAACCACTTATCTGCCGGAAACCATTCCAGCGATTTCTTTGTCATTAACCAGAATGCGCGATCCATCGATTCGGTATCGTCGATATCGAGTTGTTTTAAGCGGTTTACCGAAGGTTTGACTTTAGCCATCTCGAGGAGGGTCTCTCTTGCCTGCAGTTCGAGACGTGTAGGCCGGTCGTTCTTCTCCCCGAGCATATTCCTTTTTTCATTCTCTGAGAGTGCATAATAGCAAAAAGCGGCATACATACCGATACGTGCATCATATTTCCAGTAATCTCCGAAATAATCAATAGCCTCCCTGTACTTTCCGACGTCCAGCAGCTTGACGCCGGAGAGTATCCTGAGAGTGGATCTCCCTGATTTCTTTTTTTTGCACCTGAGAGCATTGGATGTAATTTTTTCCAGAAATTCAACCTTCTTTGCCTCAGGGCTTGACTTCATGATACGGAAGGATATTGCATCGATAAACGCGTCATATGAGTTGTTGTCAATATCAGGAAATGCATTATCGAGTGCAGACATGACATGGCCAAAAAAAACGGGGATATTCGATGTAATCTTCTCAGGATTGCTGTCGATATAGAAGAACAGGTCGTTTTTTAAAGCATCGACCTTATCATACCGGATAGCATCTGTTAATTTCTCCCCGCGAGGCATAATACACCGTTATTTTAATAATTTAAGTTACTTTTTTATAAACTTAAAATTATGTTTTTGATATCTCTGCATAATAATAATCGCCGGCCGACCTCTGTTCCCGATCAAGATAGCTCCCGGGTTTATTTATTCTCGGTCTGCCGGTTTTATCCCTCCTGAAAGTAATTTCAAGCTCCTTTAGGAAATGATTCATACCTTCTCTCATATCAAGCGGCCCGATGGCGGTTCCGGAAACCCCGGGTTCTCCTTCGAAAACGAAGAGCCTCTCGCTGATCATGTCGATAAGATAGATATCATGATCGATTACAAGGACACCTGAACCGGACGATTCTGCATGCCGCTTAATAACCCTTGAGAGAACCATACGCTGTTCAACGTCAAGATGAGCGCTCGGTTCGTCAAGAATATAAAGATCGGCCTCTTTTGACAGGCAAAGTGCAATTGCGACCCTCTGAAGTTCTCC
>CAYXKC010000008.1:0-37393 GCA_964465295.1 uncultured Methanomicrobiaceae archaeon | reverse complement strand
CTTCTGGGATTTGCAATATGGGTTATCGTAATCCTGCTCTTTTTCATGGATTCAGGCATATCCTACATGATTACCGGCGTCGGGGGATTTGTCACCATGATTGCAATCGTCCTTATTTGGGACAGGAATGCAAAGCGAAAATACCTTCAAAATGAAACCGGCGGAGACAACCGAACCTGAAAAACTGTCAGGGCCTGCAAAATACTGGCAATGGAAAAAAAAGATCCGGGACAATCATGGAGGAATACCGGGCCGGAATCATTCCGGCCCTGTGTCCCGGATATTATCAATCATGGTGATTTCGTCTATTTCTGCATCTATAGGTTATGATTTCGATTTGGTCTGATTTTTCTGGTCTGTTAATCTGTTCTTTTAGTTGCTTTACTATTAAAGCAAACATTCTTTTCCCGTTTCTTTCAATTTTCAGTGATGAAATTCCGGATTTGTCATTGCGTTTAATTTTGCGATGCAGGGGAGACGGATTGTAACCTGCCGGTTAATCCGGTTTCGCATTTGGGGGGGCTATTGCAAAGCCGATGGTGAGGTGACGACCGGCCAATTCATTTCCCCTGCACTTCCATGCACTAATGAAACACAATGAGACAGGTAATCGATTGGATATTCGGTCGTATTATCCTGTCACTTATTCATTAAATCGTTTGTTCATCTCTTGCAAGGTGGGATACAACCCCATGGTTGTTCTCCACACCTTGTAAAATATATTTTACATTATGTTTTATATAGCTTACTATTGGGCTTTAATGGTCAACCGGCCCCCCTTAAAAAACCCGTAACGTGAATTAAAACAAAATTAAAAAAGAATGTATAATTGTAGTGACAAAAGGGAACCATGAAAACCGGAATCTGGTCGATAACTCTCCTCACCAGTATCCTTGCAGCCATAATCAGCATGGCTCTGACCGATACGGTCATCACTCTCAATTTTGTCATATCCGTTTTTCTTCTCTGGCTCCTCGTAATAGGAATAGGGATAACGGGGATAATCGCCTTCTTCGGCCATTTTTTCAGGGCGGACGAAGTGGCGGGAAAGATCGGCTGGCCGGCGGGAAGTCCGTTCCAGCGTGAGATAGCGTTTACAAATCTTGGAATCGGAATTGCAGGAGTTCTCTGTTTCTTCTTCAGGGATGACTTCTGGCTTGCGGTAATAATCGTGTCTTCAGTATTTTTAACCGGAGCGGGGATTGGCCACATTTACGAACAGAAAAAAAGTGAAAATGTTTCAGAATACAATACCGGCACCGTTGTTGCATACGACCTTCTTATGCCGGCCGTACTAATCGTACTCTGGATTTTGATGAAGTATACCAACTGAATAAAAGAACGACCTTCATTTAAAGATCAACTTTTTTATTGCAGATTTCCAGATCTTCTCCGCTTCATCCCTGTCGAGTCCGACGACCGAACCCATCTTGATCCCGAGAGTCAGCGACTGAATGATTTCTGCTATTCTTATAGAATTAACGTCTTTGGATATCAGGCCCTTTCCTTTCTGCTCTTCAATTATTCCTGCAATCATCTCCCGCATGGCAAGGTAGTTATCCTCCATGGCTGCATTTATCTTATCATTCCTGATTGCTTCGGCAAACATCTCTATGACGCTTCTCGTCCCGAACCCGTTTGCAGGATATATAAAATCGTCAAATATTGCAGAAAATGTTTCTTCGTAGCTGTCTTTTTCAAAGGCACTGCTCATTACTTCTGCGATGCCCTTGCGGAATGTCTTATGGGCCTGTGTTATAAGATCTTCACGGCTTTTGAAATACAGGTAAAGCGTCGTCCTTGAGATCCCGAGTTTATTTGCGACATCCTCCATTCTGATGTTTGCAAGACCCTGCTCATCGCTAAGCTCAATTGCAGCTTCGACAATTTTTTTCCGGACTTCTTCCCTGTATTCGGGCATCACTTTAGGCATTGGCACTCGATTCTAACTTTGTTCGGAGAATATAAAAACCCGACACTCGTGTCAGTATTATTTATTAATCATAATGACACATCCGTCATTATAATGACGCCTGTGTCACAACCCCCCCTCAAAAAAGAAGATTCCCGCCTTCCTGAAATCATTAATCCCGAGGTCGATACGATTGTCAGCCAGTACTGCGGCAGATCTCTCAGCGCTGTCCTGAAAAGCGATGAGAGTCTGCTTGAAACAAGAGCGTTATGGAATGAACAGGATACAGGGATAACATTTTTTGAAAAGGCGATTGTCGAGATGCTGCACCTGGCTTATATGAAGGGAGGAGAATATTGAAGTCCCCTTTTGAACTGCTTGCCAATGCAATCAACAATCACCCGTGGATTGTTGCCGGCGTTCTTGTTGCAGTAATCCTCGTATCGGCGTCGGGTCTCCAGAATCTCTCGATGAAAAGCACAGGCTATGACACCTTCGTATGGGAGGACTCAAAGGACGGTCTTAGGACAGATAAATACAATGAGATCTTTGGAACAGGCAAAATAATCCTGATAATAGGAGGAAGTGACGTACTGGAGGCAGAAATTCTTGAATATATCGATACTCTGTCCACCGATATCTCAAATGAAAGATACGTCACCTCGGTCCAGAGCACCAGTGAAATCCTGAAACTTTACAATGGCGGGAATCTGCCTTCGTCAGGTACAGAAATACAGGGAATCCTTGAAAAAATCCCTGAAGAACAGAAAAGCAGGTTCTTTGAGTCTAAGATCGCAGCACTCTGTATTGTCGGCCTCCAAAATGACTTAAATGATCGCCAGGAGGAAGCGGTTTTAGAGAA
This sequence comes from uncultured Methanomicrobiaceae archaeon, assembly GCA_964465295.1. Classification (GTDB taxonomy): domain Archaea; phylum Halobacteriota; class Methanomicrobia; order Methanomicrobiales; family Methanomicrobiaceae; genus Methanolacinia. The sequence goes on along the minus strand of CAYXKC010000008.1, from coordinate 34,619 downwards.
TATTGGATCTATTGTAAAAAATACAGGCGGTCCTCCGGGTATATCAGTTAAAATCTCAGGAGATCCTGCATACAGCAGAGACCTCCAGGAGGAGATGCAGGGGGAGATTAGGAATCTTGTAGGAATAACCCTCATAATGATGCTTTTATCGATAGCATACCTCTTCTCGTATGTCAGGTACCGGATGCTTCCTGTGGCGGTTATCGCCATAGGTCTGCTGGTGGCATTCGGCATTCTCGGCCTTATGAACGTCTCAATAACGATGCCCGCGATAGGAGCTTTCCCGGTGATAATCGGGCTTGGAATCGACTACGGCGTCCAGTTCCATTCCAGGTTCAATGACGAGATAAAAGATAAGACTGTAAAGGAAGCCGTTTATGCGACACTCGTAAAATCAGGCCCCGTCCACTTCGTTGCAATGTGCACGACCGCCCTCGGTTTCATTGCTCTCCTCTCTTCCTCAATCCCTATGACATACGATTTCGGTTTTGCCTGCACAATAGGAGTGATAGCAAGTTTCTTCACAGCTCTTGTGATCGTTCCTCTTACATTCAGGATTACCGGTTACAGGCCAAAAACGGAAAGAGAAACTGAAAACGCCATAATGGAAAGATACAGCCGGTTCCTCGGCAGACTGGCTCTTAGAATTGCAAAAAACCCTGTCCCTGTACTGTTGATTCTTTCATCAGCCGCCATAATAGGCATCCAGCTTGATGAAAAGGTCAATACAAATGTCGATCTAAACACATTCATCCCCCCGGATATGCCTGCAAAGATTGATCTCGACAATATCAGGGGCATAATTGGGGAGACCAGCACATTTCCTGTACTTATTGAGGGAGGAGACCTCGCATCTGCAGAGGTAATCGGATGGATCGATGAATTCGGCGCATATGCTGAAGAAAACCACCAGGAGATAACAGGAGTCAAAAGCCCTGCAACACTGATTAGAAGATATAATAGCGGGGAAATCCCGGGCAATGACTATGAGATAAGGGAAATACTTGAGAAAATCCCCGAATCTGAGAAAAATTCCGTAATTTACGGGGGAATATCTGCAGTTGTTGAGTTTGAAACGAACGAACTGGATAATTATGAAAAGAACAGCCTTGTCACATCGTTAAGAAAGGACATAATATGGCTTGAACCCCCGGCAGGTATTTCTGCAACCCCTACGGGAATGTCACAGATATCCGGCGATCTGGTTGACAATGTGGGAATATCCAAAAACCGGATGACCGCTCTTGGATTTATTATGGTCCTTGGATTCCTTGTTCTTGTTTACAGGAGATTTAAATCCCTTCTGCCTGTGATTCCGGTTGTAATGATCATCGGCTGGAATACTCTCGTCATGTATATCCTGAATATAGATTATACGCCCCTGACCGCATGTCTCGGTTCTATGACGATCGGACTTGCAATGGATTATACTATCCTTGTTATGGAGAGATTCGAGGAAGAGCTGGAGAGAGGCGAAGACTTTCCGGCCGCACTTCAGAAAGGAGTCCGTAAGATGGGATCGGCGATTACAATATCCGGCTTAACCACTCTGCTCGGGTTCTCCTCCATGATCCTCTCGGATTTCAACGTGATAAAGATGTTCGGCGAGACTACGGTGATCACGATATTCTTCTCAATTGTTGGGGGTGTAATTGTAATGCCTGCAGTAATCGCATTGTTCTACAGGCAGGCTGCAGGGATAAAAACGGGCAGAGCGAAGTTTATTGAAGAGAATCATCAGGTCATATAAAAAAACATGGATAATCATTCACCCTGATAATCATCCGTATCAATCACGTCCCCCGGCTCCATCACGGCCACCTTCATGTGGGTCACACCCTCAACGGATCTCCTGAACTCCCCTGCGTCCTGTTCTATCGGGGGGAAGGTGTTGTAATGCATAGGGATCACGAGAGGCGCACCGATGAAGTTCGCGGCGATCATCGCCTCCGAAGGGCCCATTGTATACCTGCTTCCTATTGGAAGCATTGCGACATCCGGGTGATAGATGTCGCGAATAAGTTTCATATCTGAAAAAAGACCCGTATCTCCTGCGTGATAAACAGTTAATCCGTCCATATTGATTACAAAGCCCGATGCAGGGCCGCCATAGAATCCCTTTCCGCCTGCCTCGAGCCATGAAGAATGAAGCGCCGGTGTCATCGTAAACGATACCCCATCCACCTCTATCGTTCCCCCGATATTCATCGGTTCTGCATCCATTCCCTTTGACTTCAGGTATTTTGCGATCTCGTTGGGGCATACGATCGTCTTTCTGAAGGATTCGGCCTCACCGTAATGGTCGCCATGCCCGTGCGTAACCGCAACAATATCAGGTTTGCAGCCGAAATCGCCGTGGGGCATGAACGGATCGATTATTATCTTCTTTGAGCCTTCAAGAAAGAAACATGAGTGCCCAAGCCACTTGATCCTCATGCATCACAATTCAATCTGAAAAATAATAATTTAACTGGTTTAGATTAAACCAAAACTTCCACCGGGAGGTGTTTGGGAAGGGTTTATTATGACTATTTCAGGAGTCGACTGGTACCTGAGTTCAATTCCAAACAGGTGGGAAGATCCGAGCCCTCTTGTGATATAAGTGGGAACACCATTCCCGACGTAACCGCTGAGTTCGACGATCCCGTTCTCGTTGAGAGCCTGGATAAAGGGCGGAGTGAACTGGCCCCCGTGGGTATGCCCGGCCAGGATGAGATCGGCATCAGGCCAGTCGGCCCTGCACTCGGGCTCGTGAATCATGTATATGGTAAATGCGTCCGTTTCAGGGATATCCTCAGGCGGGTCCGCAAGTCCCGCCCAGCCGTCGTCAAGGCCGACAAGAAGAAGCTCTTTTCCGTCAAGGTCAAGGAGCACATATTCATTCCTCAGGACATTGACACTGCACTCCTCGAGCTTCTCCTCAAGCCTGTTCCCGAACTCGATATTCGTATTCTCATCGGCAAGCATGCTCATGTCGTAACCTTCAACTGAAGTATTGGCCTTCTTTGCCACTTCAAGCATCTTCGACTGGCCGTTTAACCCGTGTATCCCCGATTCATAATCATGGTTGCCCATAACAGCATAAACGGGGGCGTCGATCTCCGACCAGACATCCTGGAGTGAAAAGTCTCCCTCTTCGCCATTTACAAAATCGCCACCTATCAGCACTACAGACGGATTCATGCTGTTTATAGTCCCAACCGATTCACGGATGAAATCGACATTCTTATCGTGAAGATGGGGATCGGCGATAAACACAATCGATTCGGGCGCACCATCGATCACGAGAACTGTCACATCAACATTTCGTGCCTCCCAGGACATATAGCCGAGTGCGCCGGGGATTAATGCCAATATCAGTATAAATGTGAAATACCGCTCACAATCAATTTTATTGAGGCGCTTTGTCATATGGAATCTGCAAAAGATCTTGTATTGATTATTATATAGGATAAGGGTTTGCGGCAGAACGATCTGCTACAATAGTATAGATTCTGTCTTCTTTTTTTGGCTTATTATGTGAGCAGACAGGTACGGAAAAAAATTATGAGAGATCGGCCAGCTCGGCCTCGGTTGCATCGAGAGCCTCGGATAATCCATCATTGACTAGGCCGCCCGTCATCGATTCGGTCAGGTCCCTGTCCTCCATCACATCTTTGATACGCTCGAGGAACGGGTCGAGGGTCGTGTCCTTCTCCTGTTCGATTACATGCCTGTACTCACGGAGGGTAGAGGGGCTGATTCCAAGCTCCTCGCTTATCTCCTTCATGGTATTCTCGGAATCAAGCAGATCTTCCATAACCTTCCTTTCGAAGGGCATCTTGAAATCAAGCTCCCTGAAAAGTTTGAGCCTCACCCTGGCCCTTGCAACGGTCTTTGAGAGTTTCTCATCGCCAAGTTCACGTGCGATCTCGGTATCGTTCCTTCCCTCGTAATATCCGCATACAAGGCAGGCAAGTTCACGGGGTTTTAATTTTGTCTTGAAATAGCCCTGATCAAGGATCTCACGCATAATTAATGCGATCTCTCTCTCGATTGCATCCTTGTCACGCAGGGTGCCGTGTATTTTCTTCATTGGTTCAACGATCTCGGTTTTGCCGGAAATGTCCGTAAACAGACTCAAAAGCTCTTTTTTCCTGTCTGCCGAGTTTATTTTTTTCTTCCTTTTTGCAACTGCCATTAAGATCACACAAGGTTTCGAATATAAAGGGATGAATAGAATAAATATTTTCTGTTCCACACATCCTCTGGCCGGGCCATATTCAAAAAGTAAAATCCTGCTGACATGATATAAACTTTGTGATTCGCCTCAAACGGAAAATAATTACCCTGAAGATTATTGATTACCTTTTATAGCCATCAGGTTGAAGTATATGATATTTATTGTGTGATAATAATGCCTGATATATATGACAAAATAATCGAACTTGCCAGGAGAAGGGGATTTGTCTGGCCTACATCGGAATGCTACGGATCAGTTGCCGGTTTTATAGACTACGGCCCTCTCGGCGCCATGATGAAAAGGAAGATAGAAGACATCTGGAGATATTTTTACGTAATACAGGATGGCTACTATGAGATCGAATGCCCCACCATCGGTGAAGAGTCGATATATCTTGCATCAGGCCATGTCAGGGGTTTTGCAGACAAGATGATACAATGCCCGCACTGCGGTGAATTTCACAGGGCTGATCATGTCGCAGAAGACAACGGTATCGAAAATGCCGAGATTATGCCCATAGAAGACCTTACCCGTGCACTTGAAAAAGTCCCCTGCCCTGCCTGCTCCGGGACTTTCGACGGGGCTGAGGTCTATTACTTCAACCTTATGTTCCAGACCAATATCGGCCCGGGATCGCAGAGGACAGGTTATCTCAGGCCTGAAACCGCACAGGGAATCTTCACAGACTTCAACAGGCTGCTCAGGTTCTATCGCGACAAACTCCCGTTCGGAACTGTCCAGATTGGAAAGTCATACAGGAATGAAATATCCCCCAGACAGGGGATGATCAGGCTAAGGGAGTTTACCCAGGCGGAAGCAGAGATATTCATCCACCCGGATCATAAGGATCATCCCGAATTCTCAAGATATTCTGAAAGAGTCGTCCCCCTGTTTTGCATCGACGACCAGGAGAACAGGAGGGAGGCGACAAGCATGTCGATGAAGGAAGGTGTGGCTTCGGGAATCGTTGCAAACGAGTACGTCGCATACTATATCGCCCAGACTCACGACTTCATGCTTACATGCGGAATTTCGCCGGACAAGGTTCGCTTCAGGCAGCACCTTCCTGATGAGAGGGCTCATTACGCAACAGACTGCTGGGATGCAGAGATCCTTTCAGAAAGGTTCGGCTGGGTAGAGACCGTGGGTATTGCAGACAGGACGAATTACGACCTTGGCGCCCACGCAAAGCAGAGCGGCGAACCGTTCACCGTCTTCATACAGTACAACGAACCGAAGAGAGTCAGGGAGACCAGGGTTGTCGCCGACATGGGAGCGCTCGGGCCGAAATACAGGAATCGTGCAAAAGCAGTCGCTGACGCCCTTGCTGTATCCTCACCGTCAGAGAATGGTGCAGAGATAGAGATCGAAGGCGAAAAGATCCTTATCACTCCCGAATATTACGAGGTGAAGGAGGTCGAGACCGAGATAAACGGGGAGTATGTCATGCCGCATGTAATTGAGCCCAGTTACGGAATAGACAGGATAATCTACGCCGTCCTGGAGCATTCCTTCGACGAAGAGATTGTCGAGGACGAAACAAGAAAAGTCCTCCGCTTCCCCCCAAAGGTCGCACCCGTCCAGGCAGCCGTCCTTCCCCTGATGGCCCGCGACGGTCTCGACGATATCGCAAGAAGCATCAGGATAAAACTACAGGAAGAAGGCATCCTTACCGAATACGACGACTCCGGAGCCATAGGCAGAAGATACAGGAGACAGGACGAGATCGGAACTCCGTTTGCGATAACAGTGGATTACGATACAAAAGAGGACAATACGGTGACCGTACGCGACCGCGACTCGATGAAACAGATAAGATACGATATAGAAAGACTGCCGGAATTGATCTCTGACCTGATCAGGGGAAGAGCAAAATTTGAAGAATATCTTTGAATATGAAATATATCAGCCATCCGTTGATCCGGCCTGAATCGCTTGAAGAGAGACAATACCAGTTCTCGATAGCACTAAGGTCGCAGGATGGCAATACCCTGGTCGTCCTGCCGACAGGCCTCGGGAAAACAGCCGTGGCGCTTATCTCCGCCGCTGCAAGGACAAATAAGGCAGGCGGCCGCATACTCATGATGGCCCCCACCAAACCTCTTGTTGACCAGCATTTAAAGACATTTGAGAAATATTTCATCGATCCCGGGGATGAGGCGTTTTCTGGATTTGCCCTGCTTACCGGAGAGACGAAGATATCCGAAAGAAAGAGACTATGGAGGGAGAAGAGATTCATCTTCGCAACCCCGCAGATTATCAAGAACGATATCATCTCCGGCAGGTACAGCCTCAGGGATGTATCGCTACTGGTAGTCGACGAATGCCACAGGGCCGTAGGCAACTATGCGTATGTGTTCATCGCCCAGGAGTATATGAAGACAGCAAGAGACCCCCTCATCCTTGCAATGACCGCGTCCCCGGGGAGTAAAGAGGATAAAGTTGCAGAAGTCTGCTCGAATCTCGATATTGAGATTATCGAATCAAGGACGGAGGACGATCCTGATGTAAGGCCGTATATCCACGAAAGGGAGATAAAATATGTTGAAATCCCTCTCCCTCCCGGGATGAAGGATGTAATCGATAAAATGAAGGCCATCCTCCAGTCCCGCATCGAAACTCTTAAAAAGATGGGTTTTGTGGTCCCAAAGGCAGAAAGGTTAACCATGAAGGCATTAAACGGCCTCAAGGGACAGGTCAATGCATCCATGAGAACGAATGCACGCGATGCCTACCAGGCAATGTCGATACATGCAGAGCTCATGAAGATCAGACACGCCATCTCTCTTGGTGAATCCCAGGGAAGTATGGTCCTTAAAAATTACCTCTTCAAACTCCTCGCAGAGGGCACTTCCCCTTCCGGGACCAAGGCTGGAAAGCGCCTTGCGGCAGACCAGCTCTTTGCAGAAATAATAGATGAGGTCTCGTCATGGAAGGAGGAGCTTCATCCAAAGCCGGAGGTTGCAGGAGATATCGTGGAAAAACAGCTCCAGGAGTTTCCGGAAAGCAGAATAATAATATTTGCAAACTTCCGCGACAGTGTCGGCCTTCTTGAAGAATACCTTACCGGAAGGGGAATAGACTGCAGGAAATTTATCGGTCAGGCATCAAGGGACTCTGAAAAGGGGCTTTCGCAGAAGAAGCAGATCGAGACGCTGACAGCTTTCAGGGAGGGCGGATTCAGGGTTCTTATTGCGACTTCCGTAGGTGAAGAAGGCCTTGATGTGCCTTCGACGGATCTTGTAATCTTCTATGAGGCTGTACCTTCTGAGATCAGGAGTATACAGAGAAAAGGCAGGACTGGCAGACACGGCAGCGGCAGTATAATAGTCCTCATGACAAAAGGCACATCAGATGAGACCTACAGGTATGTAAGCCTTAACCGCGAGAAGACGATGAAGAAAGGCATCGCCGGCCTTGCATCAGCCACAAAGGGAGCAACTCCCGTCTTCCGGGAGGCAGAGGGAGGATTCGGGAAAGCCACGGGAGATACGAATGGAGACGAACCTGCTGCCGGCGGCCGGGGACAGACCAGTATCGGTTCATTCATACAGGGCGGACCGTCCATAATTGCTGACGACAGGGAGACCTCATCAAAGGTACTTGAACTTCTTCACTCAAAGGGCGCATCCATCAGTGTGGAAAGACTTGAATACGGCGATTATGCGATCGGAGACCGGATTCTTGTAGAAAGGAAGACTACAAAGGACTTTGCCGACTCTCTTATTGAAAGAGACCTTCTCGGACAGGTCAAAAGAATGGCCGAGATGTGCATGAGGCCTGTAATCATCATTGAAGGTGATGAACTCTATAGCCAGCGGAATATCAACCCCAATGCCATACGCGGGGCCCTTGCGGCAATATCTGTCGGAATGGGAGTTACCATAATCCAGACAAAAGATGCCAATGATACTGCTGAGATGCTTTATGTACTCGCCGGAAGAGAGGAGAACGAATACGGAACACGCAAAAGCCCGCATTTCCACAAGACATACAGGTCGGAGAAAGAATCGCTGGAGTATATAATATCCTCCTTCCCTTCGATAGGACCCAGGAATGCACGGGACCTTCTCGACCACTTTGGCAGTGTCCGGGATATCATGAATGCAGGTATAGAAGAGCTGAAGGAAGTTCATGGTATAGGGGATAAAATCGCGAAATCCGTCTTTGAACTTTCGAGGAAGAAATACCGGTGAGGTATTTTCTGAATCTTCCAAATTCTTCAATTTTTATTGAGTTTAAGGGCATAAGCCCCTTCGGGGCAGCCCGATGCTCAGTTCACTTTGTGAACTTTCGCAATTATGATAGCCCGGCTTGGACGCTACCCATTCGGGTAGCCTCAGCCGGGAGAAAACTCAGTTTTCAGGGGGACTCCGGTTTTCCGGAGCGGGGAGGGATGCTCGTCCATCCCTCCCGCGACTTATCGTCATGGGGGGGAGGGTCACAGGGAGGGGGAAATCCTCCCCCCCTCCCTGCATTCCTAAAAAACAAAAGAATCTAAAAAATTATCTGCCCTTTAAAATGCCATCAGCGATACTGATGCATTCCATAATCGCAAGACAGTCCTCGGGTCTCGACTCCTGCCTGACCCTTCTGCAGAGATGAATAATCGTCTTCTCAAGTTCGTCCCTCATATCCCCGGATATTTCGGATGAATTATCCAGGTATTCGATCTCTTTATAATCTTCAGGGACGGTTTCAGGCTCTTTTATCTTTGCGGGAGCCGCAACTGCAGGTTGCTCCTTCCGCGCTTTACTGCAAACGACACACATGGTCTCCCCTTTTACGGAAAAAAGCGGCGAACCGCAGGAAGGGCATGTTTTATCCAGCATCTTTCCGCCCTTTAGCAGGTATTCGGCCATGATGTCCTCGGGATTTGATGGCATATTAATTATCCTCTCCTTACCCATTATATATGCAGATGCCCCAATTAATAATAGGATGGTGTTAAACGATGGCAGAACCGCAAAACACGATAAACTATTGTATACAGATGCTTCAGGCCATAATGGAAGATTCAACAATTCCAAGAAATATCAGGCGTGTAGCTGACGAAACAAAGAAAATACTGATGGATGAATCGAAGGGTCTTGGTCTTCGTGCAGCAACAGCCATATCCATGATTGACGAGGTCTCAAACGACCCGAATATGCCTGTGCATGCAAGAACAAGGATCTGGGAGCTGGTATCCCAGCTGGAAACAGTCCCTCTCGATTAGACTGAATATAATAATCCGGAATATTCCGGAACTATTCTCCAATTACAGTGCAGTGAAGAGTTCTTGTTCTTGATTGCCTTATGTCCAGTTCGAGAAGAACGACCTGCTGCCAGGTTCCGAGTTTCATGGCGCCGTTTCTGACAGGAACTGTCAGTGAGGGCCCGATCAGCGCAGCCTTGACATGCGAACGGCCGTTTCCGTCACCCCATGCCATGTCATGTTCATAGGGGATGTCGTCAGGAGATATTGCGGACAATGAACGTCTAAGGTCTGAAAGAACGCCGGGTTCGTACTCTATCGTTGTGAGAGCCACAGTAGAGCCTTCAACAAAGATATTCACAATTCCTGATGAGATGCCGCTACCGGAGACGAACCTGTTGACCGGGGGGGTGATATCGATGATATCCCCCTCTCCGGATGTTTTGATCGCGATTTCAGCGGTTTTCATCCCTTTCACTTATGTCTTGGGCCACAGGAATGTTTCATAAGCCTCAAGCGTCCCGCCTGTCGGAAGCGAGGCGGTCATCTTTATCTGGCCTATACCAAGATCGGTCGATGATATCTTCAGTTTAGAGAAGGGCACTCTTATTCCGCTGAAACAGTTGCCATTGCCCTCGTCGGATGATGTGACTGTTGTATAGCCCTTATAGAAAACGTTTCTCGGGCTGACTGTCTGGCCGTGTACATCGATTGAAGGACTGTAGACTGTCACCTGTGTGCTTATCGAGGTTCCGCTGAATATTACCTTCCTTCCCTGGGAGTCATAGAATGTAAAATGGACTATCAACCCGTCGTTCCCGGGATTTTCATCCCAGTCGGCAGGTTCGGCACATATATCAAGTGTCTTTATATCGGACGGGGTTCCGATAACCTCCCCGGCATACACGTAATCGGCTGAAGACTGGCTGACGTAAACAGTGTCCCCGGAAGCGCCTGCTTCGGGGGATGCCTGCTGTTCTGTGGTTATATATTGCACTCCACCAGATCCTGCCAGGAGCGGCGGGTACTTCACAAGCAGAATATACGCCCCCCCAATAATAATAACGATCAGGAGGAGGACTATTATCGTATTGTCTCTTTCCATAATCTGAATTAGGCAAGAAACAATATAATTCTGTCCGTAAAAAAAAGTTTTTTTATTTATTCATCGATTTCGCTGACTTCGTCATCGGCGTCCAGGATGGTGAAACCTACTACGCTGTCGCCTTCGTCAAGCTTCATTATCCGGACCCCCCTGGTTCCGCGTTTCTGAACAGAGATCTCGGACACCTTGGTCCTGATTACAATTCCCGACCTGCTCATGAGGATTATATCAACCTCATCGGATACCGCCTTTGACGAAACCACACCCCCGCTGACATCGGTCTGGATGTTCCTAACACCCATCGTAGCACGCCCGTGCCCCCTGAATTCGTCAAATTCTGTCCTCTTCCCATAACCCCTCTCGGTAATGGTCAGGAGATGATCGTCTTCTATCGGGGTTACATCCTGGAGTTCGTCCATAAACCTCAGTTTGATACCCTTGACTCCTAGCGCATTCCTGTGCCTGGGAGGTATCGCATCAATTCCAAAACGAAGGCTCTGGCCCATGCGGGTTGTCAGGATGACCTCCCCGTTGTCTGTCACCTTCATGACATGAACCAGCTCGTCTCCGTCCTTGAGGGTGATTGCATAGATACCGGTCTGTCTCGGGCGTGAGAATTCAACCTGCGGGATCTTTACGACCATTCCGTTCTTTGTTGCAAAGAGGAAGAATTCATCCTCCTTGAACTCCGATACCGGGATTACTGCAGTAACTTTCTCTTCGTCGCCCAGTTCAAGGAGGTTGACTATTGCCTTCCCGCGGCTCTGCCTTGTGGCCTCGGGAATGTCATAGACCTTGAGCCAGTATATCCTGCCGGAACTCGTGAAGCAGAGGAGATAGTCATGGGTTGATGCGACGAATACGGTCTTGACGAAGTCCTCTTCTTTGGTGGACATCCCGATAATGCCCCTCCCGCCCCTGTGCTGTCCTTTATAGGTGTCAAGAGGCATCGATTTGATATAATTGTGGGATGTCAGGGAGACCAGAACCTGTTTGTTCTCAATAAGATCCTCTTTATCCAAATCGGACACATCATGGCTGATCTTCGTCCGTCTCTCATCGGCATATTTTTCACCGACCTCAACAGTCTCTTTTTTAATCTCTGCAAAGATATGCTCATCGTCGGAGATTATGAGTTTCAGCCTCCCGACTTCCTTTAAGAGCCCGTCACGCTCGTCGATGATCTTCTGGTGTTCAAGAGCCGCAAGACGGCGAAGCTGCATCTTTAGGATTGCATCCGCCTGGATCTCGTCAAGGCCGAAATTCTCGATCAGCTTCTTTGATGCCTCATCGGTTGTCGAGGAGCCGCGTATCGTTGCAATTACCGCATCGATATTGTCAAGTGCAAGGAGAAGCCCCTTCAGGATGTGGAGCCTTTCTTCAGCCTTTTTAAGCTCAAAGATCGTCCTCCTGTAGATGACCGTCTTCCTGTGCCTGAGAAATTCCTGAATAATCTCTTTTACTGTTAATACCTTGGGCTGTTTCTCGACTATTGCGAGATTGATTATGCCGAATGTAGATTCAAGCGGGGTATGCTTGTAGAGCTGGTTTAAGACAACCCTGGGGATGATCGCTTTTTTAAGCTCGATTACCACCCTGATACCGTCCTTATCCGATTCGTCCCTTATATCGGATATTCCATCGATCTTCTTGTCACGGACAAGATCGGCAATAAGTTCTATAAGCCGGGCCTTGTTCACCTGGTACGGAAGTTCGGTGATGATAATCCGGCTCTTCTTTGCGCCTTCGGACTCTTCAATCTCCGCGACCCCCCTGAGACGGATACGGCCTCTTCCGGTTGTATATGCACTCGCAATCCCGCTCCTGCCGAGTATCACTCCGCCGGTCGGGAAATCAGGCCCCGGCATATGCTCCATGAGGCCTGCGGGTGAGATATCGGGATCGTCTATCATTGCACAGACTGCGTTGCAGACCTCGCTTATATTATGCGGTGCCATCTTTGTAGCCATTCCAACCGCAATTCCGTCCGACCCGTTGACTAACAGATTCGGGATCTTTGCTGGGAGAACAAGAGGCTCCTGGAGCGACTCATCGAAGTTGGGTCCGAAATCTACAGTCTCCTTCTCTATATCCTCCAGAAGGGACTCGGATACCGGGTCCAGCCTCGCCTCCGTATAACGCATCGCTGCAGCAGAGTCCCCGTCAATGGAGCCGAAGTTACCCTGCCCTTCTACAAGGGTATACCTGTAGGAGAATGGCTGGGCCATCTTAACAAGAGTGTCATATATTGAAGAATCGCCATGAGGGTGGTATTTACCCATGACCTCTCCGACGATACGGGCACTCTTCTTGAAGGGCTTGTCGTGGTAGTTGCCCATCTCGCCCATCGCGTAGAGCGTACGCCTGTGTACAGGTTTCAGGCCGTCCCTGACATCGGGAATCGCCCTTCCGATGATGACCGACATTGCATAATCGAGGTACGAGGACTTCATCTCCTCTTCAATTGAGACCGGGATAATCCTCTTTACAACAGTGACATTCTCCTCAGACGTCAAGGTTCGTCACCTCCTTTGAATGGCGGGTGATGAATTCTTTTCTTGCCACCACGTCATCTCCCATTAGTTTGCTGAAGATATCGTCGGCATATGACGCTTCCATAACGCTTACCTGCTTCAAGACTCTTGATTCCGGCGCCATTGTAGTGTGCCACAGTTGATCGGCGTTCATCTCACCAAGACCTTTGTAACGCTGGACGCTGACTCCTTTTTCTCCAAACTCTTTGACATATCTCTTCATCTCCTCCTCTGAGAATGCATATTTCTCGGCCTTGCCTTTGGAAACCCTGAACAGGGGAGGCTGGGCGATATAGATATACCCGTTCTCGATAAGATCAGGCATATACCTGTAGAAGAACGTCAGCAGCAGCGTGCAGATATGCGCACCATCGACATCGGCATCGGTCATCAGGATTATGTGATGATAGCGTGCCTTTGAAACATCGAAGCTCTCACCAAATCCGCAGCCGATAGCCGATATCAGGGTCTGGATCTCATTATTTTTAAGGATCTTGTGGGGATTTGCCTTTTCGACATTGAGAATCTTGCCCCTGAGTGGAAGTATCGCCTGGAACTTCCTTGAACGACCCTGCTTTGCCGAACCGCCTGCAGAATCTCCCTCTACGATGTAGATCTCGCTCTTTGAAGGATCCCGCTCTGAACAGTCGGCAAGTTTCCCGGGGAGACCCCCGCTCTCGAGAGTGCTCTTTCTTCTGGCAAGCTCCCTGGCCTTTCGTGCCGCCTCGCGTGCCCTTGCAGCACTTACCGCCTTGGATACGATTGCCTGGATTACCTTTGGATTTTCCTCGAAATATTCGGTGAGCGACTGGTATACGAGTGAATCGACTATGCCTTTGACATTACTGTTGCCAAGCCGCATCTTGGTCTGGCCTTCGAACTGCGGATTTGCAACCTTTAAACTGATGACTGTTACAAGACCCTCGCGGACATCGTCTCCCTTCAGCGATTCGGACATCCCTTTCATCAGGTTGTTGTCTTTAGCCGACTTGTTGATGGCACGGGTCAGGGCACTCCTGAACCCTTCGAGATGCGTCCCGCCTTCACGGGTGTTTACGCTATTGACGAAGGTCATCAGTGTCTCGGAGTAGGCCGTTGAATACTGGAGCGCAACCTCCACCTCGGTCATGCTCTCCTCATCCTTTGTATCGAAATATATTACATCCGGGTGGACGGTTTCCTTACCTGATATAAGGTAATTGACGAACTCCTGAATTCCGCCCTCATAATTGAAGACCTGCTGGTCCTCGTAGCCTTTCCTCTCGTCGAATATCTCTATTGTAATCCCGCGGTTAAGGAATGCAAGTTCACGCATCCTGTGGCTGAGTATATCATAATCGAAGGAAACAGTCTCAAAGATGAGAGAGTCGGGTTTGAACTTGATACGCGTCCCATGCTTTTCAAAGGCATCAGGGGCAGCATTCTTCCTCGATGAAAGATCTTTGCTGAGACTTCCCCTGGCAAAGGACATCTCGTATATGTATCCGTCACGGTAGACCTCAACTTCAAGAATCTCGGAGAGAGCGTTTACAACCGAAACACCCACCCCATGCAGACCGCCCGATACCTGGTAAGTGTTCTTGTCAAACTTTCCGCCGGCATGAAGGACCGTCATTACGACTTCAAGGGCACTCTTTCCGTCCTGCTCCTCCATGATATCTACCGGAATACCCCGGCCGTTGTCTTCAATAGTGCATGAGCCGTCGTTTTCAAGTTTGACGATGATGTGATCGCATATTCCGGCAAGTGCCTCGTCAATCGCATTATCGACCACTTCATATACAAGGTGGTGCAGGCCGCGGACATCGGTACTCCCGATATACATGGCAGGCCTTTCCCTTACAGGTTCAAGGCCTTCAAGAACAGTAATATTTGATGCGTTATAATTATTCTGAGCCAAAATCATCCCCCTTATTCAGGTAGAAATAAAGAATTTCCATGATACTCTTTCTGTAAACTGCGATGCCGCCAGAGGGCAAAAAACCAACATCCGGGTTATACTAAATCGCACATATATTATTGTCCCTGCAGGCACTTAAAATATCGCAAAAATAGAGGTCTGATAGATTTCAGGGAAATATTACAGGATTAGACTCTACCAGACAGCCTGTTAATCAGTCAAATTTTCCCACCGAAGGATCATCTAGCCCAAGTTCACGATCTATTGCGACCACAAGGCGGTTTATCGTCTTTTCAAGCGATTTGAGATCTTCTGCATCCATCATTCCATTCTGGTGCCAGTTGGCCTTCTGGCGGAGCATGGTTACAAGCTCTTCAACCTCCGTACCACGGAACTGATCGGGGATCTGCATCTCGACAAGATGATCCGAAAGGCCGGTCCAGGCCCTCTCAGGAGGGAGCCCCGCGTGCTTTGATACAAGCATAATATTGGTTATAAAACCCCTTCCAAAACGGCTTTCCATGTTTTTGGTATGGGCATTTCAGGTAAAAAAGGTATGGTCTTTGGTTTTGACAATAATTTACAAAACCTTAAAAGATGAAATCTGTACCTTTCAGGGGGCAACCCTTACGCAAGTTCGCTCTGCGAACCCGCCCTGACCTCAGGGCTTAACGTTAAGAAGATAGTCGGCCTTGCGGCCGGAAGAAAACTCGGTTTCAGAAGATTAACTGGTGAACCATGGTCACCCATAGGTTTCGAAAGGGCGATAGCCCTTCGAATGGAAAATAAAGATACCAGTCCATCCCTTCTTACGACTTATCATCTTAGGGGAGGTAACAGGGAGGAGGACTTCCCCTTCCCAGAATAATCATGAATCAAATTATACAAAGAACACCACCCTCTCAGGATTTTTCGAAAAGAGAACGCAGTTCCCCGCCAATAACCTTCCCGGCGATCCTGTATACAGACGGATTCAGCATCATCTTCTTTACAATCCTGCCGGGCCGGTCTATATCGCCATACCTGACGATATCCTCCGCCATCCCTTTCTCGTTCATGACACGGCAGAGGTCATCGATTATCTCCGGCGTCAGGCTCTTTCTCATCCGGAACAGTTTCATACCAAAGGCAAGTTCGTGCCCGAAATCGGATCTCCATGACGATTCATATGATGAAAGGGCGGAATCATCAAATTTTCCGCATTCGATGCAGCGGACCGCAGTATCGGCCGCGTGCCTTGCCGAGCGGACTCCGGTATATACGCCTCCCCCCGAAGTGGGTTTTGCAAGCCCTGCCGCATCCCCACAGAACATTGTCCTGCAACCGTATGTCTTCGGCATAATTCCAAGCGGGATGGTGCCTGTCACCTTGTGAACACTGGACGGACCGAAATTTTTAATGAAATTTTCAAAAAGCTCTTTCGTATCTTTTTCTGCACAAAGGCCAACTCTCGCACGCCCCCTACCTGCAGGGATAACCCAGCCGAAGAACCCGGGCGATGCATACGGGTGGAGTTCGACGAGCCTGTCGTTCCCTTCATACGGAATATCGGCCTGCACTCCGGAAAGAAAGACCGGTGCACGTTTCATACCATATATTCTTGAGAAAATACTTTTCGGGCCGTCCGCTGCAATAACCAGCCTGGATTCAAATTCACGAAGTCCGTTCACCCCTTTTGTTGACAGTACACAGCCTGTTGAACAGTTCCGGGCTCCCGTTACAGATGTCTTGAGCATTATTTCTGCACCCGCATCTGCCGCAGTATTCAGCATATCCCTGTCAAGAGCGCTCCTGTCGACGACACAGGCTTTCACAACACCTGCATCAAAGGCGAACTCCCTCCCCAGTCCTGAAAAAACCTTTGCGCCGGACACTGGCTGGATTACGCATCTCTCCGAAACCTCACACTCTTCAAAGGCACTGGAACTCAGGAGCCCTGCACACTGGACAGGTGTTCCTGCAGAGGCATGCTCCTCTAAAAGCAGGGTATTAAGACCGGCACCGGCACAGCATTTTGCCGCCATACTGCCAACAGGCCCGCCGCCTGCAACGATGACATCGTATATCACTATTATACCATATATCGACATACACGCGAATAACTGTTGCCGGGGTGCTTACGAATTGCATGAAGGAAGACCCCGGCGACACCCGGATGATACTCACGCTTATCTCGGTCCCCGGCTCAATATATTACAGAAATGTCGCCCGAACCCGATTTCAAATATAAGCAGTGCCTCATCGTCAGGAACGATATAAAGATGACCTGCGGCAAGAAATGCGCTCAGCTCGCACATGCGGCTGTAGCTGCATATGAAAAGGCCGACAAGATCACCAAAAAGAAATGGTTTGACGAGGGGATGAAGAAAGTGGCCCTAAAGGTCCACTCGCAAAAGGATCTCTACGTTATAAAGACCCTTGCAGAGGATGCAGGCATACCTGCAGCCATCATTACAGACGCAGGGATGACCGAGATCCCGCCTGGAACGGTTACCGCACTAGGCCTCGGACCTGCAAAATCGGAAGACCTTGATAAGATAACAGGAGACCTCCAGCTCCTATGATGAAGAGCGAATACCAGATAGAGATCCTTTTGGGGATGGACTATTATGCAACCGAATCTCCCGGTACGGGAGGGGTCCTGAAGAAGAATCCGGCAGATTTTCTGGTCGGTGAGATCTATGGCGATATAAAAATGTCCGGAGGCCCTTACCTTATCTGCGAACTTGAAAAGACAAACTGGGATCTCCAGAGGGCGGTTAAGGAGATATCAAAAGTACTCGGAATAAGCCACAGGAGAATCGGCTGGGCGGGCACAAAGGACAAGAGAGCGGTTACAAAACAGCTCATATCGATCTATAACATCAGTAAAGAAGAGATTGAAAAAATCAGGCTCAAAGATATAGAACTGAAAGTCTTAGGGAATGCGAACTCGCAGATATCACTCGGCGATCTTAAAGGCAACGGGTTCGGTATAACGATTAGAGATATAGATGCAGAGGACCCCAAAGACATTCTCGGGGAAGTCTCATCGTTATCTGCGGATGGCGGCATACCTAATTATTTCGGAATACAGCGATTCGGTGCCACGCGCCCCGTCACCCACCTGACAGGATTCGAGATCCTCAAAGGCGACTTCAGGGAGGCTGTAAAGACTTACATCAGCTTCTCATGCGGATATGAACAGGAGGAGACCGAAACGGCGAGGAAGCACTACAGGGAATGCGAAGATGCGAAACAGACCCTGGCCTTAATGCCCGACAACCTGAGATATGAGCGGGCGATGCTACACCATCTTATCGAAGAACCAGAGGACTATAGAGGAGCGCTTAAGGTTACACCGCCCAGGATGCTGTCGATGTTTGTCAGCGCCGCCCAGTCGTGGATCTTCAACAAGGCATTGAGCAGGAGGCTTGAGAACGGGGGGCTTAACGAGATCCTTGTCGGAGACAGGATCATCTTCGAAGGCGGGCGCGAGGACACAGTTACTGAAGAGAACATCAGAACCGCAAAAGTCCACATGAAGAGGGGCAGGTGCGTCCCGGCGATTTATATGCCAGGTTCTGAAAAGTATGAACCTGCAGGAGATACTGATACTTTCATCGCCGCGCTTCTTGAAGAACACGGGATCGATTCAGAAAATTTCAGGCAGGCATCAGAGGTAACCGAAACGGCATTCAGGGGCGCTTCAAGAGCGGCTTCAATCAGGACAAAACTCGGATATGAAATTCAAAATAACACAATAAAACTGGATTTTGAACTCCCGCCGGGCACTTATGCAACAACCCTGTGCCGCGAGATCATGAAGGTAGATCCTGAAAAAATGACCTGAAGCAGCACCTGAAGATTAGGAGGATACAGTTTCCTCTTCCGGTTCCCCGGGCTCTTCTGTGTTTGATTCAGGGATTTTTAAATCTTTTTTATATTTTTTTGCCGCCCCGATTGTAGTAAACAGGTTTCCGAATTCATCAATAAGCCCGATTTCGTATGCATCTTCACCCCTGATCAGCTGTGCTTCCTCGATATCAGACCTGTTCAACCCCCTCTGTTCAATCACATCATTTATGAAAAGCTCAAAGCTGTCGTCGACCATATCCTGGACATAATCGTACTCGTCCCCGGTCAGGCCCCGGTACTGTGATCCGAGATCCTTTAATTCCCCGGATTTTACTACCGAGACGTTTATCCCCTCTATCTGCATGGAACGGCTCACATCATAGAATGTCCAGATAGTTCCGATTCCGCCGGTCATGGTATCGCGGTTGGCATAGATCCTGTCTGCATGGGAGCTTATATGATAGGCAGCTGATGTCGCCATATCGCCCATTGAAACAAAGACCGGTTTTCTGGACTTCGCGTATTCCATATCCTCTATTATCTCCTGCGCTCCTGCAGGAGACCCCCCCGGACTGTCAACCCTGAGGACGATCGCTTCTACAAGAGGATCGTCTGCCGCGGATCTAATCTGTCTCCCGGCATATTCGCTCCCGATGTATCCGCCCCCAAAAAAGTCTCCAGTCACGATTGTTCCCTCGATACGTACTACCGACACCCCTTTGCTCTCGGAATACGGGATTAAGACAATAACTACGGCAAGTATCAGGAAGGCGGCAACAATTCCTGCTGCAAACCATAACATCCCTTTTTTTATGGATCTTTTCCTCCGGTTCCCGGATATCTCCCGTTCGAGCCAGCTCATAATCAGCTCCTGTATAAAACGTCGTATTCCGTTACAAGGTTCGTTCCGCACATGTAGTAATTCTTCAGCGTGAGACGGAACATATCGTCCTCTGATTCGATATGCATGCCCCCCACAAGCGACGGGGTGTCGGAACCGCCCACGATAAATGGGAGATGTATCAGGCGGATCTCGTCCACCAGACGATCCTGGAGCATATAATAGTTGAGCGTGGGGCCGCCTTCAATCATCAGACGGGAAACGCCATAGTTTTCCACAAGTATCTTCATCAACAGGGGAAGGTCAATTTTGTCCTCCCCGGCAAATACGACATCCACTCCTTTTTCTTCCAGAAGTCTTACCTTTTCGCCATCCGCCTTTTTGCTCACGGCGACAAGCGTGGGTGCATCAGAGCCCAAAACATTAGAGTCCGGGGGGAGATCCGCCATACTCGAAGGAATTACCCTCAGGGGACTCTTACCCTCGACGTATCTTACAGTGAGGAATGAATTGTCGATCTTTATCGTATTTGATCCGACCATTATCGCATCATACTCGGCCCTTGTATTATGCAGCAGAATATCGGTCTCGTGATCCATATATTTCATCAGTATCTTGGATGAGGCTCCCTTTTTCAGGGTAAGCTTCCCGTCCACCGTTATCTCCGACATCATAAGCACATGAGGCTTAACAGTATTTCCCGCCATATTCATCTTCTTGTTTTAAATTTGTTCTTCAACGTGTAAAGCATTTAGTCTTATTCATATTCCAGAAGGGTTTTTCCTTTGAGAGTAGACAATATATAAGAAATGAATATTACTGCGCTAAGACCTAAGTTTATCGGCTGTCTAGAACCCCTCGCAATTATATTCATCAAATTAAGGATTACGCCCAATATTATATCTGTTCTGTCCCTTCTTGCAGGTATTGCAGCTGCATACCTTTTTTTTGAACTGTTCTTTGTTTATGGCGCAATTATGCTAATGGTATCTGCGGTTTTGGATCTTATAGACGGGACAGTGGCACGTAAAACCGGAAAAGAGACAAATTTCGGTGCAGTATTCGACTGGATAGTCGACAAATATGTTGACAGCATAGTCATCCTGGGAATCGGCCTCTCTGGAATTGCAATAATCAGCAGTTACATTGCCGTCCCTTCAGCCTATATCCCTGCTGCGGACTTTGCAGTGGTGGCCTTTGCAATAATCGGCTCTCTTATGAACACTTTTATAAAACCCGTCGTATACGCCGAGGTTGGTTTTGAGAAGAGGGAGGACGGCAAGATAGACGACCCGCTTGAGAGAGTCGGATTTTTCGGACGGCCCGAGACAATAATCGTCCTGATTCTCGGGGGCCTGACTGGGTTTATAGCAATTGCGGTGATTATTGTCGCCCTCTGCACAAACCTTTCCGCATTGCAGAGAATTATCTATCTCTACAGAAATCTCTGAACTTCAATATTTTATTGGTATAAAGATCCACAATGCCTTCTGCAAATCCGCCCAGCGCCGGGTTCATTTTAAAAAGCACCAGTGCGAGGAATATGAGAAAAACCAGAGCACCCAGTTCAGCCATGACATTGTGAGCCCAGAAGAAACTTTCATAGCCGAATTCTCCGTTTGAGGCGATTTCGGGGAGCACCTGGAACCACTGGCCGGTATACGCCATTATTACAAAGGCATTCCTGAAGAGATTGAGTATGTATATCGTCGGAACGATGGCGAGAAATGCGAATAATTTCTGCTTTATATCAGATGGAACGCAGTATGCAAGACCGAGCATGATTGCAATGCTCTGGATCCCGGTGCAGGCCATAATTATCTCCACCCTAAACCCGTTGTTCTCTATCATATTCCATGAAGCGCGTGTTGCTTCAAAGCCGAGCATATCAAGAATGAAGGCAACCTGTGAAGTCACGACTGCTATCAGCCAGTCCCCGGCGGGGGTGAAAAAACCGAACGGGATATAGATCAAAAATGCAATTGCAGCACCCTTTGAAAGATATATTGTCAGCTGATTTCCCTTTATCAGTTCAGGGACCGTCATTGCAAGGAAAGGTATTCCAAGAATACCGAAGAGCGGGTACATGAAATTATTCTCAATGAGGATATATTGGGGCAGGTCGGCAATTATCGACAGGATGACCGCAATCCAGCCGCCCGCAGCACAATACAGGCTGTAAGGAGTCCGGAGTGCCAGAAAAAGTGCAAACAGTGCTGCCGCGGCATAGATCAGAAGGGGTTCCATTTCATATAAATTTGCGGCAGAACCATTTATTTTTTCCAATTGCATCCTTTTGTCATCCCGGGTATTGACAAAATCAATAAGGATTAATGAATAGAAATCAGATAATATAGCAGATGATGTTCTGTCCTGAATGTAAAAGTCTTATGAAATCCTCAAACGGGAAGCTTAAATGCACAAAATGTGGTTTTGAAAAGGAGATCGAAGACAGGTCCAAACTTACCAAGATCAAATCGATGAAGGAAAAAGAGATTGTAATCGTAGAAAACATGGATGAGATTGCAACCCTCCCTACAACAAATACCAAATGCCCGGAATGCGGCCACGATACCGCTTACTGGTGGCTCAGACAGCTCAGATCTGCAGATGAATCAGAAGTCAGGTTTTTCAAATGCGTCAAGTGCAAGTACACATGGCGCGAATACGACTGAAAAATTCTTTCTTCAAACTTTTTTTGATTTAATCTATAATTTATAATTAATTGTAGAGAGAGGGGGAGGATTTTTCCCCCTGTGACCCACTCCATCGTCCGCCGGGGCTACCCGGAAGGGTAGCGCCCATGACGGGTTAATCATCATTGCGCAAAATCGCATAGCGAATTAAGTACCGGGCTGCCCCGGCAGGGGCTTATGCCCACGGGTTCCCTTCAGTTATTATTCAATCTCCAGCAACATGCCGGCTCTTCACGATCCCGCCCATGACCCTGAAGGCAGTCTCGGGCTCGTCGAACGAAGGGATCCCTGCACCTGTAAGAACGATTCGCCCCTTTTTCATCTCCTCACCTCCTACAAGAACAGGCACCAGCCTCTTTTCGGTCTCTTTCGTCTTTTGAATAATCTCCCGGGCAAGTCCTTCAAACGGTATGCTGTGGCTCGGGATCGAGATTACCACGCATATGTCCCAGAACCGATCGTTTTTGCACAGGAGATCAAGAGCCGCAATAAACCTGTCGATTCCTGCATCGCCGACTATATCGACAGGATTCCTCCTGCTCCAGTAGGAAGGAAGGAATGCATCGAACTCCTCTTTTACCCCATCGGGAAGATCAACGATCTCCAGGCCATATCTCTCGGCATAATCTGATGCAAGAACCGCAAAACCACCGGCATTCGTGACAACGACCACCCGGTTACCTTTGGGATATCCTTTTCTGTGAGCCAGGAATTCTGCGGAATAAAAGGCATCTTCAATATTGGACGCAAATATCGCTCCGCACTCCCGGAATGCCTCCATGTAGATCTCGTGGCTTCCGGCAAGGGATCCGGTGTGTGAGGCGGCGGCAAGGTGACCCTTGTCCGATGAACCGGACTTTATCACGACAACCGCTCTTTGGGGCGATATGGCTGACACCATCTCCATGAACCGCTTCCCGTCGCCAACATCCTCGATATACATAATAATCGCACGCGTGTTCTCATCAGAACCTGCCCATTGGAGATAGTCGGTGAATTTAAGGTCGCACTGGTTCCCCACCGAAGCAACAAGAGAAAAACCGAGACCGTATGACAGGCTCCAGTCGATGACGGCATTCAAAAGGGCTCCGCTCTGGGATATAAAAGCGATATTTCCAGGCAGGGGGGTTACAGGGAGAAATGTAGTATCGTAGCCCTCGTAAGGGACGATCAACCCCAGACAGTTGGGCCCGACAATCCTCATCCCGTACCTTCTGCCCGATTCGGCAACCCTTTCCTCAAGTTCTGCTCCTTTTTTTCCGGTCTCCCTGAAACCGGCGGAGATTATCACGGCTATCCTGACACTTTTTTTACCGCACTCTTCAACGATCCCCGGCACCATTCCTGCAGGAACGGCTATTACGGCCATATCGATATCGCCGGAGACGGCTGTGACGGAGGGATGACATTTAAACCCGAATATTTCATCGGCCGCCGGATTTACCGGATAAAACGACCCGCCAAACCCCGATAATTTATGGGCAATTGTAGTACCTATCTTTCCCGGTTTATCGGTTGCTCCTACAAGGGCAATGGATGAAGGATGAAAAAGTTCCGTATCCTGGGGATCCATAACAGGGTAATCGTCATTTGGCCCTTCATAATCGAATATGAACACGGTATCGATCGCACAGGCTCCCTTTTCATACAATCTCAGCGGATTGATATCGAACTCAGATAATTCAGGGTTATCCCCGAACATTTCCGCCGCATTAACCAGTATGCGGATCATCTCCTCTTTGTCCTTTGGCACTGAGCCCCGGTACCCTTCAATAAGCGGCAGTGCCCTGATCTCATCTATCATCCTTTCCGCCTTTTCGGGAGTTACGGGAAGAATCCCAAAGGATACATCCTTATAAATACTGACATTCGTCCCCCCTGTTCCAAAGGTCAGGACCTTCCCGAAAGCAGGATCGGTCTTCCCGCCGATTATAATCTCCAGCCCGGGACGGGCAGATCCTTCGACTATTATACCCTGGATGTCTGCACCAGGAACAGCAGAAAGTGAATTTTGCATTATCCTGGAATATGCATCGCGTGCCTCTGCAGCCGACCGGATATCAAGCACGACACCCCCGGAATCGCTTTTATGGATTATATCAGGCGATATAACCTTCATAACCACCGGATACCCGATCTCCCCGGCAATTGATTCGGCCTCGTCTTCCGAATTCGCCAGACCGTACAGGGGATGGGGGATGCCGTAATCATCCAGTAACCGATATCCTTCAGCTCCCAAAAGCACCTTCTTTTTCATAAAAACACCATTCCCGTCTCCGGCGATCAGGGCTTTCGGGAAGTTGCCCGGGATGCAGCCTGACCGTGGTTCCAAAGCATTTGTTTGACACCCAACTATTTATATAGTTTATAAATAATTTTATAAACATGAAGGTGAACCCGGAAGACTCACTGAAGATCGAAAACATCGTTGCATCAGCAAAAGTTGCAAAGGAACTCGACCTCCAGATGATAAACGAGAAGATCAAGGATGCAGAGTACAATAAGAAAAGATTCCCTGGCGTCGTTTTGAGAATGCAGGATCCCAAAATTGCAGCTCTCGTCTTTGGATCAGGTAAGGTTGTCCTTACAGGTGCAAAAAGTGTTGACAGCCTTTCAAAAGGCCTGGAGATACTGGGAAATAAATTAAGAGATCTTAAACTTGACATCCCGAAAAAGCTGGAATACAAGATCCAGAACATAGTAACATCCGCCGACCTCGGGACTCCGATCAATCTCAACAAGATTGCAGTGGGTTTCAATCTCGAAAGGATCGAGTACGAACCCGAGCAGTTCCCGGGTCTCGTATACAGGCTTGAAGAGCCTAAAGTTGTAGTTCTTCTCTTCGGATCCGGTAAGCTTATCATTACAGGGGGAAAGACTCCCGGGGATGCCAAAAAGGCTGTCCAGAAGATTCTGTCCGATCTTTCAAATCTCGGACTAATTTAAAAGTAAGATTATATATTTTTCTATCTTTTTTGGTCTATCAATAATTAGACCATTATCATACATGAGTAAATACCACAATAAAGATAAAAATGTATTTATAAGAATCTGGCAAAATAGATTGTATAATAGACTGGTGTAGCTATGAAACTCGAAAAAGTTTTGACATTCACTGATAAGGAAGAAGAGATGGCAGATCTCCTCTCCGAAGTGGGTCTCAAAAAGAATGTCGCCAAGGTCCTGGTATATCTTGCTAATACTGAAGAGGCCACATCAAGAGAGATCGAAAGGGGCACGGATCTCCGCCAGCCGGAAGTCAGTATTGCCATGAGAACCCTTAGCGAGAGGGAATGGATCTCAAACAGGGAGAGCAAGGCCGAAAGCAAAGGCAGGCCTGTTAAGATATACAACCTGTCAAAACCAATGGCCGATATAGTCGACGTCCTTGAAAAAGAAAAGAAGGAAGAGATCGATAATCAGCTTGAGATTATAAAAAAGATTCGAAAAATAGTCTGAATTAAAAGATATTAACCCCGTTTTTATTCCCGATTACAACTTTTGTCTTTCCTGAAAATTCAGTGAAAAGCCCGCAGCTCAGTACACCGGGGAGATTGTTTATCACCGACTGGAGCTCTTCAGGGTTTTCGATTATGCCGAAGTCGCAGTCCACTTCAAAATTTCCGCTGTCGGTGATTACGGGCCCGTCCTTCTTTACGCCCACGCGAATCGAGGGAGATCCGCCAAGCTCGCGGATGCGTCTTTCGAAAAGACCGAGGGCGAAGGGGATGACTTCAACAGGTACCGGACCGTGAAGTTTTTCGCACATCTTCGATTCGTCGGCAACAACGATAAAGAGTTCAGAGGCGTCGGCAACGCATCTCTCCATCGTCTGTGCCGCCCCCCTTCCCTTAATCATCCTGAGGGACGAGTCTATCTTATCGGCACCGTCGATTGCAATATCGAGGCAGGGGTGCTCATCAAGGGTTGAAAGCGGGATTCCGTACTCCCTTGCCCTCATCGTGGCCTGAAAAGAGGTGGGAATGCCTGTGATATTCAGCCCTTCTGAAGAGATCCGCTCTGACAAACGTTCCATCGCAAAAAATACTGTCGAACCTGTGCCAAGCCCGACGGCCATCTGGTCCTGCACCAGATCTGCGGCAAAATAACCGGCATTCTTCTTGGAAATATCAATATCCTGGATCATTTTAGGAAACCTGATCAATAGTTATGCAGATACAAAAAAGAACTTTCTATTTTCAGCGGTGCCGGGATTCAGGAATGATAAACAGTGCCGAATTAAAAAAATTGAAATTGGTTCAGGCAATGAGGTAGATTATCGAGACAGAGGCGCTTACGTCCACATCTCCCGGGCTGACCCTTGTCGGGACCGATGAAGACATCTTTGCGTCTTCCATTGCATAACCTGCATAGCTGTTGTCATAACTCATCGGAGTGTAGCTGGCACCGACACTGACAGATTTAACTCCGGATATTTTTACGCCGAGTGCGGATGCAACCGCATCTGCATCAGATCCGGCCTGTGAAACTGAGGCCTGGAGGGCCTGAGAGCGAAGCTGGTTCGACTTTTCGTCGCTGAGCGTAAACGAGATGTAATTGATGCTGTTTGCACCGGCAGATACTGCGGTATCGATTATCTCTCCGGCCTTGTCAACCTTTGACGACTCGACCTTGATTGTGTTCGTCACCCTGTATATCTTCTTCTTTGAACCGAATACGGAATCGTCGCCCGAGGTGTATGAGTAGATGTAGTAGTTGGTCGTCTCGATCTCATCATCTGTCAGGCCCATTCCCTTCAGCGAATCCGTTACCCTGTTCATCTTCTCCGCATTCTCCTGCTGCGCCTTATATGCATCCGTGTTCTCAGTCTCAACAGCTATCGACACTATAACAGTATCGGGTGCAGCAGTTACTTTTCCTGTTCCGGATACGGAGATTGTCTTCTCATTCGATACATCGGCCGCCGAGGCCGTACACGCAATTGCTGCGATAAGGACCAGCATTACCGGGATCAGAACCAGTTTTTTCATCCTCATGATTATCAGGAGATTATCGCCCTGTGTTTTATTAATCCTATTCATGACTTCGAAAAAAGCTGAAGTTATTGGTTTTAATAAAAAAATAAAGGGAGGGGGATTCCTCCACCTCCCTTCAACCCTCCCCCTGATCGCGATTGATTCACCGTCGGGATGGAACGGGCATTCCTCCGGCTCCGGTTGTGTTGTTATAATTTACAGGTAGAACGATCTTAGAACCGGGTTCTCTCCCCGGCTGAGGTAACCGAAGGGTTGTCGCCCTTTCGAAACCCATAGGCGACCTTCGGTCACCTCCTTATCCCATGAAATCCCGGCTTTTATAATTAACCCGTGTAGCATCCAGACCAGGCTATCTTCCTTGCGAGAGTTTGCGCAGCGATACTTTCGCCAGGGCTGCCCCGTCAGGGGCTTATGCCCAAAAAAAGATTGAAATTTTTATTTATTCGAGAATCATCGTCCCGACTACGCGGAGCTTTCCCGCATCGAGATGATGGATTATCGCCTTGTCACCGGGGAAGTATGCGATATCCTTCTCAAGGCTTATCGTAACCTCAGGATTCTTCGGATCGGAATCGTCGGTCACGGCATCTATCTTTCCCGAAACATAGCTCATCCAGTGGCCGATATGCACGACCATGGAATCCTTCAGCGGAGTGTTCCAATATTTAACGACAGAGACCCTCCCTTTAAAAGAGTCCCCGGTCTTTATCGAATCATCGGTGGTCAGTACCTGACCCCTGTCGATCTCGTCGGCGGTGATATTCTTCAGTGCGAGACCGACACGGTCTCCTTCGGTTGCATCGGTGCAGTCGTCGTCGTGCCTCTGGATGGACCGGATCTGCGCAGTTTTTTCTCCAGGAAGGACCTTCACCGAGTCATGCGTCCTAACCGTCCCTTTGACAACACCACCGAGGATTACCGTTCCGATACCCTTGACATTGAAATGGTGATCCACCATAACCGTTCCCGGGATATCCGACAGATTTCGTACAACCCCTGCGGCATCGGCGAGAAGTGATTCCCTTAAAAGGATCGAATCGTCGTCAATAAACCTGTAATCCTCAACAACGGTCCCTTTAATCAGCGGATCAACCTGGGAGCGATCAAGATAATTCCTCAGGATCACGTAACCGCTCTTAATCCCGGCACAGTCGAGCATGACCACGCACTCCCCGAACTCGGGCGTGATCCCGTCGACAACAAGAATTGCGGAATTTGACATGGCCACTGAAAAATAGAGCGGTGCAACCCTCTCGGGGTATCGCGAAGGCTCGATAATCGTGACAGTGTCTTCACCCTTTTTCAGGTTATAAAAAGTTATATCTGATTCAGTCCCCGCTTTCCCCACGCTTTTCGCAAAACCGCGGGGCCCGAGAACAGCAACATTGAGATTTGGCATACTGCCAATAAATTTGTGCTATTTGTTAAAGATGGTTTTTATCCGGAGAAAGGTCTTACCTGTCTTCCCCGTATATCACAAATTTACAGTGCCGGAGGAGGAATTTCCGGATCTTTTCCGATTCAAGGCAGTTCTTATCGAGCCGGTCGACTATATCGTCGATTACCTCTGCCTGTTTTATTATCTCCCCCGACCCGTCAAATTCACCCAGAGAGGCCAGCCCCACGATAACGGAAAGGGGATTTCTTACCGCATCATTAAGTATCGAGAGCTGTTCGATATTACTCTCGATCTGGGCAAGTGCCTCCCTTTCTTTTTCACGCATCTCCTTTTCAAGGCTGATATCTCTTATTAGGGAAAGGCAGACCTCCCTGCCCTTATAGTGAAACAGGTGCGAACTTACAAAAACAGGTGCCGGGGAGCCGAACTTCCGGTCCATTGCTGTTTCAAAGCGTACAAAACCCTCCTCCTTCAAAGCACCCAGCATACGTGCAGCCTTCTCCTCCTGCATATTGCGGAATAATCTGTCAGGACCCGGTTTCAATAGTTCATCCTTCCGAAAACCCGAGATCTTTTCAGCTGCCGAATTCGCCTCAAGTATATTCCCGAAGAATCCAATCTCCGGGACCTCGTGGAGTATTGCCGCATCGGTCAGGTTGTCGTAGAGCATCCTGTATCTCTCCTCGGACTCTGCAATATCCTTTTCAGCTTTTTTATGTTCAGTAACATCCCTGATTATCAATATTATGCTTTTATCGTTCTTCTCCCCCGGGAGAAGAGGTGAGGATTTTACATTGCAGAACCTCTCCTCGCCATCCTTTATCCATGTATATAGCCCTTCAAATTCCGTCATGCCTTCATAACGGGATAGAAAATCATAGAAATCCGGAATTAAATCCACCAGGAATATGCTCCTTGCACGGGGTTTTTCAATACCGAATATCCCAAGAGCACCGGGATTTATCTCGACTATCATCCTGGCACCGTCAAGAACCATTACACCGTCGTTCATGTTCTCAACCACTGAATCCCGGGCAATCGGCAGAATCTTTAAAAGAGGCATCCTGAAGAGCGCCACATATATTGTGAGGCCGGTTAAAGCATAGAAATAGGGAGTCATGTCAAAATAGATATCAGGGAGGACCGAGTTGACATAAAGCAGGTTGCCAAGCCAGGGGAGCATCCCCCCCACGATTACAAGGGCTATCTGGGACCGGTATACCCTTGGAGAATCCAGGTATACGAGCAGAAGATAACCCATCCCAGAGAAAAGCAGGATATAATTATAGAACGTATGCACATAATACCAGAAACCGAATTCACCGGTTACAAGAGATACGCCCAGGGATTCCTGAATAACCGAGACTGAATAGAAAAAGTGGTGGAAATCGTTTGTCAGGCTTATTGCAATTGATAATAACGGAACGATAAGCAAAAGGCCGATATTCCTTTTTGTCAGGTATTTCTCCCTGCCAGTATAATCCAGCACAAAACAGATCCAGAGAACCGGAACGAAAGATATCGCAATAAATGCATATTTTGAGAAGAATGCAATCAGGCCGGGGTCCGTTGCCTGGAGTGCGATTGCATAGAGATATGACCAGGCACAGACCGCAATCATAAGAAGGGCATAGGATATCGCACCCTTGACATTTCTCCGGAATGAAGCCATCACTACGAGCAGGAGGAGGACAGTTCCCGAAGTGAACATCAGGAGAAAATATGGTGTGATATAACCCATAATCAAACCTTAATTCCAAGTATTAGAGAGCAGATGTTAATAATATTATCAACCTGACACAGGAGTTGTTCCAGGTTACTCATACATGAAAGTTAATTTGGAAAGGATCTTTACCCGGACATAAGATCAAAATGACATTTACAACAGAAAATGCCCGGGATTAAACCATACGAGAGGCCGGGGTCGTGATCGCCAGGAGAGGATGAGGATCATGATCCTTTCCAAAAAGTAGAGGTCTAAAAAAATTACCTGTGGGCAAAATATGCCACTATACCGGAATCCGTGACAGAATCGATTCGTGCAAACCCGACACGCTCGAACTGGACCATCTTATCCTTTTCACCGGACACGGCCTTCTCGCAGATCCCTTCTATCTGTCCTTCAGGGGTTAGAAGACTGCACTTCATATAATCTGATTCGGGCAGCCACTGGATTATTGGAGACTTTTCGCTGCGGGCCTCTTCAAGGGAGTCGCCTGCGTATTCGAAGGAGTAATCCCCACCTTCGGCACGGATCCTGGCATTGAAGAGGTCCTTGAACCTGACAATCGTTGCACCCTTCAGCTCTTCACGGGGGGCGTAAAGGATTCCGCTGAAATCAAGAGTTCTAAACCCTCTCGATTCGTCGTTCGGGTGAAGAGCCGCCTTTGCAGTTACATGAGGAGCGCCTTTTATCTCGCATTTTACAGGATCGGGCACGAAGAAATACCTGTTTGCCACGGGGTCGACGATCTGTTTGTTCTCTGCAAAGAGATTCTCCCAGGAAAATACGATGTCGGTCTGGCCGATCCCGATATCGATCATTGCATTTCTTACAGCCTCCGCACGGATTCCTCTACGTGCAATTGCCCGCAGCGTTCCAAGACGGATATCGTCCCAGCCGCCGTATTTTCCGGTAGAGACTCCCTCCTTCATCGCAGAGGTGGACAGCACAAGTCCGCCTATCGACATTCTTCCGTAATGATAGAACTCCGGCTGCTTCCACCCGAAATAATCGTATATAAATCCCTGGCGGCGTGTATTTGCAATATGATCCTTGCCCCTTACAACATGGGTTATCCCAAGCAGGTAGTCATCTATTACAACAGAGAAGTTCATCATCGGGTAGACACGGGCATCAGTCCTGAAATGGGGAGTCTCCACGATCCTGAATATGGAAAAATCCCTCATTGCAGGATCCGGGAGGTCGACTCCGGTCTTAACTCTCACAGTAGCCGCACCCTCGGGAAATGTCCCGTCAAGCATCCTTTCCCAGAGTGAAAGATTCTCCTCAACACTCTGGTCCCTGCACGGGCAGGGCTTTTTATTATCTTTCAGGTTCTTGAAAGCCGCAGAATCGCAGGTGCAAACATATGCATTGCCCGATTCGAGAAGTTTTTTACAATGCGAATAATAGATCTCAAGCCTGTCGCTCTGGTATACTATATCAGTGATCTTTAAACCTAGCCACTCGATATCCTCGAGGATCATCTCATAATTCTCAGGCTCAACACGCTTTGGGTCGGTATCCTCGATCCTAAGAACATACCTTCCGCCGTATTCCCTTACATAATAATCGTTGAGATAGGCAGCACGGGCATGTCCCAGATGAAGGGGTCCGCTCGGGTTCGGGGCAAAACGCATCACCACACCGTCTTTTCCGACGTTCCTGAGTTCACGAAGCCCTCTCTCGCGGGTCTTCTTTTCCTTCTTTTTATCGAGAAGTTCAGGAGCAAGCTCTGAGAGTTTCTCCCGCCTTTCTGCAGGAGTCATACCGGATATCTCCTTTAAAATATCATTCAGAATCTCCGACATCTCCTTTGCACGTGACCTGAACTCGGGGTGTTTGCCCATTAAAAGACCGAGAACAGCACCTGCCTTCGGGATATTGTCATGCTCGACGGCATTGGACAATGCATGTAAATAAAAAAAATCTCTTGGATCAACTGACATACTGTTCAGAAGCTCCGGTTGATAAAGTAATCCGTAATTTCTCCAAGAAGTCTTTTTTCTTCACAGTCGGGAAAGACTACAAGCGTCTCCTTCGCTCTCCTGACATGATCCATTGCAGTTTCCCTTACTGCATCTATTACGCCGGCATCATTGAGTTCGGCGATAGCCCGGTCGATCTCCTCGTTCGAAAGATTCTCCTTCCTGTATTTTGAGAGATCGATACCCTTCTCCTTTGCAAAGATCGCCACAAGAGTCTGCTTTCCTTCCCTCAGATCGGATGCACGGTCCTTTCCTGAACTGGAGGAATCGGCCATAAAGTCGATTACATCGTCCTGGATCTGGAACGCTACACCACTCAGGTAACCCCAGTCGTGCAGGGCGGTAACCTGCTGCGCATCTCCTCCTGCAAGAATTCCGCCGATTGCCGCCGCCGCAGCATAGAGTTTTCCGGTCTTCTGGCCGACCATCTCAAGGTATTCGTATGGATCGACATCGTTACGTTTTTCAAAGGACATATCTTCATGCTGCCCCCTGCATATCTCCAGACAGGTCCTGGCAAGAATTGCAACAGCCTCCACCTTCGCCGCCGGATCGGCCTCGGTCATTGTGATCAGCTGGAACGCCTCGGCATAGAGGACGTCACCTGCAAGAATTGCAGTGGGCTCGTCCCACTTTACATGAACCGTAGGGACACCCCTGCGGACGGCGTCCCCGTCCATTATATCATCATGAACCAGTGTGAAAGTATGTGTAACTTCAAGAGCGAGCGCTGCAGGGAAGACAAGATCAGAACCGCCCCTCTTCACGAGGTCTGCGGCAAGCATTGTAACCGAGGGACGGAGTCTCTTGCCCCCCGCACAGAGCAGGTGTGCGCTTGCCTTGTCAAGTTCGCCGGGAAGGCCGGCATACATGCTTTCAAGCCTGTTATCAATGAGTTCTGCATTTTTTTCAAGATATTCTTCCAAATTCATAGAATCACCAGTCTATTTAGTGACATTTACCTTCATGCCGTTCCTCAGAAGGTGTACATCGTTGCCGAGTGTATATCCACACTCTTCAAGCAGTTTTACATACTCCCCGGTCATGTCGACATTACCGTGTGCAGGTATCACGTGCTGCGGATTTAAGAGATGAATCACTTCGTAGTGATCCTCTCTCTGGCCGTGACCACTGACGTGAAGGCCTTCAAAGATCCTTGCTCCTCTCATCTTAAGAAGAGTTTCCTGGAGATGGCGCTGCCCGTAATTCATAGGATTTGGAATTACATTAGCACTGTAGAGAACCTTGTCTCCCTTGTCAACCCTGTAGGGAGTGTTCCCGGAGGCAATCCTTGTCAGTGTCGCACCCGGTTCTCCCTGGTGCCCGGTGACTATAGGTACATATTTGTCCTTGCCCTCCTTAAGCATCCTCCGCATCACACGGTCGACAGTCTTACGATTGCCGAACATGGAAAGAGTCTCGGGGAATCCCACCTGCTTGAGCTGCTCTGCTGTAGAGGAGTACCTCTCCATCGAGCGGCCGAGAAGAACCGGTTTCCTGCCGATCTCGTGAGCGCATTCGGCGATGGTCTTGACCCTTGCGATGTGGGACGAGAAAGTGCTTACGATGATCGCGTTCTTGTCGTCCTCGTAGCTCGTCATAACATCGCGGACAAGCTTCTGGGCAACCCTTTCGCTGGGGCATCTTCCCGGAAGCCTGACATTCGTACTCTCGACGATAAGGGCGATCACACCTTCACGCCCGAGTTCCTTCATCCTCTCGAAATCAGGCGGATTCCCGAGGACAGGAGTCCTGTCGAGCTTGAAGTCGAGTGCGTAAACAATCACGCCTTTAGGTGTATGAAGGACTGCCATTGCTGTATCGATGATACTGTGCTGGACGTTTACAAACTCGATGCTGAGATCCCTGGATATCTCGTACCTGTACTTTTTCCCTGCACGGAGGGCAAACACCTTGTTGCTGACCCCGAACTTCTTCTCGCCCTCGATCTGCTGCTCAATAAGCTTTGCTGTATAGGGTGTCCCGATAATCGGTGCATTGTACCTGTGCGCCAGCTTAGGTACCGCCCCGATATGATCGAGATGGCCGTGTGTACAGACGATCGCCTTTACACTGCCTTCGACCGTATTCATTATCGTATCATCGGGAATCGCCTTCATCTCGATAAGGTCGAGGGAGTGCATATTCTCCACTTCCGCGTCCTCGTGGATCATAATCTG
>CAYXKC010000007.1:4992-38120 GCA_964465295.1 uncultured Methanomicrobiaceae archaeon | reverse complement strand
ATGCAGGCACCAGAGCGTACCATACGAATGCAAATGCGGATTCCAGGGGCCCTGAACGATGGGTGACGTAGCAATCATCCTTAAGGTGATGCCCGAATCCCCTGACGTCGATCTTGAGAAGGTCAAGGCGGCCATAAAGGAGAAGTACCCCGGAACACAGGATATAGTCGAGGAACCCATCGGATTCGGCCTTGTTGCAATCAAGGTTGCAATCGTAATTCCCGACGGTTCTGCAGGCGCTTCAGATGAGGCAGAGGCTATACTTGCGTCTATCGAGGGAGTGCAGAGCGCAGAGATTGTCTCGCTGACACTTACCTGAATACTTTTTTTTGAAAAAAACCTTTTAGGTTTACTATGAATTCCCGTGAGCCAAAGCTCTGCTTCCCGGGAGGCATTTGCCCGCAGCATATAACCCGCGGCATATAGTGAAAAATTAAAATTAAAAAACGAACTTTACGATTTTTGATTTATGGTTCCTTTTTCCCTTCTTTTTTCAGGAATTCAAAGACCTCTTCGGTAACTGCCCTGACTTTCTCTGCAGATGCCTGAAAATCCTCAACCTCTTCAGGACTTATCCTGATTCGGATCGGGAAGACTCCTTCCCTGTTTAGCATTGCAGGAACACCTATGCAGACATTGCCCACATCGTGGATCTCGCTCCTGATAAATGCGGATACGGAAAGAATCCTGTTTTCATTGCCCAGTACCGTTCTTGCGAGGGTCGAAATTGCCTCGCCCGGGCCGTAGATTGTTGCACCGCTCCTCTCGATGATATAATGGCCGGCGGCCTTTACCCAGTCAACCATCTCCCCTCCCGGAAACGTCGAAAACTCCGGAAGATTCTCAAGCTGGATGCCTCCGATTGTCGTTGCCGACCAGAGCGGAACCATGCTCTCCCCGTGCTCACCGATGATACGGGTATGAACTTCGCTTACATGTACCCTGAAATGCTGTGCGATAAACGACTTTAGCCTCATCGAATCAAGATGGGTTCCAAGCCCGAATACTCTTGAAGGCGAAAAACCCGAGTATTTCAGCGCGACTGCAGTCATTATGTCGACAGGATTTGTCACAACGAATATTATCGAGTCGGGAGCCTGCTCAGCGGTAATTTCTGCATATTCTGCAACCACTTTGGCATTCTCCTTGGCAAGGTCGTTCCTCTTCTGGCCTGCACGCCTGGGTACGCCTGAGCTGATTATCACCATATCGGAGTGCTTCATAAGAGACGGGTGCGTACCCGAAGTCACTCTTATTCTTCTTCCTACGGCTGCGAAGGCATCGACGAAGTCCCATTTGAGACCTTCGAGCGTCTCTTCGCTTCCTTCCCTGCCGTAGAGAACAATCTCCGTTACATAGGGAATCCTCGAGATTGCGTAGGCGGCAGACCGGCCCACTTTGCCGGACGCACCGATGACGGTAACCTTTGCCATATTTACACCAGAAAAACGGGAACGCGAACCGGGTTGGAATCACGTGTCCGGCCCTCGCCTGGAACTCCTTCTCCACCCTGCAACCCTGTGGGCACCAGACGTCCATGGTAAGTCTGCTCCCTTCCGGGCCTGAACCGGTCCCCACGGCAAAAAGTCTCCATTCCCTCCGGAATTTCGATCCTTCTCCATTGGTCTCACAGGACAAGGTTTCTCAGTTGGAATTATCAGGCTCAGGACGGATCGCCAAAGCCGTCCCGGTCATTCGCCCCCCGCATAACGGCGGTTTCGGGTTACAGGTGACGCCTAACCACCCGGGCTAGTTCCCAATATAATTCTGTTTCAAGGAATAAAAGCATCACCGCCAAAGGCGGACTTCCACCGGGAGAGTGTCGCCTCCACATTAATGCGATCTTTCTTACCAAAAAGGTCCAGTGCAGCGAGCCTGCGCCCTTCAGGAAGAGATTCTCCCAAATTCATATAATCACCCCATAAAACGACAGCCTGCCTGCCATCAGCCTGAGTTTCGGCGATTTTAACAGGACCTTGTGCTACACGGGATCTCTCCTCCCCGGGCAGACTCCGGAGCCTTACATCGCCTGTTCCGGAAATATTCCGGTTTGCATGGAGATTTACAGCCGACCAGAAGGCGGCAGGATACCATGCGTCGTTGAACACTACTTCAGGCACGCCGGAGAGCAGTGCCGCAATCCCGAGCGTCCCCGCCCCGCTGCAGGCATCGATAAAGACTTCTGGCTTCTTCTCCCTCACGGCAGCCTCAACAGACATGATCTTCGGGCCGCAACATCCCGGAAACTCGATGTGGAGCAGGGACTGCTGCTTGTATACTGCAAAGGAACCAGCATCCGACCTGAATATATCAGCCCTCACATCGCATCCTGCAAGGAGCCTGTTTACGGATGAAGACGACAGGTCGTCATTGCGCAGGCCCGGGACCAGCCCGGTATCGAGTATTACACCCTTAATCTCGGGAACTTCTGCTACAAGCCTTCCTGCGGTCTTACAGTCTGCGTGGCGTGTCTGGAGGATAAGGGATCTTTCAGGGAGAAAAGGAGGGGAATTCATCCATATTCCGGGCGATATCAGCGGCATCCCGATACCGCCAAGAGGGGTGTCCTCCCCTATCACCCCTTCTTCAGCCATGATGGAATGACAGTGGGAGAATACATCGTCAATGAACCTCTTCCCGCAGCCGGGACATGGATCTGCAGGGGAAATTCCTGGCGGAGGGAGCCTCTTGTCAAGAGGCACGGATATGCAGGCAGGGCAGGAGGAGAAACGTGTTGAAGCCTCTTTTATAAGAATTTCCGCGTCCTTTACGCAGTCTTTGCCGCAGACCGGGCATCTTTCAATCTTCATAAAAAATGATTTACTGGATATTTGAAAGCCTTCCAAGAACCTCTTCGATGCCGCATTCCTTTACATCCATGATATTCGCGATCACGGCATCGGAGAAGATCATCGCGGCGGTCTCAAACAGGGTTCCGATTGCGGCAAGCGGATGTGATAGTGATTTATAACCTCCTGTAAGCTGCCTGACCTCAAAGGTGTTGGGCCATTCCTGGTCCTCGGGAGGATCTGAGGGGATCGCCACTATATAGTCGGCAAGCTGCCCTATGCTCGAGTTGCGATGCGACGTGATCAGGCATAAAACACCGCCGAGGGCCTTTGCAGACTCCGCAATGTCAACCATCGAGTTCGTCTCGCCCGAACCTGAGAAGATAATCACTGCATCCCCCGGCTCCATTGCAGGGGTCACCGTCTCGCCAACAACATAACTCTCGAGGCCTATGTGCATCAGGCGCATCGCAAAAGCACGCCCGATAAGACCAGATCTTCCTGCACCGGCAACATATACCCTGCCTGCAGTAATAATCGCGGACGTGAATGAGTTTATGTCATCATCGGATATCTCTTCGATCCGGCGGCTTACCTCCTCTGTCATCGTCTTCATATTCATCTTAATATCGCCGCAACCGCTCATGATGATATTTAAGACCGTGTACTATTTATTCGGTTTGTCCGCCGGGTATCCCCTGTTTTACCGTCAGCTTTACAGTAGACGGCCGAATGAATTTTTCACTTTCGCCCCGCGTGCGGACCCCCGTTATATAAGCCGAAGCTGCATCTTCAGTCATAAAAAGGTGAAAAACCATGATGCAGAAATCAGGATATATGCAGGTCTCAAATGCACCAGCATGTGATCCTTCCGGAAAGAAGTGCAGGATAATCGAGGTTTCGACAGTTGACGGCAGGTATGCAATAGAGGCACCTGAGCTGTCCCGTCTCATCTCATACGGGAGAAAATGCCCGGTCAGGCATCTTACCCACTATTACGGGAAGCGCCTGGGCGATATTGCAGGAGCCGTCACCCTCTCGGTTTCAAAGAAAGGGCTCATCATCGAAATATTTCCGTGCAGAAAATATATCACCTCCCGGAGCGCTGCAGAGAGTCTTCTTAAGGGATATATGAACTATACGAAGATCTCTGAGATCCAGGCAGAAAACAGGGGCATTAACCAGTGTACCAACCCAACCATCCAGTCCCCGATCACCCCCTGGGTTGCTGTATAACCGCCAATACTTTCTTTTTCATGCCGGGATACAAGATATAATATAAAAACCAAACATTTCCCTGTGTCAGGATCTTCCGGAGGATGGGACAATCATTACGATAAACACAGGAGGCCATGGGCCGGCGCAGTCCACGGGCCCCCCCTGCCGGAAATGGGCGGGAGGGTTCTTGAGGCAGGATGCGGGAACGGCAAATTCCTCGAAGAGCTCCTGAAAGAGGATAATTCAATAACAGCATTCGATTTTTCGGAAAAAGCCGTAAAGTCCTGCAGAAATATTGCCGGTTCTCATAAAGATGGTAGAGAACCGGGGCTGATGACCGCAGACTGCAGAACCCTCCCGTTCAGGGATTTTGTCTTTGATTCCGCCTGTTACAGGCATGTAACCGGACACATGGTATATGAAGACCGGAAGATCCTTGCCTTCGAGGCCGGAAGAGTGCTCAAAGAAAACGGAACCCTCTTCTTTACCGGTTTTTCCACAGAAGATATGAGGGCGGGAAAGGGAAAAGAGATCGAGAAGAATACCTTCCTTAAGGGGAACGGAATAATGACCCATTACTTTACAGAGAATGAGGTAAGGGAGCTTTTTTCGCGGCTGAAGGAGGTCTCGTTAAAGACCGTCAGGTGGAATATGAGAATCCGCGGAAAGGATTATACGAGAGCCGAGATCGCCGCAATCTTCCAAAAGATCAGTCGTTGAACTTCCCTTTATCCAGATAATGCCTGACTGCGGCAGTCCCGGACTCACGAAATGCACGGGAAACCCCCGCAGGACCGAGTTTTACACCCCCGAATATCCTGGAGACCATTAGGCAGTGGCTGTCAAGATCGTTATTTTCGAGCACTTCAAGGAGAACGCGCCCGGGATGCCCTACTTCGCCGTCGCTACCAAAGAGGGTGCTCTCACCGCCGTCTTCTCCAAACCTGGCGGCATAGCAGTGATGCGCCGCTTTTTTATAGAGCTTCCTGTGAATTGAGCTTATAACTGTTATATCCCCTTCTGATTCGACCAGGTAGAGATGGGCGAAGAAACGGGACTTTTTCACCTCGTACTTTACCCCGGAAAGCTCCTTCATAACTCTATTTTTTTGTCCCGCCGGAGAAAATAATTACCCGAATTAGATCTTTTGGGCAAAGAGAGGGAAGTATATATCATTCAGGGTTTTATTAAGTGATAACTGAGCCTTAAGAGGAGAGGATAAGATCAGGATCGGAAAGATAATCACACTTATACTTCAGGCATTCATCGTCCTGATAATAATTGCCAGTTTTTATACAGGAGACTATTTTTTCGCCATCGGGGGAACTTTTGCACTCTTCCTGACACTGGTCCCGTATATCGTTGAAAGACGTCTCTGCCTTGTAATTCCATGGTGGCTGACTTTCCTGATCGTCCTCTCGCTCTACATCCACCTTGCAGGCGAGTATTACTCATGGTACCACCTCTTCTCACCTTATTATGATAAATTTGCCCATACTATATCAGGTATCACGGTGGGCCTGCTCGGGTTCACCGTCGTTCTGCTCATCGACAGATATACGGAGAACAACTTCAACAGGCCGCTGATAATTTTCACGATCTTCATGTTCACGATGGCTTTCGGGGCGATCTGGGAGGTAATCGAGTTTTCCATGGATACGTTCTTTGGTGGCATGATGCAGCACGGCAATACCGATACCATGCTTGATATGATCTTTGTCATGATCGGCGCGATTCTTGTTTCGGCACTCGGAAATTTCTATCTCAGGAAGATGAGCAAACTTGATCTAAGCCAGCTCCTTTCCGGAAACCCGGATCTGGACAGGTATAGGAGAAAATAATATTTTGTAGAACTTTTTATGCCAAAAATCTGAAAACCTGCTTCCGGTAACCGGCCCCGACGCAAAATTATATATCGAAATTAGAGCTATCTAATAATGCAGGGTTGTCTTTATCGAACCGTTTTTGCAGTCTGCATAAGTGCCCCCCATTGCAGCTGATAACAACGATAAGGGCAATCCTACTTTCATTATTCAGAATTAATGCCCTTTAAGCTTTAAAAGGGCCTGTAGCTTAGTGGTGGAGCGCCCGGCTCATAACCGGGCGGTCATGCGTTCGAATCGCATCAGGCCCATTTTCTTTTTAATAGCCTACCCTGATAAAATTTTGAAATCTGAACTTTTCAGGAGCCCTTTTTTTCAGAATACGGAGATATCACGGGAGAAAATAAAAATCAAACCTTTTCTGCAGCCGCAGTGCAGACAAAGATTCAAAAAAATGGTTTTCGGAGGGATCCGGGATTAAAAGCAGGGGTTTTTACACCCCTACTTTCTTCCCTTTTTTGTTGACTGGTTATTGAGATTTAGTTGATTCGACCTGTTGTCTGCTGCCGCCTTTTTTGACGGATTATTGGGATTTTTTACATCCGCACGTTGATTCTTTGTCATAGATCACAGCTTCTATTCGTTAGAATATATATCTTTGTGTAAAGCTTTTCCATTTAACATTAAGATTGTAAAATCCTGTGACCTGCCAACCGGCCCCCTGCAGGACCATATTCGGGAAATACTTCGTTTAATACAGATATAAATGTCAGTTTACAGGATTCTTTCTTTCCTTACCGGGACCCCCCGGTAAAAAAACGGAGGAGGGCCTTTTCGGGGATAAAATCCAACAGGACCGGATAATGAGATATTTTCACCCGGCACCTGTTTTAACACGCTGCGCTCCGGGATGCAGGGAAGGATCCTGCGTTTTTATCAGAGAACCCGAGCCCGGGTTACCTGCCGCTGCGGATCACTACTGCACCAAAAGTTAATTATAATGATTAATCATTATAATTAAACAAAAAAGAAGGTGGAGACAATCGACCAGACAGACAGAAACAACATCTTTATAATGGACGGAACAGCCAACCCGGCGCCTCTCGGCCTCCTGGGATTCGGAATGACCACCGTCCTGCTGAACCTGCACAACGCCGGCTACTTTGCGCTCGGGAGCATGATCCTTGCAATGGGTATATTCTATGGCGGACTTGCCCAGGTGATTGCAGGTATAATGGAGTGGAAGAAGAAGAACACATTCGGCACGACAGCCTTCACCTCATACGGCCTCTTCTGGCTGACCCTCGTAGCACTGCTGGTTCTCCCGGCACTAGGCCTCGCCGAGGCCCCGGGGAGCGTTGCCATGGGATGGTACCTCTTCATGTGGGGGCTGTTCACCGCAGTTATGTTCATTGCGACCCTGAAGATCAACAGGACACTCCAGTTCGTCTTCGCTACACTGGCAATCCTGTTCTTCCTGCTTGCAGCGTCTGATTTCACAGGAAGCGCCCTTATAGGCACAATAGCAGGGTATGAAGGAATAATCTGCGGTCTTTCTGCAATCTATGCAGGACTCGCACAGGTCATCAACGAGGTCTACGGGAAGGCAGTCTGCCCTCTCTGACACTTTTTTACCAGGGTTTGAGACCGTTTAATCTTCTCCAGGCTGCTTTAGCTTTTTCAGGGCATTTCTTGCAGAATCCCTGGCACGGGAATCATCATCGGAGAGCATCGGAGTGATAAATTCAATCGCTTCTGTGCATCCCATAAGTGAAAAGGACTCGGCTGCACAGGCCCTTACATCCCCGCTCGTATCGTTCAGCAGGCGGAGCAGGGGCAGGGCGGCAGAGTCGTCCCCGATCATCCCGAGCGCCCTGGCGGCGCCGAGACGGACCCATTTTTCATCGCTTTCAAGAAACGGTATGAGAACCGGAACGGCACCGGCATCCCCCAGGTTCCCGAGGGCGAGCATTGCAACATACAGGTATTCGGGTTCATCGGCGGACCTGACGGAATCGATCAGGTGCGGAACTGCACGAACGTCTCCATAATTTCCCAGTGCCTCTGCCGCCTTCACCCTGTATGATATGTGCCGGTGGCCAAGCTGGCTGACCAGTATCCCGAAATTTTCCTCGTGCCTTCTCTCTCTTTCCTTCTCCAGGCGCTTCATTTGAGCAGAGGTATCGGAGTTCATGATATCACGAAGCAGGATATATCCTTCCAAATAAAAAGATTTCCCTAAACAATAGCCCACATGCAGGATGCGGAGATGATAATTGTTCCTGCAATTAGGATGAAAAACGCTTTTGTCTTCATCTCTTTTGAATCAATGAAAAGAACTACCTGGGCGGGGATTATAAAACCAAGCGCAAAACCGGCAAAATGAGCAAATGGATTTCTGGATGTGCCGACATCCGTCAGGATTAAGAAAAAGAGAGTCGTCGTCACAAAAGCCGTAAAAAATATTATAAAACACACAATCCTCCTTATTCCCTCCATTCCGGCATTCCCGGTTATTATTCTGCCTGAAAAAAACTCCATGAACAGCACAAAGATCATCAGGAAGAGCAGAAGCCCCGTAAGAGCCCAGACTATGCCGGAAAAACCGATACCATACCTGATCTCCGGGGGAAATGATCCTGTTCTCTGGAAAAACAATACAATTCCCGATATGGCAAAAGGAAATGTCAGGAATATTAGGGCAAGATTTATGCCGAGAAAATTCTTCGGCAGCAGATTGAACGATGCCGGAATGATATGATAATAAAAGAACCATATCAGGAGCCCTATGACAAAAAATGACAGAATGTTGAGGTTTATATGTCCGCTGTCGAAAGGGTTGTGAGTATAGTTTGCAAGAAACATCGACATGACATTCGGGTTTGTGTAATCAAGGATACAGCATTGAATCACGAAATTCTGCGGCAGCATCCCGCTGAATACAAAAGACTGGAAAATATACATAAGCGGCGGAAAGAGGAATATAAACGCCAGGAAGAGACTCTTCCTGATCCCAAAAGCCCTGAACTCTTTTTTTATAGCAGCAATATCCATCCCGCCACATCCATCCGCACGTCCGGGCAGAACCCGCCTGCGGCAATAATGTAGAGAGT
Source organism: uncultured Methanomicrobiaceae archaeon (assembly GCA_964465295.1). Taxonomy (GTDB): domain Archaea; phylum Halobacteriota; class Methanomicrobia; order Methanomicrobiales; family Methanomicrobiaceae; genus Methanolacinia. Next base: position 29,177 of record CAYXKC010000007.1, on the reverse strand, counting down.
AACCTTTGCTATAAAAAACTCCCTGATTTCCCCATACCCCAAACTTATCCTCTACAAAAACATAGATAATATACTGAAACCTAAGTGAGGCATGTTTTAGGGCAATGAACCATAATGACCTTTGCAAAACGCCTGTAATACAGGCAAGGGTAAAGGCCGGCATGACAGCCGGCGATCTCGTTGAACAGTTCGGCAGATCACGCGCCTACAATGCCGGATCCCTCTGGCAGGCGGTAAATATCTATGAAAAGATGCTCTCCGACCCCGATACCGTCAAATTCTTCGGACTTGCCGGTGCGATGGTTCCCGGCGGAATGGGCGGGATCGTCGAGGACCTGATCCTTCAGGATCATATCGATGTGCTCGTATCCACAGGGGCAAATCTCACCCATGACGTAATTGAGGCGATCGGGTGCAGGCACTATCACGGGACAGAGATCTGCAATGATGTCGATCTCCGTGATGAAGAGATAAACAGGATCTACGATGTCTTCCTACCGAACGAGGCCTTCATCAGGTTCGAAGAATTCCTCCAGGATGTATTTTCAGGGTTGGATGCGGGCCGGAAATACGGCATTGCTGACCTTACGCGGATAATAGGGGAGAACCTCAATTCAGGGATACTCGCAGCAGGTGCAAAGAAGGAGATCCCCATATACTGCCCCGCGATACAGGACTCAATGATAGGGCTCCAGTACTGGCTCTTTTCGCAGACCCAAAAGGTCACGATCGACGCATTCGCAGATATGCCCTCGCTTATGGATATCTGCTTCAATGCAAAGAAGACCGGTGCCATGCTTGTCGGGGGCGGCGTGCCGAAAAATTACATATTCCAGTCGATGCTCATGACTCCCGAAGGCTTCGACTACGCCGTTCAGCTTACCGGCGACAGGCCTGATCTCGGCGGACTCTCGGGTGCAACACTCGAAGAAGCGAAGTCCTGGGGAAAGCTCACCGGGGAGGCGACATCACAGACAGTGTACGGAGATGCGACGATCAACCTTCCGTTAATCGTTGCGGCGACACTTGAGAGGCTGGAGGGAAAGAGATGACAGAACTTATACTCGCGCTTGATGTCCTGACAAAAGATGAGGCGCTCTTTGTGGCAGAAAAAACCGCGCCTTTCCTCGACGCGATAAAGATAGGGTATCCGCTCGTGCTCGGTGCCGGGATGCATGTCGTTCAGGAGATTGCCAGCTTCGGCCTGCCGCTTATTGCCGATTTCAAGGTCGCAGACATTCCCAACACAAACAGGCTTATTGCCGAACATGCATTCCAGTGCGGTTTTTCGGCAATAATTGCACAGGGTTTTACAGGACGCGACTCGGTAGAGGCATGCGTGGAGACATCCCATGAATATGGCGGAAGATGCTATGTCGTATCCGAGATGAGCCACCCGGGAGCGCTCGAATTCCTATCGGGCGACAATGCAGAGAAGATTGCCAGAATGGCAGTCGAATGCGATGCAGATGGCATCATAGCCCCTGCAACGAGGCCGGCGAGGGTGAAAGTCCTCAGGGATATTGTCGGGGAGAAAAAGATCCTCTCGCCCGGCGTAGGAGCCCAGGGGGGAGACGCAGCTGCGATTGCGCCACTTATAGACGGCATGATCGTAGGGCGCTCCATATACAATGCGGACGACCCCGCAAAGGCCGCTGAAGATTACTCATTCGTCCGCCGATGATGAGATGACCCGTTCCGATGCTCGATGCAGATGACGAGCCCTATGAGTCGCCTGAGGCGAAACAAAAACAATTCACTTTTTCAGCCGAAGTTTATGCTTCCTGCACGCTCCATACTGTCCCTGTAGATCTGTATAAGGCGCAGTGCAGCTTCTTCAAGCGCTTCAGGCGGAACACCTCCGGTCTTTTTAAGCTCGGATTCCAGCCTCTTCTTTAAAAGCTCCCTGCTTGAGACCCCGCTTTTATAGATAGAGTAAAAAAGGGCATCAAGTCCGTCTATTCTAATCTTTTGCCCGTCTATTTCAAAAACAACAAAGTTTTCTCCTGAAAACAGATCATCTCTCATACCGATCAGGGAGAGCCTTGATGCCGGATCTATAAATTCATTTCGTATAACGGACGGAGACAAGTGCGGATAGTGGCTGAAACCGAAGCGGGTACAATACCCTCATTAATAAACATTTCTGATAATCCGGGGGACATACCACCTTTAATTTTCAATCCGCATCCAAAACAGTTATTTACCATCACTCTAATGACTAATGTATGATATGGACCGAGGAACAGCTTGAACTGGCAAAAAAATACAAATCGCTTGAAGATATTCCTGAAGAGAAGCGGAGATACAAATGCCACACCTGCCACTATGTTGTTGAAGAAAACCCCTGCCCCAACTGCGGGGAAACACATCTCGAGATAATGTGCCCTCTCGATCACTGCGGATGTTCGCACGATATAATCGAAAAGATAGAGTACTGCCCCCTCTGTGGCCAGCCAATATGCCCTGAATGCGGATCGCACGATGTATCGCAGGTCTCCCGTGTAACAGGATACCTCGCCGATGTCGGGGGCTGGAACCTCGGCAAACAGCAGGAGTTAAAAGACAGATCGCGCTATACCGTCGCATGAGATATCACTATACGAAAAACACTCTTTTTATCCGGGGGAATTTCCGGGCTGCAAGCACGGGGGTTTCCGGCGGGATTTCAGATATAAAAACGATAATCAACCATACAGTCCCCCGGGATTTTGTACACTCCGATCCTGCAGAGTATATACGGGAGATAGCAGATGGCAAAGGATTCGCAGGGGACGGTTTCTTCGGCCTGCTTACGGCGGTCCGTATGAAGGATCTATGCATTCTCTCCTGCGGCTATATCACGGTATTCGTCACAGCAGGGGTGTCCAACCCGAACCCGAAGGGGCCCGGAACTATCAATATCATCGTCCATTCCGCAAAGAGGATGCCGGACCCGGCGATGCTTGAGATGATAAAGACGGTCACCGAGGCAAAGACTGCCGCACTCTTCGGTATGGGCTACGAATTCACGGGAACGACAACCGATGCGGTCGTGGTCGCATATGACAGGGATGCGAAAGAATCCTCCGGCCCCTACTGCGGGACACTGACCGGCCCGGGGAAGAGGGCATACGAGTGCACAATGATTGGGGTCAAAGAGGCAATTCTCAGGAACGAATCGAAGGTCGGGAGAGGCAGGCCTTCCTTCTTCATCCACAGCACGATAGGAGGCGCCCACTGGACCGAGTGGCAGCAGGAGTCATGCAGCTACTACCCGTGCCACTTCGAAGGGCAGTCATGCGAATTCTGTTTCTGCCCGTTTTATCCGTGTCATGACGGAGAGCTCGGGGAATGGATCGATTCTGCATCCAAAAAGAAGGTCTGGGCCTGCACGAACTGTCTTCTGCTTCACCACCCGGAGATTGCCTCATTCCTGGAGAAAAACCCGGAGGCAGGCCTTGGGGAACTGAAAAAAATTGCAAAAGAAAAAGGCCTGAAGTTAACGGGATAAAATCTCCCGCGGGCAGGCCTTCCCGTAATTACTCTTCGATTCCAAGTGCCTCGAGAAGCTCGGGCAGCGGTATGCCGTGTCCTTCTGCAGCCTGGCGGATGGTTTCTCCGCTGGCAAGTGCACAACCTACGCACCCCATACCAAATCTCATCAGAATCTCTGCGGATCTGGGATTTTCCTGCAAAAGCTCACTTAAAAGACTGTCAGCTGTTAATGCCATCATTTTATTTATGCCGTTCATTGTTTTTAATGAATACTGATTTTGCACAGGGAGGCCGGCTGATTAAATCACTTTCACACCGCAGAGCCGGAGGTTAAATATTCCGGAGATGCCGATTATTATTCGGAGATGTTTTATTATGGACATAGATCCGCAGATGACAGAAAGAATCTCCTTTTTACTCAAGGAAAAAGGCGTTCTCATCGAAGATGAGAGGATAGAATCGAAGCTGAAACTCTTAACATCCGACTTCGGAATCGCCCCTGAAGAGGCAGAGAAGATGGTGACAAGCGAGCTGATGCGTGAACACGGGCTCAACGGACCCTCCCAGCAGCAGTCTTCTCCTGCGACACAGGAGGCAGTACCTATATCCGGCGCATCCCCGGGAGACTGGGTGACAGTCGAAGGAAAAGTGGTATCTCTCTCCTCCCCACAGTCGGAGTCCATCGCCCAGAGCGGGATTCTCGCAGACGAATCGGGGGCGATCAGGTTCATCGTCTGGGCCAAATCCAATGCGCCTGTTCTTGAAGAGCGCAAGTGGTACAGGTTCGAATCCGCTACAATAGACGAGTACAGGGGAGCACCCAGCATGAAGATCCATTCGGGAACGACAGTCACCCCTGTTGATGAGGAGAAGACTTTCATGCCGGCGCCCGTCCCGGTCTCGGAACTCAAACCAGGAGTCTCGACGATCAGGGCAAAGGTGATACAGGACTGGGAGCCAAGGCACGAGAGGATGTTCCAGTCAGGACTTCTGGGCGATGAATCGGGGACGACCCGTTTCGTGACCTGGAAAGAGGATGGAAACGTGCGCCTCGAGAACGGAAAGGTCTACAACATCTACTATGCCGGCGTAGACGAATTCCAGGGGAGGCTCTCCCTGAACCTGACCGGCGCCATGATACTCGAAGACGAGGGAGCCGACATCAGTGTAGCTTCGGGAAATCTGAAGCTCTCGGGCGCATTTGTCCACATGGGTGGAGGAACGGGCCTTATCAAGCGTTGTAAGGTCGAAGGCTGCAACAGGGCATTGTCAAGGCAGAATTACTGCCCGGTCCATGAGATCCAGAACGACTTCAGGTACGACCTGAGGATAACCGGCGTCGTTGATGACGGAAAGAAGGCCACCAACGTGCTCATACAGAGGGAAGAGGCCGAAAAACTCACCGGGATAACGCTCGATGCGGCAAGGGAGATGGCTGAGAACAACCCGCTGGGCTTCGACGACGTTATTATGAAGATGCAGGAGGCTCTCCTGGGAAGATATCTTGAATGCCAGGGAAGCGATATAGACGGAACTCTTCTTGTCAAAGGATGCTCCCCCATAAGCTACGATTCATCACGCCACGCGGATCTGATAAACAGGGCGTCGGCATCACCTGCAGGAGGTGACAGGCAATGAGCAAAGGAGGATTTTCAAGGCCGGCGGGGAGCTTTATCCGCGAACCGGCAGTCAGGGTATTCTCGGCAGAGCTGAGAGAGTGCAGGCTCCAGTTCAGGGACGGTGAAGATGAAAAGAGCCCAAGTTTCGTCCTTCTTCCGACAGGCGAGAGATGCAACAGGATATTCATCTGCGGTGAAGTCACCCAGAAAGAGAAGAGAGGCGACCAGAATACGTTCTATACTGCAAGGCTTCGTGATCCGGCAGGCATATTCTTCCTTAATGCAGGAAGCTACCAGCAGGAGGCGATGCAGCAGATGGCAAAGATCAACCAGGGTGAATTTGCCGCCGTTGTAGGAAAGCCCGGTATAAGAGAGACCCCGGACGGGTCGATATTCGTCACAGTAAGGGTTGAGACGATTACATCTGTCGACAGGGACACATACCTTACGTGGATAGACGACACTGCAGAACAGACACTTGAGAGGCTGGAGAAGTTCGGAAACACAGACGATTCAGGAAAGGCGTCTGAGTTCTATAACACCTCAACAGAGCATTACAGGCGGATAGTCTACGAATCTCTGGTTGCAGCAGGAATCTAGAAGCAAATTAACTTTTTTGCCCCGGGAAGGTTTTTGTTCCGGGGGCAGATCAAATCTATTTTTATAATCAACTGTATCTATTATAATTACCACCGGGCAATGAGAAGAGGCAGCGGCTCTTAATTGTTCGACCGGATACTGAAGATACGTGAGAAGCTATGGTTTCAGGCAGGGATACAGGAAAGAAGATCAGGGCGCTCGCCGATTATCTCGGGGTCAGTCCTGAAAAGATTACTCTCTCAAAGGGGACCCTGTACTCTTTTAAGGCCTTTTATTACGGTCCGGACAGGGCATACCTGGTGCTGACTGAGATCGAAGCCAATGTCGCGGCAAGAAGGGCGATAATGAACAGGCTCTGGGTCATATCTCTCGAATCCGTATTCAGCTACTTCGATATAGGTTGCTATCCTGCCGATGCGCTTCAAAAACTCTCTCACGAGGAGATCAGGAGGATCAACGAGGGCCTTGAGATCCTGTTCGAAAAGACCTGCGGGATCGAGATCCTTGCAGAGAAGATGCTGGCACTTGGGAACAGGGCAAATATTCTCGCAGATTACGACCAGCGCGAGATAATTCATGGGGATTACCTGATATACAGGCTTTTTTAGGTTAAACAGGTTCAATAGATTCAGCAAATCTTTTTTATTGATATGCAATAGCAAATGCAAAAAAAAACCGTTTCAACATTCATAAATATTTGCCAAAAAATAGATCATAAATTATACAACCGGGGATTCAAATCAAATTTCCCGGGTGACGGTTATGGAACTAAAAGACATTATCAAAACCCTGAAACGTGCAATCGAAGGCGACCATTCGGTCAGGATCGATTCCGAAGCCTTCACAGACCCTGAGCTTATTGAGCTCTCGGAAACAGTCAATACTGCGATAGAATTCCTTGTGGATTGCAAAAATACTACAGACAACGTCCAGATGATGATTGCCCAGAACCCCATGGCCACGATCATCGTCGACAGCGGATTCAATGTCGTGGATGTGAACCAGGCATATACAGATCTCATGGAAGTCTCAAAAAAAGAAGTCCTCTCCGGCAGCAGGTCGATGTACAAGGCAAAAACCCTGAAGGGAGATGGTGCCGACAAAGTTTTTGCATCAAGGATGAAGACAGAATGCGAACTCGAGATCACATTGAAAAGCGGAGCTGTAAAATACGTCAAACAGTACGGTGTGCCGCTTATTGACGAAACAGGCAACGTCAATATGGCCATGTTCGTATTCGACGATGTAACCCGGGAGCGCGAGGAGGAGGTTGAGATCGCCAAAAACATGAAGAAGATCGAAGCGCTCCAGGAACGCTCGGAGACAATCGTCCAGCAGAACCCAATGCCGATTCTTCTCTGCGACAAGGATATGAATATCAGGGTAGTAAACGCTGCATTCGGGGAACTTTCCGGAATTGACCCAGGTAAAGTTACAAAGATGTCGCTCCGCGATTTTAAGGTCCTCGAACAGAAGGGAGAAGGGATAAAACATGTATTTGAGACCGGAAAGAGAAGCTTCGGGGAGGTAACAGTCGAATTCCCTACGGGGGCAAAGATCCTCGAACAGTACGGCATCCCCATCTTCAATGCATCAGGAGAGATCATCAACCTCCTGATAGTCTACAACGATATCACGGAGATCAGGAAGAAAGAGGCAGAGGTTCTCAGGCTAATGGAGGAGCAGAGAATTAAAGCCGAACTTCTCGAGAAGAGCACGCAGGATATCGGAAAGGGATTGAAAGCGATAAGCGAAGGAGATTTCACTATAACCGTCGAAATGAGGGAAAACGATCCTCTCGAAGATCTCAAGAAAGACTACAACAAGGCAATGGAAGAGAGCAGAACCATATTCGGCGATGCCATAAAAGCCATGATAGATGTCGAATCCTACATGAGCGACGCCAACAACAGCACAAGTGAGGTCTCCAAGGCATCAGAGCAGGTCGCGGTCAACGGGCAGAAATCCGCAGATCTGACAAGAAAGCTCCTTGTTACAATGGAAGAGATCAACAGGCAGATCTCCGACATGTCGGCATCAAACGAAGAGATTGCAAGCACCTCACAGGAGGTCCTAAACGAAGCCGGCAGAGTATCTGATATGGGACGCGAGGCAGAGGAACTGGGGCAGCAGGCGAACTCCAAGATGGAGGCTGTAATGCACATTACAAATGCAAGCGTCGGGGAGATAGAAAGCCTCAACAGCCAGTTGAAAGAGATTAACAATGTCGTAAAACTCATCAACGAGATCACCAACCAGATCAACATGCTTGCACTCAATGCCGCAATCGAGGCTGCAAGAGCCGGCGAACACGGGAGAGGCTTTGCAGTCGTTGCAGGCGAGGTCAAGAACCTAGCAACGGATGCAAAAGAGGCGACAGCCCAGATCGACAAGGTTATCGAAACCATTCAGAAGGCGAGCACCGAAACCGTCGATTCGATAAAATCAGCCAATATCGAGGTAACTTCGGGTGCGGAAAGCGTTGCAGCTACAATCACGGCTCTCAACAATATTGTAGAGGGTGCAGAGCATGTAACGATAAACATGGGCGAGATTGCAAGGGCTATTGAAGACCAGGCGAATATCGCAAACAGGGTTGTCAGCGAAACAGAGAAGAGCACCGGCTTTGCAGGCGATGTCCAGACCGAGATCGAGGAGCTTGCCGCGCTATCCGAAGAGACGAGCGCATCCATCGAGGAGATCGCAAGCGCCATCGACGAGGTCACAGGGCTTGCAACACAGATAAAGGAAACAATAAGTCAGTTGAAGGTATGATAATTACCTGAGGGATAATAACAGATGACAGCCATCGACGTCGTGGAATTCGAGATAAACAACGAACGCTATGCTCTTGATATCGGACTTACAAGGGAGATCGTGGAGATGGTCCAGATCACGCCGGTGCCGCGTGCCCCGCCCCACATCGCCGGCATTATAAATCTCAGGGGTGAGATCACCAACATCATCAACCTGAACAGCATTCTCGGGCTTCCTGTAGGAACAGAGGAAGACCTGGAGGAGCACAAGATCATAGTCCTTGTTCCCGACGCTGCCGAAGGTTCGATAGTCGGGATAATCGTCGATGCAGTGCATTCCGTCCTCCAGGTGTCCGAAAAGGAGATCGAGGCCGTAACCGGGGGGCTTTCAAACGAAGCATATGTAAAAGGCATCATCAAGATAGACGAGAAAGAGTCCGAATCGATGGAAGCGGAGAAGGGCAAGCACAAAAGGCTGATTATCTGGCTGGATATCGCAAGGCTCCTCCAGGACCTCCTCGCTTCAACCAGATAACCCGGGACTCAAACTCTTTTTCTTCAGGAATTTCTTTATCCTGCCCGAATATTTTCCCATCACTCCGCCTGCAGTGGAAGTAACCAGCACCATGACGGCCACCGTCCCGGCCACCAGGGGAGAGCCGAAGGTCGCTGCAATGGCAAGAGAGAACTCCCCTCTTGCAATTGTCTCCGACCATATCTCGATTCCCGAGAGATAATTTTTGTGCATCGCTTTTCCTATCACCAGCGAAGATAATAATTTGCTTGCAACTGCCGCAAGCGAGAGAATGACAACTTCGACCACAGGGAAACCGGATGAAAGATCGACCGATATCCCGAAGAAGACAAAGAAAATTATTAGAAATACATCCCTAAACGGTTTTGCGTGTTTTTCAAGCAACTCAGGCCTTGTAATCGAGAGTGCGGAACCCAGCGCTATTGCAACGAGTGTTGACGGAATTCCGGCGACAACCGCTATCCCCCCGGCGGCGATCACCGCAGTAAATGTAAAAATCAACCCGATATCCTCATACCTCTCGAGAAATTCGCTGATAAATCCCCTGAGGAGGTAGCAGACGACAAAGAACCCGGCAATTAGTGCAATAGCGGTCGAAACAACGACTACAGGCGACTTTCCTCCGGAGGAAAGCACTACGATGATAAGCAGCAGCATAATATCCTCGAATACCATAATCCAGAGGATGGTGTCGGATTCGGGAGCGGCGAGCTTCCTGTTCTCGATAAGCGATGATACAGCCATCGCAGAACTGCTGATATAGAAGGCGCAGGCGATTACCACCGCATCGACTGCAGGGAAGCCGACAAGAAGGGCAATGGCGTAACCGGCAAGGATGTTTATTGCAAGATCCACCGTCCCCGAGAGAAGAAATGAGCGGCCCTGCCCGTATATCTCATCCGGCCTGAGCTCAAGACCCATGGTAAAGAGCAGGAACAAAAGGCCAGCCTCGGCGAGAAACTGAGAGACCGTACTCTCTTCCACGATACCAAGCCCCCCGGCCCCCAGGAGCAGGCCGGCAAACATGTACGCGGGAATTGGAGGGAACTTCGCTTTTTTAGAGAGCCATGCAAAAACAAGGCATACAAAAAGTGCAATTCCAATTCCTTCGATCATTTATCGGACAAATGCCTCCTCAAAACGCTTCATCTGCTCGGGATTACCAATCACTAGTACCGAATCGCCCTTATCAAAGACATACGAAGGAGACGGGTTAAGCAGGCTCTCTCCCTTTCTGCTGACGGCGACGACCGTGACCCCGGTGCTCCTGCGGATATTGAGATCAGCAATCGACTTCCCGGCGGTCCTGTCACCAAGCTTGTAGGTATGCATCTTCACCTTGAGATCAGCAAACGAAGAGAACACCATGCAGATCTCCTCCTCCTCGGTCTCCAGTATCGCGCCTGTAAGCACATTTCCGATCCTCCTGGCCTCGGGAGGGGTCAGGTCGGCAGAACAGTAGTCCCCCTCTCCTGATCTCACATAAAGCTGGACACCCTCGTCCTCCATATAGACGATTGAGACCTTGTCGCCTTCCTCGGTGTCAAGTTCGTACTTGGTCCCTATACCGGGCATATCCCTGGATGTGAATGACATTGGAAATCTTTGGGATTTTATCCGATATATTATATCCCAATTCATTCCTCCACCTGCATGAGATTGACAAATTTTAACAGCTCCCGGAAGGATAGGTTATCTTAGGATCGGGTATGCGATGAAGGACAAACCACTTAAAGCCCAGGATATTGCAAAGATTGCCGGAATATCCGGAAGCGACATGAAAAGGATTGCAGAGAACTACGAACAGGTGATACCTTCGAGAATACTCGGCAGGGTGAGGCTTTACGAGCAGAAGGCCGCGGGAATCGTCGAAAAGATACACTCGATGGAGGCCTCGGGAACCGACCCCGCCGAGATTATCAGGGAGCTTGGGGGAAAGGTAATAAAGAAGAGCACCAGGGAGAAGATCGAGGATAAGGTCAGAAAAGAACGCCTTTCAGGGGAAAAACGCAAGAAACAGCCCGCACCCGTGCCATCACCGCAGGCTCCCACACCTTCCCGGGGGAGGGAGGAAAAGGCGGCATTTCTGGAGTTAAAGCTCGACAAACTTACGTCCAGGGTTGAACGGCTTGAAAAAGAGCTGGATGCAGAGAAGAAAGATAGAGAGAAAGAGAGGGAGGAGTTCAGGAAGATAATCAGGGAGCTCTCTAAGAAGACTGAGATTACCGGCGAATGGGTAGATTACTTCGACAGGGCTCTTGGTGAATTCTCGGTACAACAGGATGAGTTCAATACCTGTACAAAAGAGTGGATCGAATATACAGAAGAGGAGATCGACTGCCTGAAGATGCCCTTCTGGAAGAGGAAGAGATGATAATACCGCCCTTTCCGGCAGTTGCTTCGGAAAAATTCGAAGCCATAAGAGAGTATATATCAAAAAAGTCTCAATAATAGACTGAACAAGGAGGAATGCGAATGATTAAGGCATATTCTTTTGGTGTGGCGCTTATCCTGGCGGCATTCATGCTCTTTGCAGGATGCACGGGGACATGCATATACATGCTGTATGATGAAGACAACGGAAAGACCATTGAGGTTGAAAAGGGATGCGAGATCAGGGTCGAGCTTAAAGAAAACCCGACAACCGGATACGCCTGGCAGCTCACGGCAAACGGACTGACATATGTATCCGACGAGTACTACCCTGACAAAGTCGCAGAAGGGATCGTCGGAAGCGGCGGAGTGCATCTTTGGGTATATACCGCCGACAGCACCGGCACATACACAATTGACGGCATCTACAAGCGTTCGTGGGAGGAGACCTCCACGGATGATACCAGGTGGACGGCGACCGTCGTAGTAAAATAAACCTATTTTTTTATTATTTTCACGGCATGGTCCGGGATTAAATCCATTCAGGACCAATATATGTGACATTGAATAACAGAGAACTGCCGGCCGGAGATACATCAAAAAAAGAGGACAGCTTCAGCTACGGCACCGCTCTTATCCTCCTGTCCGCCTGCATCCTCCTTCCGATGGTAAGCGAATCCATGCTTGTCGCCGCCCTTCCGGGAATCGAATGGGAGTTTTCAGCCAGCGGAATCATCGGGGCATGGATACTCCCGGTGGTCCTGCTCTTCGGTGCCGGCCTCTCCCCCTTCTTCGGGACCCTCGGGGACAGCCTGGGACGGAAGAAGGTTCTATCAATATGCCTCACATTCTATGTCGCAGGCGTCATCCTCTCCGGATTTGCATGGGATATCTGGTCCCTGCTCATGTTCAGGGCGATGCAGGGGGTGGGGATTGCAGCATCCCCCATCGCATATGCAATAGTCTCAGAACATTTTCCGGCGGGGAAGGTTTCAACCGGAATCGGAGTCCTCTCTGCATGCTACGGGGCAGGCACGCTTCTCGGGATATTCTTCGGGTCGGTTGTCACCGGCATTCTCGGGTGGAGATGGACCTACTTTATAATGATCCCGGTGGTGATTGCACATCTCTCGCTCATAATCCTGAAACTGCCCTCCTCACCCGGGATTCCGGGGAGAAGAGCAGATCCGGCGGGTGCGGTGCTTCTTCTTGCGTCGATGTTCTTCCTCATGTCCACAATCACCCTGGGGTATATGGACGGAATTTCATCACCTCTCTTCGCCATCTCAGCGGCCCTGACGGTTGCTGCCGCATTGTCGTTTATATTTTGCGAAAAAAGGGTTCCCTTCCCTTCTATCGACCCGGCTGTCCTGAAGAAGAAGCAGGTCGCGATAATCGCGGTAATGGCACTCCTGGTAAACATGACGACATTCCTGTATATCCAGGTCTTCCCGTTCATTATCCAGTCCCCCTCAGGGCTCATGCTTGGCGAGCTGTTCGTCGGCTGCGTCATGATCCCGGGATCGATTGCGGATATGATCGCAAGCCCGTCTGCTGGGATCTGGATCAGGAGAAGAGGATACAGGGAACCGCTGTACCTGGGCGGAGCGCTGATGATCGCGGCACCGTTCATATACTTCCTGATGCCCCTCTCGATTCTATCGCTTGCAGCCCTCTATACGGTATTCTGCGCAGGCATGGGCATGGTTGCAACATCATACCTGATTGCGATGATAAAGACTGTGCCCCCCGACAGGACAGCGGGCGCAACCGGACTTTTGAACTCGTGCACGAATATCGGCGGCATGATCGGGCCAATGATAACCGGGATCTTTCTTGCCACATTCTCGGTGGAAACAGTAATAAACGGGATTTTAGGACCGACTCCGACACATGACGCCTTTTTTTTAACCTTTGCAGCAGGGCTCCTCTCCGCCCTTGCCATAATGGCACTGATCATCATAGCAACCCTCCGGCAGGACAGCCGGGAGTGAATTTTTTACATATCCGCTGAAAATTATTTATTTCTTTAAAATTAATCATCTCATTATGCCACAAGGGAAAAGTGCATTCTTATGCATTGCTTTGGGGGCCCTGATTGTATTATTCCTGACAGCCTGCACACCCTGTGCAGCCCTGGTTACGGAGATTACCGAAGGAACTCTCCAGGAATCGCAAAACGAGGCCGATACAATAACATATACTATAGTTATTACGGGAATTCCCAAACAGACGGAATATCTTGAGATAAGCACGGATCTTATTCCGGTGGCGGATACCACGCTCTGGACAATTCCCGATATGTCGGGACTTAAGCTTTCAGGCGGGGATCAATCGCTGAACGACCAGAAGATCGAGATCGGGATCGATAACCCGGACCAGGCGGTAACGCTGACTTCCACAGGAAGGGTCCCCCTGCTGACCTCTGTCGAGATCGCAGACGGGGTTGTGATCACGAAGAGGAATGAAAGGGACACGGGATATGTCTATTACCATATCCGTGCGCTGGACGCAAACCGCGATCTTCTCGGAACAGCTGCGACAAAGACCTTCTCAATCACGATACCTGGAGAGGAAGCATTCATGGTGCGCCTCAACGAGGTTTCAGATACCGAAATGAGGGCGATAATCAGTGACCTCTATTCAAGAGGCCTGAGAGAAGAGGCGGAAGACCTGCTCGACTACTGGGAAAAACCAAAAGAGGCGACGGTGGCACTTGCAGTGACCCTGATCATCGCGATAATTCTTATGATTGTAGGTCTTGTTGCAGGAGTCATCTTCGGTCAGATAAGAGCCAGGAATATGCAGGATTTCCAGGATGAATACAGGGGGAGCTAAAAAATGACGACAGACAATATAATAGAAGGCAAGCCCTTCCAGATGCCCGACGAGCTGACAGTGGTCGCCGTCGGCGGATGCGGAAAGAAGCTTATTTCGCATATATACGAACATGAATGGTTTTTGAAACACTATCTCTCGGACGGCAAGAGACTGACACTCTATACACTCGATACCGATACCAACCAGAGGAAAGAGGACATCAACAGGGTGAATAGCGTCGAGAAAAAGCTTGCAGATATCCAGAAGACAGAGAACCTTACTGGAGGGAGCGTCAAGGCGTTCCATTACCATCTTCCCGATCTCGCAAATGTCGACCGCGTATCCTCGCTTACATCAAAGGATATCATCGAGCAGGTAAAGAGCAGGAGGGAGCCGCCGCTGGTCGATGTCTGGTGGATGAACGATCCCGACTACGGGTTCGATTACCAGATGCTCAAGAAGGTCGACCCGAATATCGTGGACGACTTCGGGGGCGGAGTCCACAGGCGGCGTGCGATATCAAAGGCTGTCTTTTACAAGGCGATTACACAGGGCGGAGAGCAGTTCCCGTCTTTCCAGGGACACGGCCCTGTTGCATTAATCGTAGGCCTCGGGGGCGGAACAGGATCAGGAATGTTCATCGACCTCGCCCGATATATCAAGGAGAAGCGCGGACAGGAGGCAAAGATCTGGCTCTTCTGCGTTCTTCCAGCGGCAGGCGAGGGAGAGAAGGAGCAGCTCAATGCGGCAATCGCCCTCTCAGAGATAGAGTATCTCAATATGAAGGACGACAAGCTCTTCAACTACATCGTCCTCTCATCGCTCAGCCCCACCGGGTATGTCGACGGCGGCGACCGGAAGAGAGAGGTCGTGGAGTTCGATTCAGCCTTCCCCTACATGTTCATAAACTCGTTCTACCTTCCAACTGCAGATATTTCGGCGATAGTCGACGCCAAGAGAGACTACTCGGGGTTCATATTCGCAGACTCGCACGTCATCGAGTACCCGGTCGAAAATCTCCGCACCTTAAAGAAAGGCTTTGAGGACGTGATCGCCGACTACTCTGAGATCTCAATCGAGAGAAACAGGCTGATAAAGGAGATCTCCACGTTCTTTGCAACGAATGAGAATCTCTACCCTAACGAATTCTCGAAGACCGACACCGAGATAACCCACGATGACGTGAGCAACTTCAAAAAGGAGATCGAGAAGATCAGGAAGGTATGGGAGAACGATATCGCATCCCTACTCAACTTCCAGACCCAGCATATAATCGACTCTGCAGTAAGCAACAATATGCCGGTAGAGCTCAAGGAGCTCCAGAAGATAACAGAATTCGACAAGCTTGCAGAATATGTCTCAAGGCTCGGGAAATCTCTTGAAAATGAGAGCAAACCCCACGAAAACGCGAAGGACCAGGAGCTCTACGAGCTCGTCAAAAAGCACCTCCGCCTCCTCGGGGATATGGCCGATCTCCAGAACAAAACGCTCTCAGTAAAGGAGAATGCGGCAAGGCTCGCCCTCGTAAACCTGATCAGGGGCGAGGAGAACTTCGGGAAGATCTCCGGCGACATCTCCTCCGAGACGGCCACTCTCAGGTCGGGGGTAAGCGAGGCCGATTCGAAGGTCTCAAAGAAGAGAACCGAACTCGATGCCGTCACCAAAGAGAGGGATAAGGATATGGGCCTTGTCAAATCCGAGGTCAACGCCCTTGCAAAGCCGGTCGACGATTACATCGCACTCGGCCACGGCGGAGACGGCGGCCAGTCGCTCGAGGATCTCGAGAGAGGATATATCGAGAAGTTCTCAAACCTCATGTTCCTCCTGGCAGAAAAGATAAACGAGACCTCGGGCAAGAAGAAGCCGAAGCCGGTAAAACGCGAGGCCTGGACGGCTTCTCTCCCGCTCGGCGATATGCAGGCCGATATTGAGAGGATGCAGAAGATAACAGGGACGGACCTGGCATACCTCAACGACCTCGCCGAATCGGTGGCACTGTACTACTACAACGACTACATGATGAGGACCGCCAAAAAGCAGGGATTCGGGGACGCGCTCTTCGGAAAGAAGCTCAACTTCGAGATGTTCAGGAGCGAGAAGGCGACAAAGGAGGAGCGTATCAACAAGATTACGAAGATGCACCCCGGAAAGATATCGATCCGCGACCCCTTCGATGTAGTCGTCCAGGAGAAATTCCTTACAGGCGAGTTCGACTCGAAGATGGGTTCACTGCGCGAGGCGGTAATCGAACCCCTGGTATCCCAGTTCAACCTCGAGTCAGAGGAGAGAAAGGCGCTGATAGGCTCGTTTTCATGGGGCGACAGCGGCAAGATCCTCTCCAGCCTCAGGGAGCAGCTGACCGGTATCATCAATACGCGTGAAGGGTACGATACGAGGATCGAAAGCATCAACAAAGAGATCGACGGCCTCATCCAGTCGAAGAAGGAGATGCAGCAGGAGGTCGAGTTCTTAACGAAGCTCGACGAGCTGATATCCGCGACCTTCGACGCGAGGAAGAAGCTCAATGCAGCTGTGGACAAATACGAGTCCGGCCTGAGGGCGATAGAGGAGAGAAGGCGCGGCGGCTCGACAACTGTCGAGGGTATGTACAGGACATGGTTCGGGGAGATCAACCCCGGGATACTCTCGCTCCTAAACGACGACTCCGACCTCTCTGCACTCGACTTCGACGACGACGGAAAGAAGGAGATAGAAAAGCTCTACAACATTATCAGGTGGAAGTACAAGGACCTCGTCGATTCACACAAGCTCGGGGTAAACAACCTCTCCGTGGGCCACGGGGCCTCGGGGACAGAGAGGTGGAGCTTCGAGAAATCGGCGCTTGTTGCATCCTCGCCTTCAAGATGGCTCTCGCAGCTCACCGACAACAATGCGGGCGACTTCAGGCGCTATCTCGTAAAGGCTCTCGACTTAAAAGGCGTCGATTCGGCCAAGGTGAACTCCCACAACTACACAAAGCCCTGGGAGGTCTCGCTAACCTTCTTTGCTGCGGCAAGCTTCCTCGACAATATCTCGCCCCTTACAACGGGCGGCGGCTACTGGGAGAAGTACGAAAAATCCAGAAACAATATCCTGCACCACGCCCTCTACCTGCAGGAAGGAAAATATGTCTCCCGCAAAAAGACCCTCCTCCTCTCGGATGCGGCCGAGATCGCCTGCCTCGAAGGAGGGGACAGGAAATCAAAGGACGAGGCGAGAGAGAAGGTGCTCAGTCTCTATGAGGTGAAGGATATCAAAGAGGCAGCCGAAGAATGATTATCAACAGTAAAAGGCGGAAGATCTACCTTCTCGCCGGCCTGCCCCTCTCGATAATAGTGGCATACATATTCGTAAGAATTGCCCCATTTTTCAAGAGCCACCCTACTCCTTTGACCCTTACGGTCTTCATGGAGTTTCTCTGCGGGGTGTTCTTCGCGATAGCGGCGGGGATGATCTTCAATGAGGATTCGAGGATCAACGGGATCATCTACTGCGGAATATTTGCCGCAATTCCTGTTTTCTACGTTGTCCTGAGCCCGTGGGCCAACCTGCCACTTTTGTTCCTCGGGTTTGGCGCAGGCCTCGTGGCAGGCGCTTTTGCAGTCGTTAAAGCGGTTCTTTCGAACAGGTACGACAATCTTGCAAAGATTGCCAAATTCCTCTTTACGATATTCTTCACGATCATCATAGGGTTTCTGGCATACGAGCTCTACGCATCATCCTTCTCTCCCGAAGCCTCCGTTGCCCCGGAAGTTATGGTACAGAACGTGTTCATCTTCGGGACAGGGATCATCATATCACTGATCCTGTGGTGGCTTGCAATGAAGATCACGATAGGGGTCAGGGCTTCTGAGATATTCATCTTCGGGCCGAGGTCGTCCGGAAAGACCTACTTCGTCCTCGGCCTCTGGGGCTATATATCCGAGCACTTCGATAAAGGGCACTCAAACGAGGGAGTCGTCCTGACAGGCGATCCCAACGACGACGGCGAGGACCTCAGGATCTCGAACCTGTATGCAAACGTCCTCGACGGCCAGATCCTGTCAAGGACGTACAGGTACCAGATGGTAATGTACCAGCTCACCGGAAAGAAGTTCGGCATTATCCCGGTCAAGTGGACCGTCGTCGATTATGCGGGAGAATATTACGACGAGCTCAACGAGGTCAACTACTATAAGGCAGTAAACCTGCTCGCACCCGCCCTTGATATGCACCCGAACGAGATCAGGAGACTGGCGGGAACGATAGACTTCGTCAGGTACATAAAATACAACCATCGCGACCTTTTAGTCGATCCTGAGTTCACGAAGAGCGTTATCCTGATAACGATGTACGGGAACTTCCTTCGTGCCGGAAAGGTCGTCTTCCTTATAGACGGCGAGAAGATAACAGGAAGCAGGAAGGGCCAGGCACAGCTTGCAAGGGAGTTTGGGGGTTACATGAAGACCCTCATCGATCTTGAAAACAGGCGCAGCATGAGATTCTTCAACCCCAACAAGAAGTATGCACTCGTAGTCACAAAGACCGACCTTCTCTTCTGGAAGAACAAGGAGATAAAGAACCAGATTCTCTCGATGGGTGCGGAGAAGCTCTCAGGAATAGACGAGAGGTCGAGAAACGCGTCAGAGATCGAGAAGAAGCTTTTCTCGATCCTCTCGATGAACACCGTATTCAAAAACCTCGTCAATATGATGAACGACATCTCGATGTACTTCGTCGCGGTCTCGGTGGATGCGACGGCCGAGCCGTTTCCTACCGAAGAGGGCTTTGAGGAGGAGATAGCGCCGAAAGGCCTTGCACCATGGAGATTCACCGAGATCATAAGATTCGGCCTCTAGGCCGGATCAAGGGGGCATCTGAATTATGGATGACAATTACGGAATATATACAACCGACGGAGAGAGGCTCTCGGGCGGCCTTTCGGACGAGTCTGTAACAGGACTTGCAGAGAGACTCGACGAGAGCACGGCCTCGCTCTTTATCAGGACTGCCGGATCGTTCGTATGGCTCGGAACGGCTATAAACGTCCAGAAGCAGGGCAGGAGGCCAGACACCTTCATATATATCGAAAAGAGTTCGTGGCAGGGGGGAATACCCCCGAGGATCGATCTCTCTTACATACATGAGTTCTACGGGAGAGTGGCAGACAGGCTCTCATCGATGGACTACGGGATAAGGGACCTGGCATCCGATACGGCATTTATCGGGAACAGGAGAGAGAGGTTCATCTCCGGGCTTTCCGGGACGGGTGTCGTCGAGTACGCTCTCGGAAAGACGCTTCTTTGCAGGGAGGTCGTATGCGTATCCGACGACCTTCCGAAATCCGTCGATTTCGTTGTCGCAATCGCCGAGAAGCTCTCGCCATTCCTTTACGCCGGATTTACGATTGTGGTTGCAAAGAGGAGTTTTAAGGGAGCGGACATCCTCGTCACAGAGAAGACGGCTGCAAAGGCAGATATCGTTCTCGATACCGAGACCATTACGGATTCTAAATGGGCGGATATCTACAGGACTGCAGGAGTTCTCCCGCAGAAGCCTGAGATTGCCCACTGGGCCGCGGAGAACAGGAGCAGGAGGCAGATCGGAGAGAAAGTGCTCTCCGAACTCAGAAAGCATTCAAAGGCGCTGGGAAGGAAGAGCTCGTATATCGATTCCTTCGTCGAATCTGAGGATATTGAAAGCTATCCCTGCGAAAGCCAGGTCAAAACCAGGGTCCGCGCGGCAGGTGCCGCTGCAGGAAGCCCGAAGGGTCCGTCGCCGTCCGAGGACGACTACGGCAGGTGGAAGGTCTCCGACTATGACCGGATGAAGCTGATGGAGGACTACGAGCGGGTTATGGACGAGAAGAAGAAGACCCGCACTAAGATAATCGCCGCAGTTGTCGTGGTTCTTGCACTCGCTCTCGCAGTATTGTTATTCGTCGCAGGGCCGGCAGGGTTTCCCTTCCCGGGAGGACCGGGACCTACAGAAACCCCGTATATCACCCCGTCTGCAACTATTTCACCGCCGCAGGGAAATATCACTATCGAGAGGCTTGGTGCGAGCCCGGGGAACATTCCTACCGGCCTGATGGGTGTGAGCAGCGCGTACAATATCACCCCTGATTCGCCCCGGACGGTTCTAATAGAACTCACCGAAGATTACGACCCGCTCCTGCCATATTACCTGATGAAGTTCAATACATCCGGCTACTCCTGGGACTTCGTCTCCGGGTCATCAGAGTACTCTGGGGAGGGTGCAATGGTCCTGATCTCAGAGCCGGGAATATACAGGATATTTACAGAGAGGCATAGTGGAGGAGTCAATAATACCGGTACAGCCGGCGGGGCATGAGAACCGGCCCCCGGAATACTGCAGGCAGGTGATTCGCCCGTGAGTACAGGCAGGATCAGGAGACTCCGTCTTTTCACGGCGGCTGCAATACTCGTAGTCCTTATCCTTGCTGCGGGGGTCTCGGCTTACGATACTAAAGGAACCGTCGCAATAAGCTCGAACCCTTCGGGGGCCGAGGTCTACCTCAACGACGAGTTCGTCGGGAATACCGATATCAGGATCTCAGATCTCTACCCTGGCATACATTACGTAAGGCTCGAGATGCCGGGATACAAATCCTGGGAGAAGATATTCGAGATTAAAGAGAGCGAGACCACCTACATCGCCCATAATTTTGAAACGGCGACGGGCGATGCGTTTTCGATAAACACCGAACCGGACGGTGCGGAGATCTATATCGACGGGGAATTCCAGGCATATTCGGATACGGTTCTTCTCAACGTTCCGGCAGGTCAGCACGAGGTAACCCTCGTCCTCGACGGCTACTCGGACTACAGGAAGACGGTATATATACAGGAGGAGATGTCGCAGTCGCTGACCCATGTATTCGAACCGCTCCCGACAACCGGAACCGTGATTGTCGAGTCCAATCCCTCTAATGCAGATGTATTCCTAAATGGAGAATTTAAGGGAAGAACCAGGCTGACCCTCGAAAAGGTCGAACCCGGCACCTACAGCATACTCGTCAAAAAGGAGGGTTTTGAGGACTGGGAAGGCCTGGTAGAGGTCGCAGCCGGAAAGATATCCGATGTATATGCCGATCTTTCAGCCATGAAGGTTGCCGTAACCATAAACACGGCCCCTGAAGGTGCGACTGTATTCTTCGACGGCGAAGAGATCGGAAAGACTCCCCTGGATTTCATGGCGGGACAGGGAGATCATGAACTCCTAATCACGAAGTTCGGCTATGCGGATCTCAGCGAGAAGATCGAACTCGGGTATGAGGGCGGAAATTTCTTCTACGAACTCGCTGCGATGATCAACGAGGCTATCGCTGATGCCGAGGCGGCCATCTCGGCAAACAGTGAA
This sequence comes from uncultured Methanomicrobiaceae archaeon, assembly GCA_964465295.1. GTDB lineage: Archaea > Halobacteriota > Methanomicrobia > Methanomicrobiales > Methanomicrobiaceae > Methanolacinia. The sequence continues at coordinate 7,635 of CAYXKC010000007.1, read as the reverse complement.
TACGATCCGGCAGGCGCCGTATCGGCCCTCGAAAAGGCGAAGGCTGCCTACCTCGCCGGGGATAATGAGGGTGCACTCTCCTGGGCACAGGAGGCTCTCAGTCTCGCGGAGGATATCGACGGCGACGGGGTTCCGAACCGGACCGATATGGCGCCGGGTTTAAACAATATCGTAATCTACATCCTGCCGGTGTTTGTCCTGATCGCACTTTTAGGCCTGTTCGTCCGGGATTTCGGGCGACACCTGATAAAACCCGTTCTTGAAATTGAGATCCCGGCCTCAATCGATCCTGACGAGAAGAACCCTAAAGCCGTGGTCTCGATTGAGATCGACGGGCCGTACAGGGGGCATGTATGCACGATCTCGATAGACGGCGACGAAGTGGATTATATCTCCGATACAGGATCTTTTAATATCGACCTCGCCGGGAGGATGCCGGGGCTTCACAAGATAGAGGCAAAGCTCGATGTTGCAAAGCAGAGATACGGGACGAAGACCGTCACCGCCTCGAAGGTATTCGAGATCGGAAGCGACATCATCGTCGCCGAAGAGTATATGGAATGAGGCTGAAAAAGGTTATTATCCAACGGGATGAACCATTATTATGAACGGGGGCACAGGCAGACAGGCATGGAGGATATTTGTCCTCTGGAGTGCCGTATTTATATTTGCATTTCTTGTAATCTCTCCGCTTTTTGCACTGATAATTGCGGGTTCGGCTGACAGCGCCACAAATCCTGAAATAACCGGTTACAACGACGTATACCAAAAGAACGACCTCCGGTATCCCTTCTGGCCGCTGGAGAACAACATCTTCGATGAACTGACAGATGAAGAGATCGATATCATCACCGGTTATGTAGACGAACACAGGCGTGACAGCCACGTTGCAGCAAGAATAAATTTCGGTGCATGTAAAGCAGTATTTATCGACCGGAGAGAATTGATTCATCAAATTGTGTTCTGCGATGGAAACACAACCGGATATGATCTTACCCCCACACTTCTGGCAGAAGAAGAGACTTTGGGGGAGAGCGGAAAACCTGAGGCAGGCTACAGCATCTACAGGATCTACCCCGAATTTCCTGCATATTACAATGCCGAAACTCCCTATATAGACTTCATCGACGTATGGACGGACAGTTCTATATCCTGCATTGCAGGAGACCTCGCCGATGCAAGGATTAAAGGCCGCTTCTACCGGAATACGGACGGCAGAATTGCACAGGTTATCGATATGACAGATACAATGAAAATCTCCCCTCTTCTCTTCAGCAACGAAAAGAGAAAGTCCGCCGGTCCATGGAGTTATATGGGAACGGTCTCTTTCAGGGGAGAATACGCCGTTGCCTCAATTCCGGTCATGCCTGTGATGAATATCGATTCACATGTGACATACGGTATTGGTGACGATGCAGGTGTATCCGGTTTTACAAATACCGGTCTCATTCCTTCGTTTGGCGTGATCGGGATGTTTGTATATATCCTCCTGCTGGTAATATCCGGGCAGGAGGTCTTCAGGTACCTGCGAAGAAGAAAAGAGACCGTAATAATGGCAGAAAGGGAAGAGAAGTAGGATGCTCACGGCTTTTCAGCCGCACTCATACAAATCTTCTTTTTTACCTTCTCCCATGTACCTGTGATGAGAAAACTCTCCTCCATATACGGGACCATCTCTTCAAACCTCCCGAAAGGAACCGCAAACGTCAGTTCATCGACCGGGACGCACGGCCTTGCCGAGGGATCGAACATGCCGAGGACAGCACGGGGGGTTTCGCTCCGGCCTTCGAACCACGGGTGATGGATTATCGAGCTGCATCCCGATCCGAACGGGCATATTACCCCGTTGGGATCGACGCGGTCGAAGTTTGCAAGCGAGAACAGGCCGCTTAAGACCTCGCCCTTCGCAAAGAATATGACAACCTCCGGGTTGTCCTCCTCCCCGAGCATGTCCCATCTTTTGAAAAGATACTCCTTTCCCTCCGCAGGGATGTGCCTGTCGTCCTTTACTATCGCATCGACCGTTTCAGGGTCTATCTTGTACCTTTCGCCTTCCATTGCACCCGGCTTTCCGCACGAGAGGAAATACCTGAAGTCAGGGAAACGCTCCTTTTCGTACCCTGTGTAAAACCTTCCGCCCCTGCAGGTGATCGAGCCTGAATTGAGAATGACGGATCTTCCCTTTCTGGCCTTTGCCAGATCGCAGACGAGGCAACGGTGGCCCTTTCCGGCTGAAAGCCTTTCTGCATCCGCCCTTTCCTCCCCGGAATCTATAAGCCCGAAGGTCACGGGGAGTGCGGCCCCGGGGAAAAATCTCCCCCACAGTTCCATGAACCGATCAAGGGTTTCCGTTTTCATAAGGGATAGTGGTTGCAGCAGGCAATAACTCTGGCGGGCATGGTTCCTGCTATATTTGCCACAAACAATATAAGTATATAAGCAAATGCTTATACAGATTATGGAACCCTTCACCGACTGCAGCGGATGCGACGACTTTTACAGGATCGTCCCGGAGATGACCGGGAAGTTCAAGGCACTCGGCGATCCCACGCGGCTAAAGATAATCCACCTGCTCGCAACCGATACGGGCGGATCACTCGGTGTAAGCGAACTCGCCTCCCGGCTCGGCGTATCCCAGCCGGC
>CAYXKC010000007.1:0-4892 GCA_964465295.1 uncultured Methanomicrobiaceae archaeon | reverse complement strand
GCGGATCACTCGGTGTAAGCGAACTCGCCTCCCGGCTCGGCGTATCCCAGCCGGCTGTATCGCAGCACCTAAAGACCCTGAAAAACGAGGGGCTCGTAGAATCCAGGCGCGAGGGATTCTACGCATATTATACAATGAACTGCGGGGGTGTACGGGAGTTCAGGGAGAACTTCGAGGTGATGTACGCAAACGTAATGGAGAACTGCAGCCGGGAACTTGTGAGAAAGACGGCCGGCGGCAGGAATATCAGGGCCTGTGTCATCTTCTACTCCTATTCCGGCATTACAAGAGGTATTGCGGAGGCGATCAGCAGCTCTGCCGGATGCGACATTATTGAGATCAAGACAAAAAAGCCCTACACATCCTTTTCAGCCTACACTGCCGGCGTCCTGCGATCGCGTAAAGGGGAGGCCGACCAGATAGAGCAGGAGGAGATCGATGTCTCGGAGTACGACCTCCTGATCATCGGGACTCCGGTCTGGGCGTGGAAGCCGTCGCCTGCAATCAACTCTGCGGTCCGGGCTCTTTGCGGATGCGAAGGAAAAACGGCGGCAATATTCACAACATGCTCCAACCAGCCCGGCGAGGCCCTGCCCCTTCTCGGAAAATCACTCAGGGAGAAGGGTGTCGAAGTAATCTCGGAGATCTCCCTTGATGCGAAAGACACTGGAAATCCTGCGATCTGCAGCGAAATCCTGGGACGGATTGCCGCCGCCCTGTTTGCCAGGGATGATGATGAAGAACCGAAGATGGAGGCGGAGGCATGAAGATTCCTTCACAGAAACGCCAGAGGATCCGCCTTGCATTAATTATCGGGTCTTTTGTCCTCTATCCTGCCACTTTTGCCTATATCTCCTGCCCGATTATCACGGAAGGTGCATCCCTCGGGATTGTAACAGGCGGATTGATCGTCTTTGCGCTGCTATTTTTAAGCTCACTGTTTCTCGGGCGAATCTGGTGCGGTTACCTCTGCCCCTCGGGCGGACTGCAGGAGGCCTTCCGCTTTGCATATGACAGGCCGCTTAGAACACGGAAGGTGAAGATACTGAAGTATCTCATCTTCCTTGGTATCTTCGGCAGTCTCGGGTTTGCAATCTGGTCGGCAGGCGGCCTGCGAACAGTTGATCCTCTCTACGGGACCGCAGGCGGGATTTCAATTGCCGGGGCGGCGGGGGCTGCAGCATTTCTTGGCCCGGTTTTCATAATTGTAATATTCACCCTTATATTCGGCAGACGCGGGTTCTGCCACTCGTTCTGCCCAATCGCGGTGATGATTATGATCGGGCGGGGTATACGGAACCTCTTCCGGTGGCCGGCGCTCCATCTTGAAGCGGATGAGGAAAAATGTACAGGATGCGGCATCTGTTCCAAAAACTGCCCCATGAGCCTCGATGTGGAGTCGATGGTCAGGGAGGGAAGGATGGAGAATGCAGACTGTATACTGTGCGGCAGCTGTGTTGACGGGTGCCCGGGTAATGCAATCTCGTATTCGTGGAAGGAGAGATGAAAGATGAAAAATATGAAAATTCTCGTAATAATGGGAAGCCCGAGAAAAGGAAACACCTTTTCGGCCTGTGAAGAGCTCAGGGAATCCATGAAGGAGTATCTTCAGGCGGATTTCGAGTATCTCTGGCTAAAAGACGCGGACCTTGCTCCATGCAAAGGATGCCTCGCCTGCTTTAGCGACGGAGAGGACAAGTGCCCCAACCGGGATGATTCTCCCGAAATCGCACGGAAGATGGATGAAGCGGACGGAGTGGTATTCGCCACCCCGGTATACGGCATGAACGTATCCGGCCAGATGAAGATCTTCATCGATCGCTTCTGCTACAACTTCCACAGGCCACGTTTCTTCGGCAAATCCGCCCTTCTCCTGGTGACGACAGGCTTCATGGGAGAGAAAAAGGTTCTGAATTACCTCGGAGATGTCGCCTGGCTCTGGGGGTTTGAGATCGCAGGAAAAGCAGGGCTTGTTACAATGGACCCCCTGCCCAAAGGGAGAAAAGAGAAGAACAGAAAAGGGATAGCAAAGGCTGCAGGCGATTTCGCCTCCGCACTCGGGAGAGAGATACCCAAAAAGCCGGGGCTTAAGGATATAATAATCTTCCACGGGGAGCGTGCCTCCTTCTCCCGGCTCGAAAAGATAAGTCCCGGGGATTACCGGTACTGGAAGGAGAAGGGATGGCTCGACCGGAGTACGAAGTACTTCACCGGGGCACCGGTAAACCCCGTTTATCACTGGATAGGAGTTGTTGCAGAGTTTTTTGCGGGAAGGCAGGTAGAGAAGGAACTTACTTTGGAGGATGATTCATGAAGACTATAATCTACTATTTCACAGGCACGGGAAACTCCCTTGCCGCGGCAAAGAGGATCGCCGGAATACTGGGCGATTGCGAGCTTGTGCCGGTTGCATCCCTTGCGGGAGGAGATGAGAGAATAAAACCAGAAGCAGAGCGTGTAGGGATAGTCTGTCCGGTATACGACATGGGAATCCCCCTGGTTGTAAACGAGTTCGCCCAAAGGCTTGACGTTTCAGGTGCGGAATATATCTTCGGCGTGGTCACGATGGGCGGTGCGGGAAAATCAGCTCTCCATATCCTTACCGGCATTCTGGAGAAAAACTACGGGAGGGGCCTGGACTCGGGTTTTGCAGTACGCATGCCTGCAAATTTCCCTCCTCTCTTTAAACCCCCGCAGGGGAAGAAGAAGGAAAAGGTGTTAAGAGATGCAGAGACTGCAATCGACAGGATCGCCGAAAAGATCAAAGCGGGCAGCAGGGATTACCCGTCGTTTACACCATTTTCATCACTTTTACGTGTACTGACGTACGGTAAGTTTGTAGATGAGGTCAGGGGTTATGACAGGGAATTTTTCGTAAAAGACAACTGCAACTCGTGCTCAACGTGCAGCGAGGTCTGCCCTGCAGGCAATATAACGATTAAGAACGGAAAACCCGAATGGGGCCACAACTGCGAGATGTGCTTTGCATGCCTCCATTTCTGCCCTAAAGAGGCAATAGAGTGGGGAAGCCGGACAGAGGGCCGCGGCCGGTATATACATCCCGGCCTGAAGATATCCGATATGAAGGCACAGAGAGCGGCTGAAGATAAAAGCGGACAGGAGACATAATACCCGGATATATGATGACGAATCTCTTTGAGGAGTACGCAGGGGATTATGATCGCTGGTTCGATGAAAACCGGGAGGTCTACCTGGCGGAACTGGCCCGGATACGCGGCCTTCTTCCCCCGGGCGACGGGCGCTCGATCGAGGTCGGGGCCGGGTCGGGGAGATTCGCCGGACCGCTCGGGATCTCATACGGTATCGATCCGTCATATGCCCTCTGCAGGATGTCACACCGGAGAGGGATAGAGACGATCCGTGGAAGGGCGGAGGAACTCCCGGTAAAGGACCGCTCTTTCTCCTCTGCACTGCTGATTACGGTTATATGCTTTCTTGACGACCCCTGCCGGGCATTAAGGGAGATTAACAGGATTCTCATACCCGGAGGTTTTCTCATTGTCGCATTCCTCGAACGCGGCGGGGAGATCCATGACAGGTATATCAAAGACGGTTGCAAGGGGAGGTTTCTCTCCAGTGCACGGTTCTATACACCCGTCGAGGTCAGGAGCCTCCTGGAGGATGCGGGATTTATGATCTCAGAAACGGACTGCAGGATGGGATTTTGTATAATCAGGGCGGATAAGCAGCGCTGAATTTTAAATCATCATAAATTAGAGAGTGTCTTTTTTCCCCATTAATAATGCAAATTTTTATTATATACATTTGTTATCAGATTATACAAACAAAGTGGCTTGAGCATGAAAAAAATTGTAATATCGATAATAATCGCCCTGCTGTTAATCGCTTTCCCCGTATCCGCTGCAGCAGAGACGGGTCAGGGTCAGGGTAATGGCAATGAAGAAATTACAGGTGGAAAGATTACCGGAACAGGTAACCAGATCGAAAACCAGTCCCCCGGTCCGTCATTATCACAGGATAAGAAGGATGAATCCCCGGGGCAGGGTAACGGTGTCTCCGCAAACCTGACGGCCGCAGAGAGAAACCGGCAGGAGATTAAGGCGCAGATAAAGCTGATCCAGAAAGAGAACGCAAATATCACCGGCCTGTCTTCGAACAACAGGCTTAGGAACGAAAACACGGTCCGTGTCGCGGTTCAGACGCTCCTTGCGGCAGGAAACATCTCCGGGGGTATAGGTCCGCAGATCTCTGCCATCGCAAAGGAGTTCAACAACTCTGTAACGGCCCAGTACAAAGCAGAAGAGAAGATAGAGAACAGGAATGCGATATCAAGGTTCTTCTTCGGCGGTGACAGCGAGGCGGGAGAAGAGATACAGCAGCAGATCGAAGCGAACAGGGTAAGACTCGGGAACCTTGACAACCTTATGAACCAGTGCGGCGAAGACTGCGACGGGGAACTCAAAGCCATGATCCAGGAGCAGATCCAGGCGCTCGAACAGGACCAGAACAGGCTGGAGGAGCTTGCACAGGCCGAGCAGAATGACAAGGGCCTGCTCGGCGGCCTCTTCAGATAAACTCTTTTTTTTTTGATAATTCAATGAGATTTTAATCCGGCCTGAAGCTCAGGTAATCTCCATGTCGCTTTATGCCTGAGATGAATAACGAAATTCCATCTGCCCGGAAAAGACCATACCAAATATTACCGATTGGCGATTAATTCATTCATATACAGATTGAACCGCCAAAGGGAGTGATAGTATAGAGAATATTGCAGCAGATGATAAAGAGTTCACAGAACGCTACGGGGAGATGATAGGCAGCGGACAGTCCGCCGTAGTCTATGCAATGGACGGCGTCGCGGCAAAGGTATACCGCGAAGGCCAGCCGAAGAAGCAGGTCTACCAGGAGGC
>CAYXKC010000006.1:5476-38809 GCA_964465295.1 uncultured Methanomicrobiaceae archaeon | reverse complement strand
CAGGGCTTGTGGTATAGCTTATTGTTCCCTGGAGGTGTGCGCCGATGTCCTTTACGACCTTCATGGATTTATCCATGTTCCTGATATCATTCAACGCGTCAAAAACCCTGAAAACGTCGATACCGTTCCTTCCTGCGGCTTCGATGAATTTTTCGACGACATCGTCGGGGTAATGCCTGTATCCTACAAGATTCTGGCCGCGAAGAAGCATCTGGACATTTGTATTCTTCATCTCGGCTTTGATATCGCGGAGTCTCTGCCAGGGGTCGTCGTTTAAAAATCTTATACAGCTGTCAAAGGTGGCTCCGCCCCAGGCCTCAACCGAAAAAAAACCTATCTTGTCCAGTTCTCTTGCAACAGGGAGCATATCCTCGGTTCTTAACCTTGTTGCGATTAAGGACTGATGTGCATCCCTGAGGGTAGTGTCAGTTATCTTTACAGTATTGGCAACGCTCATAAATTTCCTCCAGGAAGCCGGGCTTGAATGTATAATATCCAGTCTCTAATAATTTTATCATGTTACTATAAATATGTCACTAAGGGTGTAAATGCCATAAATAATGCAGGGAAAACAAAAATAAGTCCGATTATGTCTTTTTTGTTGGAGCTGAATTTATAATGGTGCGTCCCGCCGCAATAATAACCCCTTCCTGCGAGCACTTTTCCGTGCTCTTCCGCTCTTCTTAGTGTAATAATCAGGATATTTCCAAAGACGGGGATGTAATCGGTGAACCTGAACTTTTTCCCCTTAAAACCGATTGCAACACGCGCCATTCTGAAATCTTCAGGTATTCTCCTTATCTCGGTCATTGCGGTCTCGGCAGTGAGACCCAGTTCGAAACCGGTCTTTTCGCCAAGAAGCCATACAAGCGTGTCGAGAATCTCTCCGGGTTTAATCTCCGAATAGGCCCAGATCGCAATTACGATCATGGCAGACATCCTGGTGAAATAAGAGAGCCCTCCCCGGACATCGTTCAGGGAGATTATTGAGATTATTATTATCATTGCAAAAAGGCCGGCGAAAGCCGGAATCGAAGGAACCCTGAACCTTCTTTCGGAAAAAACCAGTAACCAGGCTATGGAAAATAGTGCAGCTTCTGCCGAGGCGAAGGCGGCGCACGAGAGCAGTACCATTGCCGCCATTCTTATTCTCGGATCCTTCATAAAAAAATCTCCATGCAGTCAGCCTGTTTCTGAAAGTATCCCGCCTGATATCTCCCACCTGTAGTCGTGAGAGGGCAGGATCTTTGATTCGTGAGTAAAGATTATCCTGATGCCGCCGGAAATTCCGTCAAGCATATCGCAAAATTTTTTCTTCCAGATGCAGTCGAGCGAGCTGAAGGGCTCGTCGAATATCATAAGGTCGTAATTTTTCTGGAGGATGCAGGCAAGGTGCAGTCTTTTGAGCTCCCCCCGCGAGAGAGTCATTGGGTCCCTTTTTGGGTCACAGGACAATTCTGCCGCATCCATCACAACCCCCGGATTAAGGCCCCATGATTCGATCTCGCCGGCGATATTCATGTGAGTGAGATGGTACTCGGGAAACTGCATGGAGAGTATCGTGGAATGGATTTCCCTGGTCTCCAGCAGTCCGGAATCGGGTTTTAATACGCCTGCCAGTATCGAGGCAAGGGTCGATTTTCCGCTCCCGATCCTTCCTGTAATTATATGGAGGCCTTCGCCAAAGGTGCAATCCGCGTTCAGGGAAAATTCATCCCTGTGATACTCCACGCCGGTGCAGGAGAGCTTCATCAGGCCGCTCCGTTCTCCGGGTGAAAGCAGGTGCCCCTTAATCTTTCAAAGACTAATTCGGGTTCTCCCGAATATACGATCTCCCCGTTTTCCATGTAGACTGCAAAACCGGCGATATCTATGACTCTCTCCATATCCTGGGTGCAGAATATTATATGCAAAATTCCGAGATCAAGGATCATTTCAAAGAGCTCTCCGGCAGTAAGCGGGTCGAGATGGGAATCCGCTTCGTCGATTACAAGGAGGTCGGGTTTTGCCGCAATTGCAGTTGCTGCTGCGACGAGGATTTTCTCACCGCCTGAAAGTCTTGTGACATTTTTGCCTGATAACCTGGAGATGCCTGTTTTTTCTACAATCTGCCGGAAAATTTCTTCGGTTTCGGCACAGCCGGTATGCCTGAACTTTAGCGGCGACGTGATCTCGTCCTCAACCCTCTCAAAGATTATGTTCCTGTCGGGAAATTCGGAGAGGTACCCGCATTCTATATCCCTTGGAAGAGATCCGTCGATACGAATCTCTCCTTTTTCCGGCAGTTTCATTCCTGCAAGGAGCTGGAGAAGAGTACTCTTTCCTGAACCGTTTGGCCCGAATACGGCACAAACCCCGTTTGGGATCTTCACAACGCCGGTATTTACGTCCCTGTATGCGGCATCAGACAATTCTATCATTCAGCCTCCCCGAGATAAAGAAAGCTGCGGCGGATTTTACGCAGTCGCCCGGTATAAAGAGGACCATTCCAAGCAGAAATGATTCCGTCAGATCCATCGGAGTCGAGATATTGAGCCAGAGAACACCTGATAGGAGTATTGCAAAAGATCCGGCGAAGAAGCAACCCGCCTTAAGGATTATATTTCGCGAACCCGAGAAGAAACCCACGATCAGGGCCGCGATGACGAACCCGATAATGTATCCTCCCGTCGGCCCGAGAAGCACCCCCGGTCCTGCGGTGAACTGATGAAAAACCGGAAGACCGGCCGCCCCGAGGAATATGTATGTCAAAACAGGAATTACCGCTTTTCTTTTCATTACGGCCCCGCAAAGAAGAACGAATAAGGTCTGGAGTGTGAACGGCACTGGGATCATCGGGATTGTGATGTAGCTTCCGACCGCGATCAGTGCAATGAAAATGCCTGTATTGGTAATCAGCCTGGTTCGTTCTTCATCGCCGTACATGTTTGTCAACCTGTATTGAAATTTTAGTTGACAACAAATTCGTTCTTTGGTGACTTATTCTTTTTTGTGTTTTTTGGGTCTTCAGTTATATAGGCAAAAGCCCCTGACGTGGCAACCCGGTGCTCAGTTTGCTACGCAAACTTTCGCAATCGCGATAACCCGGTCTGGACGCCACCCATCCGGGTGGCCTCGACCGGGAAAAAGACTATTTCAAAATAAAAAAGAACCGGAGCGGCGAGGGATGCTTGTCCATCCCTCCCGCGACTTATCGCGATCAGGGGGAGGGTAATAGGGAGGGGGATTTTCCCCCTCCCTTTAAGACATTTATTTTTTTGAATATGTACAAAAAAAGATCAAATGGGAGTGCAGTCTCCCGAGAGTACGCGCTCGATCTTGCCGTTGTCCTTCTTTACGATAAGTGCTCCGTACTCGTCGAGGTCTATCGCCTCGCCTTCAAATGTCCTGCGGGGTGTTGAGATGCGGACCCTTTTTTCAAGTGTGAGTGAGAGGCTCTTCCATTCCCTGGAGATTGCCTTATACTCCCCGTCCTCGATAAGTTTGTATCTCCTCTCGAACTCTCCAAGCATTGCCGCAAGGAATTTCGCCCTGTCAATGTCATGCCCGATCTCGATATTGAGCGAGGTTATCGGTGTCTGAAGTGAAGACTGGAGATCTTCGGTCCTGATATTCGCATCGATGCCTATTCCGAGAAGGCAGTAATGGACCTGGTCTGCCTCTGCTGCAAGTTCAAGCAGTATCCCCGAGACCTTCTTGTCCCCGATATATATGTCGTTGGGCCATTTGATCAGTGCGCCGATATCATACATCCGCCTGATCGTCCGCGTGATCGCGATTGAAGCTGCCATCGTGACAAAGAAAAGTTTGTCGATCGGGATGTCGGGTTTAAGGATTACAGTAATCCAGATGCCTCCCGAGGGTGAGAACCATGCACGCCCGAGCCTGCCGACTCCGCCGGTCTGCTCTTCGGCAATGAGTACGGTTCCGTTGAAATGCTCCGCGTCCTCTTTTGAGCAGAGATCCTTTGCGACCCATGTCGTTGAAGGGGTATTTTTGAAGTAACGAATATCCTTTCCGATAAATTCTGTTTTAAGGTATTTTTTTATCTCATGGGGAAGAAGTCTCGATGTAGCAGTCTTCAGTTCGTATCCTTTTGAACGGGAGGAGTCGATCGAGTATCCAAGCTCTTTAAGCTCATTGATATGTTTCCAGACCGCAGACCTGGTGATGCCTATGGTTTCGCTAATCTTCTCCCCTGAGACAGGGCCGTCCTGTTCCTCCAGGATTTTCAGTATCTTTTCAGAAGTATCGTTCATAGGAATTACCTTTTGGCGTCGATCGCTTCGCCCGGAAGCGGGCAGGGGTCCTTTCCGCAGACCTGTTTGATTATCTCAGACTGGTGCTCCATAAGGGTGGCGAGATCGAAGATGCCGGTGAAATCCACTATACCCAGTGCGCATACCGCCTCGCCGTCTTCGTCTCTTACGGGTGCCACAATTACAGGCACTCCCTTAAAACTTCCTTCTTTGGGTACAACACTTATAATCTCATTCTTTAAAAGGACCTCTTCCAGCACAGGCCCGGTATAGTCCGCATCGGCAACAGCGCCGTTTTCAATGCGTATTCCTCTCCGGTTCTTCGATCTTGCGGTTACTGGCATCTTTACAATCATATTTATCGCCATTGCAAGAGGTTTGAGATCGAAGGCACCGGAATCGGCCGAGATCTTATAGTCTGCCACATCTATCACCTGTGTATTCTGTATTGATGTTATTATTAAAATATAATTTCCGAATCTCCGGAGCATATTCTGGTCAGAAACCTTCTTGAAGGAAATTCATGCACTGATGTTATTATAAAACAACCGTCCCCGAATCTCTTTGCAATCATAATGCAGCGGCCGTCAGGTGTTTCTGCAATACAGTCGCCTTCGAAATCAGTGAAATAGCCGTCGCATTCGATTCCTTTTTCATCGAAGTCCTCCACGATACCGGAAAAAAAGGATTCTTCATCGGTTATTACCGGTGAATTGAAGTACTCATGCGTGTATTTCACCCTGAACGGGAGCCAGTCATATAAGCCGTCTGCATCGGCCATCGCACCGAAGACAAGTGCATTCCCGCCTTTTTCGACGAACTTTTTGATCCTCCCGGAGGTCGCCTTTAACGCAGGCATAAGTCCTGAATATGCAGAATTGCCGAACCCGGTCGGAATTATTACCGAGACAAGGCTTCCTTTATAATAAGGTGCGGCGAGCATCTGCGGTGTTATGACCTCGCCCCGGATGTCATTATCGCAGATGTATTTGTTGACATAACAGTCGCAGTCCCAGATAACGCCGGCCTTCTTTATCATCCCTTGATAACTCCCATTGGTTCAAGTCTTGCAACCTTCATCGACAACCCCGCCCTGTGCACGATATCCACGACCTCGCTGCTTGGTTTGTATACATCCGGAGCCTCTTCTGCGATAACCTTGTTGCTTGTAGCTCTTACAAAGATCCCCTTATCCATCAGTTCCTGCCTGATGTCCGATCCGCTGTGGCTCTTTTTCGCGCTCGATCTGGAGGCGAGTCTTCCCGCCCCGTGGCACGTGCTGCCGAATGTCTTCTCCATTGCAGTCTGTGTCCCTTTAAGGAGATATGAGGATGTCCCCATGCTTCCCGGGATGATCACCGGCTGCCCGGCATCGCGGAGGTAATCCGGCAGTTCCGGGGAACCGGGCCCGAATGCACGGGTCGCCCCCTTCCTGTGAACGCAGAGCTCCATTCTCTTACCGTCGACGACGTGCGTCTCGAACTTGGCGACATTATGCGTCACATCATAGATGAGTTTCATCTCGTTGTAGTCCACGCCGAAGTCTCTGCCGATGACCTCTCTTACCATATGGGTTATCATCTGCCTGTTTGCCCATGCATAATTTGCCGAGGCCGCCATGGCACCGAAGTAAGCCTCTCCTTCAGGACTGTTTACCGGGGCGCAGGCAAGCTGCCTGTCGGGGATGTTGATCCCGTATTTTTTTGTGGCGTTCTCGATATCCCCGATATGATCGGTGCATACCTGGTGGCCGAGCCCTCTCGATCCACAGTGGATCATGAAGCAGACCTGGTCCTTTTCAATCCCGAATGTCTTTGCGGCATCTTCATCCAGTATCTCTGCTGCATACTGGATCTCAAGGAAATGGTTGCCCGAGCCGAGAGTTCCGCACTGGGGTTTTCCGCGCTTCCTCGCCTTTGCGCTGACATGCTCAGTGTCCGCCTCCTTCATCATCCCGTTCTCTTCGCAGGAGACAAGGTCGCCGGGCATTCCGTACCCCTCCTTAACCGCCCACGATGCACCCTCTCTCATAATATCCTCCAGTTCACTATCGGAGAATGTCTTTGGCGCAACATTTCCCACACCTGTAGGAACTGTTGAGAAGAGCGTATTGATCAGCCTTTTTGTGCCGGTGAAATCCTCCTTTTTCAGGGGAGTCGATATCAGCCTCACTCCGCAGTTGATATCAAATCCGACACCCCCGGGAGATATGATCCCGTTCTCGGTATCAAAGGCGCCTACTCCTCCAATCGGAAACCCGTATCCCCAGTGTATATCCGGCATCCCAAGTGAATATTTTACAATCCCGGGGAGTGTCGCTACATTTGCAAGCTGCTTTAGAGCACCCTCTTCAAGACTCGCGCAAAGTTTTTCGGATAAAAAAATCCTTCCGGGAACCGACATGTTGTCGACATAGCCTCTTTTGATCTCCCATTCAGTATCAGATATTTTTTCAAGTTTATCGATCATCTCTGCCTCCTTTATACGTCGAAGATTATATCCGCCTGGAATTTACCGCCTTTTTTGATTATATTCGTCTCATACCTGGAGACCCCTTTAATCTCCGTTCCCCCGGCGTGTTTATCCATGTCGAAATTTTCGCCGGCTGCAACGGCCTTTAGGGCATGGTCTTTTATTTTTATGTCGATTCCTGTAAAAACGATCCTTTCAACCTCTGATATGAAGAGAAGTTCGGATAAGAGATCGTAGAGAAGGGTCTCGTAATCGGCTGCCTCGAGACTTATTTCGATCTTTACAGGGCCTTCGTCTCTTTCATCGAACATCAGGGAGAACATCGCCATTGAAGCGGAAGCAAACAGCTCTTCGATAGTGCTTCCCGTACACCTGAAGAGGTAATCTGCAGTATGATTCAGTTCTTCGAATGGCATTTTGTATAAATGTGTGGTTTTGTATTAAAAAAAGTCGCAGTACTGCGGGATCATATCCATGTTTATCGTATCCATGAAACGCGCCTGGTACATCGAGACATAGATGATATAGTCATCCACGTAAATTTCAATATCTGTTGATTTGGGTGGTTTGACGCTGGTTGAAAGAAGAATCGGGCCCCCACACGAGGTACATATCCTGAAATTTCTCTTTTTGTCGAGAATATAACTTCTTACTTCATCGGTGACCCTGATAGTCTTTGAAGGATATTGCTGGTATTCCATTCCCCTGATCTTTAGTTAAAAAAAGTGAAATAGGTTTGCCTTTTTTCAATCTATGCAGGAACGACAAGTCTTGCTACCATATCTGCATACTGCTCTTTCAATTCGTAGCGGGTCTGGTCGTTGTCCTTTTCCTTGATTATATGGAAGATACCAATTCTTGATGCAATTGTTCCCACCATCGAGGCAATAGACTGGTATGTAACAGAGAATTTTTCCTTTAACTTCTCATGCGTCTCGGCCACTGTCAGGGATCTTGCCCTGACGAAGATCTTCAGCAGCTCACGGCGGATGCCGTTTTTGTCCCTGGATAGGTAATTCCTGAGACGCATTTCAATCTCTTTCTTTAGATCAGCCGCTGATCTCATGATGAACTGATTAATTTGAATTGTATTTATAATTTTCTTCCTGAACCCGCCGGAATGATTTTTTATTGACCTGATGAACGCGTGTTTTGCAGGCTTAAAATGGAGATCGGATTTTAATTCAGGGTATCAGTGAGTTTGACCGGGATGATATTTTTCCTGCCGGGTATAATTATAAATGTGCATTTTATAAGCCGGATAATATTTTTTTTCGCGCGGATATTTACGGCACATACCAAATCCTTTAATCACTCTCGTAGACAACTTTTAGGTATGGGTAAATTTACCTATGATATCAATAGATACGAACCAAAACAGATGGTTGCACTGCCTCTGGCTCTGCTGATCCTTTCTGTAATTTTCCTTGCGTTCAACACCGTTACAACCGGTATGCCCGTTGAACCGGGAATTGATTTTGCAGGAGGTGTTTCCGTGACATTGTCAACTCACGGTTCTGTTGCGGAGATTGAGGAATATTTTGCCGGATATCCGTTAAAAGATGCCGGGAGCGATATTGAAAACGGGTACCTTGTCTTCGATTACATGGATGGCGACAGTTTTAAGGAGCTGACCGATCATGTATCGGCAAAATATCCTGACGCGACAATCTACCAGATGGGGGAGACATTCGGAAAGACCCTCCAGTCGCAGGCCATGTGGGCGCTTTTATTCGCCTTTGTTCTAATGGCCATAGTCGTCTTTGTATTCTTCAGGACTTTCATCCCGTCCGTCGCTGTTGTTATATCCGCACTCTCGGACATTGCAATCACCGCGGCACTGATGGATGTATTCGGGATCACCCTATCACTTGGTACGACTGCCGCACTCCTGATGCTTATCGGTTATTCGGTCGACAGCGATATACTGCTTACAACCCGGCTTTTGAAGAGACAGGGAAAGGTTGACCAGAAGTTCGCCGGGGCATTCAGGACCGGAATAATAATGACGACTACGACACTGACTGCGGTTGTTGTCATGTTTATCATATTTTCTTTCGGCCAGGTTACACTCATCAGGGATATATCGGCTGTCCTGATTCTCGGGTTGATCGTGGATATGATGAATACCTGGATGCTGAATGCAGGACTATTGAAATGGTACATTAACAGGGGTGGGAAATAATGGCCGAAGAGAAGAGCACACTGGCAAAGATCTTTTCCGACTGGCAGGTCTTAATCGTACTTTTACTGGTCGTTCTTTCAGTTTTGAGCATATATGCCCTTCCTCCCGCACTTGACAAGGGAATTGGCGGAAACGTTCAGCTGGGGCTCGACCTTGTCGGAGGATCATGGATACAGTTATCCTTCAGGTCGGAGGTCATCAGCTACGAGACAGAGATGACCCAGTCTGAGTTCATACAGGAACTATCAGCCAGAATCGATGCTGAAGTGATACCTGTAAAATCCAATTCCGTCGAGATCCGCAAGTATTATACAAGGGATGAACTTGAAGGGATACTTGGTGAGATGGGTGCGAAGCTGGTCACTTATGAGCAGGGGATCTCAAAAGAGACTGCAGATACTGTAAAAGACATTCTTGAAGACAAGGTCAACACACTTGGAACAAAGGACGTCAAAATAAACACGATGACGGGCCTTAACGATGTCACGAAGTATATCCGCGTGGAGCTTGCCGGAACCGACATCAATACCGCCCAGGACATTGTCAGTTCCCAGGGTAAATTCGAGATAAGGATCGTAACCACGGGCAACGAGACCGAGCATGTACTGTTCGGGGATGCAGTTACATCCGTGGATAACCCGTCACAACAAAACGATTACTGGGGCGTCGGTTTTACACTTAGCGCAGAAGGCGCCGAAGCGCTCAGGGATGCGTGCATAAAGTACGGAGCGGTTAGCGATCCTGATTCCCATTTCCTTATGATGATCCTCGACGGCGAACCCGTATACAATGCCCCCCTGTCTCCCGATCTTGCAGCCCAGATTGCACGGAGACCTGTAAACGATCTTAAAGCCTCGACAGGCTACGGGGAAGAGGGATATAAAGAGGCCGAGGCCCTTGAGATCCACCTGCGGGCCGGCGCTCTGCCTGTTGATGTCGAGATTGCAGGCTCAAGCTCTGTCACTGCGGAAAGAGGAGGTTTCATCAAGACCGTATGTATTGTAGCGGCAATAATCGGGCTTCTTGCAGTTGCAGTAATGGTATACTACAGGTACAGGGAGCCTTCGATCGTCGTCCCGATGATTTTGATCAACCTATCGGAGATAGTGATCCTGCTTGGCGTTGCAAGATATATCCAGCAGCTTGATCTTGCAAGTATTGCAGGACTTATTGCGGTAATCGGAACGGGAATAGATCAGCTTGTGGTTATCACCGATGAAGTGCTCCATGAAGGAAGGGTGCCTTCACCGAACCTTTACCTGAAGCGGTTCAAACGCGCTCTTGGAATAATCACCGTTGCGGCTTCAACGACTATATTTGCAATGCTTCCTCTTGCCCTCATGGATCTCTCGACCCTGAAAGGGTTTGCGATCATCACGATACTTGGTGTTCTTATTGGTGTCGTCATAACAAGGCCGGCATATGGAAAGATCATTATGGCAGTTCTTTCAAAGAAGCCGTCCTGATGATACAAATATTTTTTAATAACTTTTTTTTTAATTCCTTCAAAGAGTAAAATTTATAATTATACTCGACCTTTTCTCTATCAGAGGATTGAATAAAATGTCAAAACCCGTTTTAATAGATTTTTATGCCGACTGGTGCGGGCCCTGCAGGATGCAGACCCCGATTCTTGAACAGCTGGGTGAGAAGATGGGCGATTCCATCGAGATAAAGAAGGTGGATGTAGACGATAATATGGATCTCGCCATGAAATACGGGGTGCAGGTCGTGCCTACGCTTGTAATCGAGAAATCGGGAAAGATTGAGCACCGTCTTGAGGGAGTAACCCCGGCAGATACTCTTGAAAGCCTGTTGAAGGCTCTTATCGATTAATCAAC
This sequence comes from uncultured Methanomicrobiaceae archaeon, assembly GCA_964465295.1. Classification (GTDB taxonomy): domain Archaea; phylum Halobacteriota; class Methanomicrobia; order Methanomicrobiales; family Methanomicrobiaceae; genus Methanolacinia. Next base: position 28,052 of record CAYXKC010000006.1, on the reverse strand, counting down.
CGATGGATCCCGATAATCAGCATGAAATAATTTTAAAAAAAATAATATCGTTTTTAAACAGCATCTACGGTCAGGCTGAGTGGTGGCCCGGGGATTGCGACAGTATAATTATCGGTGCGGTTTTAGCCCAGCAGACAAGGTGGGAGAATGTTGAGAAGGCTCTTTTAAAACTTGATGAAGCGGGAATAAGAACCATTGAGGATCTCCGCATCGCCGATGATGAGGTTATCATGGACGCTGTCCGGTGTACGGGGTACTACAGGCTTAAAACCGGGCGTCTTAAGAACCTGTCAGAATTTGTCGAATCTATGGGAGGCGTATGCGAATTGCGGAATATTCCTCCGGGAACTCTCAGGCGGGGGCTTTTGGATGTCAAAGGAATCGGTCCTGAAACCGCCGACAGTATCCTTTGCTACGGTCTTGATATGCCGAGCTATGTGATCGATCTCTATACGGTAAGGATAGCGGGCTGTGCAGGTATTGATTTAAAGAATGAACAGCTTAAGGAATTGTTCGAGAAGGTTCTCCCCGGATCGGCTGATATGTATAAGAAATGTCACGGCTGGTTTGTTGAATATGCCAAGGAATACTGTGTAAAAAAGAGATGTGAGGAATGCAGAATAAGGAGTTTGAACTGATCGGAAAGCGGCTTTTTAATGAAGGTCTCGTGGCCGGAAACTTTGGAAATATGAGCGTCCGGACAGCCGGCGGTTTTTTGATAACCTCAACCGGCTCGTCTCTTGATGAAGAGGATGACCTGAGATTTGTCGGGGATGACGGTGTTCCTGAAGACGGGGCCTCGAGCGAGTGGAAGGTTCATTATGAGACTTACCGGTCATGCGATGCGGGTGCGATAGTGCATGCCCATCCGCCGTTCTCGATTGCCGCATCACTAATTTATAATGAGATTATTCCATCGGACAGTGAAGGAAAGATGTTCTCCCCCGTTATACCGGTCGTTGAGGGGGAGCCCGGAACAATGGAGCTTGCGAAGAATGTCTCAGCTGCACTTGCTTCAAACCCCGTGGTATTGGCCAGGGGTCATGGCACTTTTGCAAAAGGGAGAGATTTAAGGGAGGCTTATATCCTCACCTCGGTTGCCGGGCACAGCTGCAGGGTTTTGTATTATCTTGGCGGATTCGGGGGCCGGAGCCTTTGAATCTCATTTCTCAGTTCCCTGTTGAATGAAACGAGCATATCGGCGATAACGCCGAACATGAATATCTGAAAACCTATCAGTATCAGGAGAACGGTAAGTATCGTCATCTCGGTATGGGTTATGCCCTTGAACCAGTCCAGTGCAACATAGACCCCGAGCAGCACCCCTAATATCGAAATTACGATACCTATCACCCCGAAATAAAATATGGGGTTGCTGATCTTTGCAAGCCTCCAGACTGCCGAAATTATCTTTGCACCGTCTCTCAAAGGCCTGAGTTTGGTCTTTGTCCCGGGTCTCTCCCTGTAATGGACATCGACAATCTTTATTTTCTGCTCGTTCCTGACGATCTCTGCAGACATCTCAGTCTCAATCTCGAAACCTGCCTCTTTTAAGTTGAGGTTTTTTAAGGATTCGAGAGTAAAAGCCCGGTATCCCGAGAGGATATCATAGAGATACGTTCCGTGTGCGACCTTGAAGAGGTAGTTTATCACCTGGTTTCCGAAATGATTCATCCTGCTCAGTGCGCCCGGGTCAAAGAGGTTCAGGCGGTTTCCGATGACATGATCTGACCCGTTGAAGAGCGGTTCGAGCATCTTCTCCGCGTCTTCAGGGACGTATGTCCCGTCACCGTCGAGCATGAGGACATATGGCTGTTCGATATAATCGAATGCCTCGATTATTGCATTTCCCTTTCCTTTTCCTCTTTCCTGGAGATATACCGAAGCGCCTTCACTTTTTGCGATTTCGGCGGTTTTATCGGTGCTGTTTCCGTCGAGAACAAGTATATTCTGATAACCTTCGTCTTTAAAAGAACGGACGAGGTCTCCTATTGTCGGGGCTTCGTTGAGAGTCGGGATGAATATGCACACTTCATCCTTGTTTATAACCATTGATACATTATATTAAAATCCACATTCATAAGACCTTTCATGAAAACGTTGAAATCCGGGGTTCGCGTTCTTGGTATTGCCGAGAGTTTCGTTCAGGGCGCAAGTAAATCAGTCCTTGCGGGGATCGTGATGAGAAGGGACCAGGTAATTGACGGGGCTGCGTTCGGGTATTCAACTGTCGGGGGGATGGACGCGACCGACGGGATCATGGATATTTTTGATTCTCTTCAAAGGAGAGATATCAATTATATCATGCTGTCCGGATGTGTTATATCATGGTTCAATATTGTCGATCCGGAAAGAATCTTCCAGATGACCGGGATCCCTGTTATCGGGGTTACTTATGAGGACTCGGAGGGTCTTTTTGGGGATATCGGGCATCATTTTCCCGGGGATGAAGAGAGGCTTTTGGCATACGAAAAGCTTGGAAAAAGAAGGCGGCACATGCTTAAGACAGGATATGAGATTTATATCCGGTCGTGGGGTATAGATTTTGATACGGCAGGGGCGGTTTGCAGTTCGTTTACAAAAGAGGGAAGGATCCCCGAACCTCTCAGGGTTGCAGGGATAGTTGCACGGGCCTTGATGAAGTCGCAGGTTCAGTGATCGAACCCTTTCTCCTTTAAGTCCCGGGATTTTTTTATCGAACACTCTTCACACCTGAATTCAGGCTCCTTATCCTCTGAACGGTCGTATGTCCCGGTTTTAACGAGCCTGTAACCCCTTGTGGTTTTGCCGCAGTCGACGCACCGGATATTCTCTTTTACCTCCCATTGTGCGGCAAGGGAACGTGATGTGAAGATGAACCTGTCGACCCAGAAAAAGATCAGGCCGCCAATGAGGTTTGCGATTATCGCCGCTACGATCTGCCCCATCGAAGCGAGTACGATCCCGACTCCTGCAAGTATCGGTGTCGAAAGCTGCCATCTTATAAGGTATAGACCGTATCTCTTCAGGTTGACTCTCATGATATCCAGATTATTTGAACTGCTCCGGGATTAAAATATCCACCCTGTCAGTACACGTGATATTCATCCGTTGATATTACCCTGTTCTCCGGTTTCCAGATTATATCGACCCTGACATCGTCGCCCTTTTTTATTTTCGAATTTGAAAGATCCAGATCGATAATTTGCTTTGGATACCAATATTTATCCTTACAACCTCCTTTGCTTATGGTTTGTACACCGAAATGAACCGTATTTATAAATTTGTGGCCATTCATCGTTTTTATGACACAGCCGGATGGTTCATTGTTGATATAGATATTACACCTGAGCATATCGTTTTCATAAGATTCATCTCCTACATTTTTCAGTTTTATTATACTTTCATATTTCGGGAATTCGCTGTTCACGTCCTGAATTTGAAATATGCAGGGTATTTCTTCCGGTAGCCTGAACTCGGGTATTTCAAAGCTCATTACCATAATAAGGACAATAAGCGAAAGCAGAACCGTAATCGCAACACAGAGTATGTGCCCTGTGGTGTTGGATGTGGCATCCCCAAAATATTCAGGCTGTTTCAATTTATTCTTTTTTCTCAATATCCGTTAATAAGGATTTGCATAACTTATCTTCTTTCAGGCGAAAAATCCGGGGGAGGATACGATTTATTTATGCATCAATGTCTGACCCTGACCCGGTAGTAATAATCCAGGTGTCTTAAAAAGTGTAAATTAACGTATTAAAAAAATGAAAATATGATTACTGGTCTGTAAACTCTTCGATCGCAAGCTGGTACATCCAGTCCATGAGATAGGTGCAGTCCTGGGCACTGCACTCCTCCTCGCAGCCGATGCAGGGGATAAGTTCGCCGCCGGCAAGAAGAAGGTCGGGGTTTACAGCGCTCTTCTTTGCTTTGAGCAGGTAGGTCTTTACGCCGTTTGATTTGGACTCGATCCTGTCGATCTTACCTGAATCGACGATCTTTTTTACCACCCTGGAGCATTTTCTGCTGTCAATATCAAGAAGTTTCCAGAGTTCGCTTTGAAGAACGCCTTCGGGATTCGCCTGGATTATCTTCAATGCCTCTTCTTCAATATCTGTCATAGGTTCCATCTGGATTTGATCACAGTTCGGGTGCAATAGTTAAGATATTGCTGCCCCTGATTACAAGTGTTCCGAGATTCCGTCCTCTCTCTTCACCGATATATTCGCTCGCCTGATCCATGTGTATGTTCAGGTGTTCGTCGACTGCAACCAGTCTGCCGCGGAGTGTCTTCGGTTCGTCCTTGATTTCTACGATAATTTTAGAATCTATGAGTGCATAGACCTTTTTTATAGGCAATACGATACTGTTAACCATCTGCCTTTATATGGGGCCGATATGTAATTAATAATTTCCATAAACCCTGAATAAGGAATCATTTCTTATTTTGCATTTCTTCGATTCTTTTTATAAGGCCGCTACTTCCCACGTATATCGGGGTCTTGTGATTAGTCTTTTCAGGCCTGACCCCGAGGAGGTTTATCCTGCCGTCAGATATTGCGCCACCTGCCTGTTCTGCGATGAATCCTATCGGGTTTGCCTCGAAAACGAGCCTCAGTTTTCCTTTATCATTGTCGACTGTTGCGGGATAACAGTATATTCCGCCGTATTTCAGGATCTGGTGGAAGTCTGCAACAAATGATCCTGAGTACCTGAGCTTGCCGCCCTCGCCTTCGATTGACTCGATAAAACCGCGATGCGTGCAGGTCCAGTCTTTGTTAAGACCGCCGCTGCCGTAGATCTTTCCTTCAGGCATTCTCACCGGCCCCTCGAGCATCCTGTATTCCCCGGTTTTATCCATGGCAAACGTATATACTCCTTTTCCGGCGGTAAGGGTGAGGACAGTCATCGGACCGTAGAGCATGTACATGGCCGCCCTCATCTCTTCGCCGGGGCTTAAGGCGTTGCCGTTGTCGTATATCCCGATGATTGTTCCTACGCAGAGGTTGACCTGGATGAGGGATGATCCGTCCAGCGGGTCCATTACGACTGCATAATTCTCCCTTGCATTATCGAATCTGAGCACTCCGGTCTTTTCCTCCGATGCAAGTTCTTTTACAAGCCCGGATTTTTCAAGTACGCGTGTGATATGTTCGTCAGACCACACATCGAGTGCAGCCTGCTCTTCCCCTGATGTGTTTTCCGTTCCGGCATATGACTGGTTGTCGATGAATGCCTCCCGGATCGGTTTGGCCTGTGCCGCTATAAGAACGATGAGTTCGGTTAATGCAGGTTCGCATCCGGCTGAATCGAGATATTCCTTAAGTGTCGTTATGCAGATTCCTCCTGTAATGATTGGTTATAATTGTTTTACAGATAATTATAGATTTTTTTTGGGGTGTTTTGTTTACATGAGAACTATCGCTCTACTTAGAATTACATAATATTCAGGGAGGGGGAGGATTCCCCCTCCCTTAGATCCTCCCTCTCATCGCGATAGGTCACAAAAGGGATGGGCGAGCATCCCTCCGGCTTAATTTTTTCAATCGTTCTCTTCTTTGGGCGTAAGCCCCGGGCGGGGCCACCCGGATGGGTGGCGCCCAGACCGGGCTATCATAGTAGCGCAAATTCGCAAAGCGAATTTAGCGCCCGGGCTGCCCCGGAGGGGCTTATGCCCTGATCAGTAACCGGAATAATATATTGGCCCGGAGGGGCTTAAGCCCTGATCAGTAACCGGAATAATAAATCTGCCCCGGAGGGGCTTAAGCCCTAATCAACGCCCAAATCAGTAACCCGAATAATAAATCCGGAAGCCTCAAAATAAAAAAAAAGGATTATGCGGTTGAGGCCGAGACCTCAAGCAGTCCGTTCTTAAGTGAATATTTCAGGGTCTCTTTTCTTATCTGGGGGATCTTCACTCTTGCCGAGTACCTGATCTTATCTGCGAGGGAGGTGATGACAATGCTGTCGTCTGTTGCAGTTATCGCCGTATCCTCAATCTTTGCACCCGGCAGATCGGCCGATACGACTACGCTGTCTCCAACGTTCTGGATTTCGGTATGCGGTTTTATATCCTTTACAATCTCAGGGCCGTTATCTTCGGGGAGATTATCCTGCCCCCCGGGGATGATATCGATCGGCAGACTGCCTCCTGCAATGGTGATCGAGAAATTCCCGTCGCCCGGGAATCTTCCCGATCTTATCGCTTCGTTGATCATCTCCCTGATAATCCTGTAGAATTTCTCATCTTCTCTGTCTTTGTCTTCGTTCATTGCAGACTGTTCTCCGTCTATTGTTCGTTCAGCAGTTTTTCAAGCTCTCCTGATAGTTCTTTAATCTTCTTCAGGTCTTTTTTCGTTTTATAGGTTTCTTTCTTCAGCTCACCTGATTTAAGATCCGCCTGTTCGTTTCCGGGGTCGTATGATACCCTTTTCACCAGCGAAGCGGCTTTTTCAAGGATCTCCCTCTCGTCCGCATGGAAAAGGAGCGGCCAGGATTTCCTGTCATACTCCTCTATTGTTGATGAGTCGAGCGTTCCCCTGACCTTTCTCATGGCCTCGTCCACCTGCTTCTTTGTAACCATCACGTTGGATAAGGCCTTTCCCCGGTCCTCATCGCTCATACCCGCGGTATTTGAGATGAAGTCCCTCATAGCCGCCAGTTTGGCCTCGCGGACAAGCATCTCGATATCCGCACCGACATAGCCTTCGGTCTTTTTTACCATTTCGTCGATATCGATATCCTTTGAGATTATCGAGTCCTGGTCCTTCAGATATACATCGAAGATCTTCTTCCTGGCCTCTGCGTCTGGCGCAGGGACGTAGATCGTCCGGTCAAGCCTCCCCGGTCTCATCAGGGCTTCGTCGAGGAGATCCGGCCTGTTCGTCGCCCCGAGGACGATTACGTTCTTAAGCTCCTCGAGCCCGTCGAGTTCGGTCAGTATCTGGCTGACTACGCTCTCTGTTACGTGGGAAGATCCTTCATAAGATCCCCTCTTCGGGAGGAGGGAATCTATCTCGTCGAAGAATATGATCGAAGGTGCCGCCTGCCTCGCCTTCCGGAATATATTCCTGATGCCCTTCTCCGATTCTCCCACCCATTTAGAGAGAAGCTCCGGCCCTTTGACGGATATGAAGTTCACTTCGGTCTTGTTTGCAACCGCTTTTGCAAGCAGCGTCTTACCCGTTCCCGGCGGTCCGAAGAGCAGGATACCGCTGGGGGGCGCAGTTTTGAGTCTCGAGAATATATCCGGATATTTCAACGGCCACTCCACAGCTTCGACGAGCTCTTCCTTGACCTCTTCGAGACCTCCGATGTCGTCCCAGGATATGTTGGGTATCTCGACCAGGACCTCGCGCATTGCGGACGGCTCGACGTGCTTTAAGGCCTCGTCAAAGTCGTCTTTTGTAACCTTGATCTTCTCGATTATCTCCGGGGGGATATCATCGATCGTCTTCAGGTTCTTCAGTTCCCTGCGAAGGGCGTGCATCGCGGCTTCCTTTACCAGGAGCGAGACGTCTGCACCTACAAATCCGTGGGTTACTGCCGCAAAGGGTTCGAGGAATTTGTTGCGTTTGAGATCCTTTTCGTACTTTTTCCCTTCCTCTTCACCGAGTTCGGCGAATGTTTTTCCAAGCTCCTCGCTCTCCTCTTTTGTAATGACGATATCGTCGATGTCAAGCGGAACGCCTCTTGTGTGAACCTGGAAGATCTCGAGTCTTCCCTTCCTGTCGGGGATGCCGATCTCGATCTCACGGTCGAACCTTCCGCCTCTCCTCAATGCGGGGTCGATGTTGTCCGGCAGGTTTGTCGCAGCAATGACAATCACCTCTCCGCGGCCCTTAAGGCCGTCCATAAGGGCCAGAAGCTGTGCTACGATTCTCTGCTCGACCTCTCCCTTAGTCTCTTCCCTCTTCGGGGCGATTGAGTCGATCTCGTCTATGAATATGATCGTCGGGGCGTTCTCTTCAGCCTGCTCGAAGACCTCCCTGAGCTTTCCTTCGCTTTCACCATAGTACTTGCTCATGATCTCCGGACCGGAGAGTGTGATGAAGTTTGCATCGACCTCGTTTGCAACAGCCTTTGCTATGAGTGTTTTTCCTGTTCCCGGAGGTCCGTAAAGAAGGACTCCCTTTGGGGGCTCGATACCGATCTTTTTGAACAGTTCCGGGTGCCTTAAGGGCAGTTCGATCATCTCGCGAACCTGGTCGAGTTCTCTCCCAAGACCGCCTATATCTTCATAATGGACGTCAGGAACATCCTTTTTGCCCCCTTCTTCGGGTTCATAGGGCGTCTCTTTTATCTCAATCGAAGTTCCGGGCCCGACTATTGCAACACCTGAAGGTTTGACTTTTGAGATTGCAAAGCTCAGGGCATTGCCCATGATATTGACCCTGAACACCTGGCCTTCTATTACAGGCCGTCCGTTCAGCAGTCTTGCCATATACTGCTCGCCGCCTCTAAGGGTTACAGGCTGGGTGGGCTGTATCGTAATCTTCTCTGCATATTTCGCATCGACCCTGCAGATCCTGACTCTTTCGTCAATTCCTGAACGAAGATTGGATCTCGTATTTCCGTCGATGCGTATGACGGCCTTTCCTGTATCCTGGCTGTAGCCGGGCCATACAATCGCCGCGGCCTTCGCTTTTCCGGATATCTGAATCAGATCTCCGCTGCGAAGGCCCATCTGCTGCATGACGTCGATGCTGAGCCTGGCAATTCCCCTCCCTGCATCTTCATGCGCCGCTTCTTTAATAATTACTTCATAAGAACTTTTATCTGTCATAATGGTAAACCTCGTAAGCTTACGTTTACCATTAGTAAGTATGACTAATATATAAAACTATCTCAAAAATTGTTGCCTGAAAACTGTCTGGTTATCTTATCATTATGACCTATTTTTCGGTGATTATCATATCCATCCTTTTATCAAAGCTCTCGCAGCGGATCGACTCCCATTCCGCCACTTTTGAGATATGGACCATGACACATCCGCAGTGTTTTTATCTCGTTTCTCATCTCTTCTATTTCTTTCTGCATGGGTTAAAAGTCAGGGGATTTTCTTTATTTTTGTAATTGCATTCCGGTTTTGACGGTAAAATCACCTGATATCAAGCAGAGAGAATATCTCTTTCATCTCGTCGATATGGTATTGTCCGGCAGATGCCGGAGAACCTGTATGACAGAAGACGCCAAATGAACCGAAAATACAGCAGAGAGCCCTCGCCCACCTGAAATCACTGCCCATAACTCCGGTTATCACAGGTTTTTGACATTCCAGGGTGAACCCGGAGAGCAGGAGAATATCCTGCCGGCTTTCAGGTGTAACGATTATCTTTGGAATGTCTCCGTACTCTTCCAGGTTCTCTTCAATAGAGATTAAACCATTTATCTCAGGCATATAATCAAGATGAACGGACGAGATCACTTTCTTCCCCCGATCCTTCACCCGGCCGGAATAGTCTGAATAGGGCCTTTCAATATCGATATATTCGCATAATGGTATCCAGACCGCGATCTTATCGAACCATTCCTCCGGCGTTCCTTCAAATTTTCCTCCTTCATCCCGGGACCTGACAGTACCTATAAGGGGTACCTGAGTCTTCTCCCTGCATTTTTCAAGCAGTTCGTCCTCGTCCCCGCCTAAAAGATCGATCCTGATCTCTATCAGGTCGGGATTGTGCCCGGCTGCAGTTATGAAATCCTCTACCGATGAGACGGATATAATTAATTTGGGCCTCATTGCGCCTGTCCTGTGCAGTAGATTGTATTCAAACTCTATTATCTTTGCCGGAACGGTATCACCCGGGTAACTTTCCGGGCCGCCTGCAAATTGAAACCTTCATGTTTCCCGGTGAGAAACATAATAATCAACAGGGAGGATATTTTTGAAGATAAATTTTGGCGGGTTCGTCCCTTTAAGCACAGTTGACTGGCGGGGGAGAGCCGTATGCACCGTTTTTTTCAGGGGATGCCCCGTAAGATGCTACTACTGCCACAACAGGGATATCCAGATCGGAGAAGACCTTCACGATATCGATGAAATTGAAGATATGATAAAAGATTCCCGGCTTTGTATATCGGGAGTAATCTTTTCCGGGGGCGAGGCGTCGATGCAGAAGGATGCGGTACTTGAACTCTCAAGACGGTGCAGAAAGATGAATCTCTCTGTAGGAATCCAGACTAACGGCATTTTTCCTGAAACACTTGAGGAGATGATCAGGGAAGGACTCATCGATCTCGTGCATCTTGATATCAAGACAAGGTGGGAGCATTACCCGAGGATGCTTAAAGTCGGCCCTGAAGCGGTTGAAAGGATTAAGCGTTCGCTTAAGATCTGCAGGGAGGCTCATGCGAACGGAACCCTGCCTGAATTCCAGGTGGTCATCACCCTTTTCCCCGGAAGAGAGGAGGATGTCGAGTATATAGCACGGGAGGCCGGGGATGTCGAACTTGTACTCCAGCAGGGAGTCTGGGGTTCAATCCCTCCCCTGAAGTTTGAAGAGCTCAAAAAGGTGGCAGACAAACTGAAGAGAAGAGTTAGTATAAGAACGCGTGAGGATGGTGAGGTTATTTACGACCAGAACAGGATAATCGTCGCCGGTTCGATGGTTCTCACGGATATTGAACAGGCCCGCAGAAAATAGGTGAGAATAATGCTCGTTATTGGTGTAGTTGGATACCCGGCCAGCGGCAAGGGAGAATTCTCGAGAATAGCAAAGGAGAAGGGGATACCTGTCGTCGTTATGGGGGATGTGGTCAGAAGAGAGCTTGAAAATGCCGGCCTGAAACAGACGGACCGCAATATGGGGGAGATGTCCCGGTGCCTGAGGCAGGGTTTCGGGATGGATGCGCTCGCCCGCCTGAGTATTCCCTTAATCGAGGGAAAAAAATCGAAGTTGGTCCTGGTCGACGGAATAAGGGGTGATGCAGAGGTTGAGACATTTGCCCGGCGATTTGACGGATTCAGGCTTATCGGGGTGGAGTCGTCATTTGACACCCGGCTGGCGAGATTAAAAGAGAGAGGGAGATCCGACGATCTTGCAGATGCTCAAGGTCTTACGGCCCGCGACAACCGTGAAGACGGATGGGGACTTTCAAATGCCATGGATATGGCTGACTATATCCTCACAAACGAAGGTTCGATGGAAGAATTCGAGAAAAAAGCCCGGGACCTTATTGACGAACTGGTGAAAGAGAAACATGTCTCCTGATATTTTTTTTGCATCTTCCGCAAAGATATGGTCTTCAATCGAATGGGTTTACGGTATCGGGGAGACGGGATATGACGGGTGGGAGATCTCTGCCGAAGGCAACTTCAGGCTTGACAATAAAGAGTCTTTTGAATCGATCATCTCAGTGCTTGAGACCACCGGCCTGAAAGCGACGGTTCACGCACCGTTTTCAGATCTGAACCTTGCCTCACTCAATTATCCTATATACCGGGAGTCGATAAGACAGCTTTGCGAATGCATCCGCTACGCCTCTGAATTTACGGATATGGTGACGGTGCATCCCGGTTATATGTCTCCGGAAGCAAAACTAGTTCCTGACAAGGTCTGGTCGCTTCATAAAGAGGCTTTAAGGGAGATAGGAGCTTTTGCGGCAGATTACAATGTCAGGGTGGGTCTTGAGAACATGCCTGCCATACCCGGATTTCTCTGCACCTGCCCCGACGAACTCTTCGGGATGATAGACGGTGTCGAAAACCTGTATGCAACAATCGATATCGGTCATGCAAATACCGCCGGAAAACTGGGATCTTTTCTTGAAAGGATAGATGAAGCCGTACATCTCCACATCCATGACAACAAAGGGGAGCATGACGATCACTTTGCTTTAGGGCAGGGTAATATCGACTGGGACCATTTATTCGATAAAATTAAAAGCAAATACAGGGGTATTTATGTTGTCGAGGGAAGAAGCATAAATGAAGCCGTAAAAAGTCTCGAATTCATCAGGAGGTATGGCTTATAGCAGGAGAGACATTGCAGGTATATTTTCTGGGAACATCGGGAGCACTTCCCACACCTAATAAGAATCCCGCCTGTATAATGGTCAGGAGGGGTTCGGATACCCTTCTCTTTGACTGCGGGGAAGGCGCCCAGCAGCAGATGATGAGGGCAAAGACCGGATTTACTGTAGATGCCGTTTTCATCACTCACTGGCACGCGGATCATTATCTCGGTCTTCCCGGTCTTGTACAGACGATGTCTTTTATGGGGAGAAAGGAGCCCCTGTACGTCTACGGCCCCCGGTGGGTATCGGAGTTCGTAGAGGCCGTACTCGCAATATCAAGGAACAACCTTGATTTTGAACTGCTGCCTGTTGAGTTGAAGCATGGTTCGGTTGTCCCGTATGACGGTTATACGGTCAGGGCCTATTCAACCGATCACGGCATCACTTCGCTCGGATATATATTGTGCGAAGACGAGCGTCCCGGACGCTTCGACAGGGAGAAGGCTATCTCGCTTGGAATAACCCCGGGCCCTCTCTTCGGGAGGCTCCAGAGAGGAAACCCCGTTGATATAGAGAGGGACGGCAAAAGGGTGGTTATAATGCCCGGTGATGTCATGGGTGATGTCCGGCCGGGGCGAAAGGTGGTCTATACAGGCGATACAAGGCCCAAATCAGGTGACTGGATGGACTGGGCGCGGGACTGCGATCTCCTGATTCATGATTCGACCTTTGACAACTCCGAACAGGAGAGGGCACGTGAAGTATTTCATTCGACCGCAGGAGATGCCGGAAAGATTGCCAGTGAATTATCGGCCAAGAGCCTGGCTCTGGTGCATATCAGCTCAAGGTACGTAAAGATGGCAAGCCATATAGAGGATGCAGGGAAATACTTCAGCGGGAATATTTTCGCTCCTGACGATCTTACGATGACGGAGCTGCCGTTCAGGGATGAGTGATATTATGGGAGAGGGTGATGATGTTGTTGCAGGCAGTAATCGGTCATCAGAAGAGACTGTTTTTAATAGGGCTCGGCGCTCTTGTAGCAAGTGCTTTTGCAAACTGCGCTGCCGGAATTTACCTGGGTTCTGCAACTGAACTGATTGCGCTCATCCCCGGCTTAATGATTCTTGTTCCGCCTTCGATAAATATGCGCGGAAGCATATCCGGTGTGATGGCGTCAAGGCTTTCATCGTCGATGCATCTCGGTGAATTCGAGGTCGCATTCGGCAGGGAGAGCGTTCTTGGAGCCAATATAAGGGCGTCATTTTACGCGACAATATTACTGTCATTTATCCTGGGTTTCTTCGCCTGGCTGGTATCTGTCTCCTTTGGAATAGAGGGGCTTTTGATAACAGATTTCATACTGATCTCGATTGTATCAGGGGCATTGTCCGGTGCACTTGTCATTATCATTGCACTGGTAATATCTGTAATCTGCTACAGGAAGGAGATCGACCTCGACATGATTGCATCTCCTACCGTAACGACAACAGGGGATATAGTCACAATTCCGATTCTGCTGATAACGGCCGTATTCATTACAGGACTCCTTCCCGGGACAAGATTTCTGCTGTTTGCGGTTTTGACGTTTATTGCGGCAGCCGCCTTTATCTTCTACCTGTATACATCCGGGGAGGCGTCTTCAGATATTCTAAAGGAGATTGTTCCGTTGTTAATTCCGCTCTCCTTCCTCGGGGTCCTGGCAGGTATGACATATGTAAGCGATCTGGAGCAGCTGATAACTTATGCAGTCTTTCTGGTGTTGATCCCTCCTTTCGCGGGAGGATGCGGTTCGATTGGCGGGATTTTGTGCTCCCGTCTTGCAACCGGCATGCATATGGGTGAGATACCGCCGGGGTTTGTACCTTCACGGGAGGTCTTCGGCCACTTCGTGCAGAGCTATCTTTATTCGATCATCCTCCTGCCTCTCCTGGGACTTACAGTGCACTCTGCATCATTATTCCTCGGGATTGAAACGCCCGGTCTTATGGTAATGCTGATTGTATGCATGTCGGCAGGTCTGCTGCTTGTAACCCTTGTAAACATCATCGGCTACTATACGGCAAGCATGTCTTTCAGGTACGGTTTTGACCCGGATAATTTCGGAATTCCGGTAATTACAAGTTTTATCGATCTCGCCGGGGCGGCACTGCTTGTAACCGTCATAAATTTACTCTTGTAAAAAGAACATATAGTGATAAATATTTTGGAAACACGATTTAAGGATTAATTAAGATATGACTGAACTTGAATATCAGCCGGTAAGTTTCAAGGATGTCCTTATTGAAATGAAGGATATCTCCGAACTTATGGTTGATCTTGCATATTCTGCAATTCTTTTTGAGAATAAAGAGATTGCCAGGGAGGTTGTCAACCTCGAAGAGAGTATGAACCAGCTTGTATACCAGGCGAGAATCCAGAGCATACTCGGGTCAAGGAGAATCGAGGAGGCCGAAGCAATGAGCGGAATGCTCCAGGTTGCCGAGGCTGCCGAGAAGATCTCAAATTCGGCTTCCGAGATTGCCAAGATAATATTAAAGGACGTAAAGTTTCCATCGAGGCTGAAACAGGCTCTTCCTGAAGCGGAAGAGGTTACCTGTCATGTAAAGGTCAGGGACAACAGCCCAATCGACGGAAAGACCCTGGGCGAGCTTAAACTCCAGAGTATTACCGGAATGAGAGTGATTGCCATCCGCCGCGGTGTGTCATGGATATATGATCCCGACAGGGATACGAGAATCCTTGACGGCGACATACTCCTGGCAAAAGGCCTTGAAGTAGGCATGCAACCCCTTTACGAGATTACCGGGAATGATTTCAGGATGTCTGAAGAGGATGCGGCAGGCGCTGTGGTCTCGGATCTCGACAGGGCGGTGTCCCTGATCATCGAGATGAAGGATCTCAGCGAACTTGCCGTCGGTCTTGCTTATACGTCCCTGATGTTTAACAACAGGGAGGTTGCGGATGAGGTTGTGTCTCTGGATTCCAGGATGGACGACATGAGATACAAGCTCGATCTCTGGATTCTTGAAGCTGCAAAGAGAATATCGAATGTGGAATATCTCAGGGGAATGCTGTATATGTCATCTTTTGCCGAAGGAATCAGCAATGCGGCTTCCCAGATAGTTGATGTAATTCTTCGGGATATTGAAATACCCCCGGTCTTTAAGAAGATTGTGAGGGAATCCGATGAGATAATTTCAAAGATCGTCATCGGGGAGTCTTCCTCTCTTACAGGCAAGACCCTGAAGGAGGCGTCACTGGGTACGGTTACCGGAATGGTCGTAATGGCTATCGAGAGCAAAGGCAGGTGGAAATACAGGCCGAGGCGGGATACGGTGCTCAATGCCGGTGACGTGATAATTGCCAAAGGCCGAAGGGATGGAGAGTGCCGGCTTTATGCCCTCTCCAAACCCGGAAACGGGAAGACACTGGAAAATTTTACCGGAAGTGAATAAATTAATGAGTAATAGTGAAAATGTAGTCTATCGTCTCGGTTCAGGATGTGAACAGAGCGATATTGTAATTGGAAATATATATGAAGCGAAGGTCCAGGGATTTGCAAAATTCGGGACGTTTGTGTACCTGAACAGCCATATCAAGGGCCTGGTTCATATAAGCAATGTTAAAACCGAACACAATGAAGGAGACCGGATTCTGGTCCTTGTCAGGAATATCCGGGAGAACGGGAATATCGATCTTGAGGAGATGGTGGTACCTGATTACGTTGTGGATTCCGTAATCTGCAAGAGATCGCAGACCCGTCTTGGAGACCTGAAGAACAAGGTCGGCTATAACGTGAGCCTCGATGTCGAGGTTGCACAGATCAAGCAGACCAGCGGGCCGACAATCTTTACATTTATAGACGAGAGCGGCAAGGAGAACGGCGCGGCGTTCATCGAAGCGGGGAAGAGGGCCTATCCCGAGGTGGAACTGGGAGACATTGTCCACGTAAGCGGGGAGGTCATGATGAGAAATGACCAGCTGCAGATTGAAGTCAGCTATATGGAGTCTCTTTCCGAAGAGGAGAAACAGCAGGTACTCAGTCGTATCGAGAAAGCGATGGACGACAGGGCATATCCTGATGATATCCCCTTCATGATTGAAAGCGATGTGCTGGAGAGGCTCAGACCCGCGATAAAGGATGTCGCGTTTCACATCAGAAAGGCGGTATTTACAAACCAGCCAATTATTCTCAGGCATCATGCAGATGCTGACGGTATTTCTGCAGCCGTATCTGTTGAAAAAGCCGTGACATCGCTTATACGCGCTGAGGGCGGCGATCCCGATACAGACAGCCACTTATTCAAGCGTGCCCCTTCCAAAGCACCGTTTTACGAGATCGAGGATGTGACAAGGGACCTGGATTACGCACTGAAGGATAACGTGAAGTACGGGCAGAAACTCCCGCTAATCCTAATGATGGACAATGGTTCGACAGAGGAGGACGAACCGTCATACAGGATGGCAAAGGTCTATGGCCTGACTATTCTTGTCGTGGATCACCATCATCCCGACGAATCCACAGATGCATTCCTCACCGCCCATGTAAACCCGTACCATGTCGGAGGGGATTTCGGGGTCACTGCAGGTATGCTTGGAGCAGAACTTGCCAGGATGATCTATCCTCCTGTCGAAGAGCATATCCGACATTTCCCTGCAGTTGCAGCTGTGGGTGACAGGAGCGAGGCGCCCGAGAGGGAGAGATATCTGAAACTTGTCGAAGATACTTATTCCGAGGATGACTGCAAGGATATTGCACTTGCTCTTGATTATGAACAGTTCTGGCTCAGGTTCAACGACGGCAGGGAGATTGTCAAGGATATTCTGAACCTGAATGGCGATACGGCAAGGCACAAGAAGCTGGTCTCACTTCTCGTGGCAGAGGCGAATTCAGCCATAGAAGAACAGTTGCAGACCTCGATGCCTCACGTGGAGAGATCGGTGCTTGTAAATGATGCGCTGCTGTTCATGATCGATGTCGAGATATATGCACACAGGTTCACCTTCCCGCCTCCCGGAAAGACCTCCGGGGAGATTCACGACATTCTCTGTAAGGAAAATGTGGGAAAACCCGTCGTTACACTTGGCATAGGGCCGGATTTTGCCGTAATCAGATCCCGGGGGGTTCTCATGAACATACCCCAGATGGTCCGTGAGTTAAGGGAAGAGATCGTCGGCGGAGGCGTCAATGGCGGAGGTCATCTTGTCGTCGGCTCGATAAAGTACGTTGAAGGAATGAGAGATACGGTAGTTAAAGGTCTAATCGAAAAAATAGGGAAATTCCCTATTGAATGATCTATTATTATTTTTTTCAATAATTCTTAATCCCAAATATTGATGACCGTATATTTTATGATCATAATTTTACCTGATCTCGATAATATTGGTCTGTATCGGGGAATGGATTTTAGATAGGGTAGAAATTTTCACAATTATACAGGAAAGTATATATATATGGATGACGAATATGGTTTTGTTTCTAAGGAGGTAGTTAATTTGGGCTCTAAAAACGATATGCTGGAAAAATATTCCGGCACTCAGCATAAAATCCTCTATTATTTAAAATCTGGTCTGGAGAAGGGCAAACATTACTTTAAATCCAAATATATCGCCAAAGATTTGGGTTTATCGCCCAAGGAGGTTGGCACCAACCTGGCAATTCTCGCAGAGATCTGCGACGAGCTTGAAATTTCAAGATGGAGCTATTCAAACAGCACCACATGGCGTGTTACAGCAAGGACCGCCTGAATTTCATACCCTTCTCTTTTCGTTAGCTTAAAATAATTTTTTTGCCAACTATTGTTAATGGCCGAAAAAATACTGGAATTTACTTCCGACATTGAATTTGTTGCAAATATCAATTCAGAGAAAGACTGCCTCATGAACCAGGGCACACACCAGGACAGTGCAAAGACCGATGAAGGAAATCCCCTGGGGCTTTGGTTCAATATTGACATCCCAAAGGGTCATGGTCTAAAAGAGGGCGACCGCATAAAAATTATAATTGAAAAGACCGACTGAACCGCCTGTAACCGGACAGTAAGGAGATCTTACTGTAAAATACATATTTATCAACATATTTAAGAATAAAAGGTACATTCTTTATTAGCAGGCCGCCTGGTGATTTGGGGAACCGGAATTATGATAAAAAAGAGACTTTCAATAACAGTTTTTGCATTGATATTGCTTTTCTCCTTAATTGCAGGATGTTCTTTTCTTAATGGCGGTGGAGAGGATGTCGATATCGATGAGATGGAACGCCTGATGAATGATGCCGAATCCCGGGTTTTTTCGATCGACTGGAACAGCGAAAGCCCGGGAAACATCAGGGCCCGGCTTTCTGCGGCTGAATACCAGTTCTCTGTTGTCTTTGATACGCTTTCAGCTGCAGAACCTGATAATGAGGACGATACCAGGAGAATTTATGCACTGAGAACTATCTCCTGCACCTGCCTGGAGATGGTCTCGTCCATGAGAGAGCTGGCTAATGTTATCGAGCACCGGAACAATGCCGATTATTATGCGGATTATTATGAAGAGGAGAGCTGGCTGCAGGAGATGCGGGCAAGTGATGCCGCTCTCGCCTCTGCAAGGAACAAACTCCATTCTGCCAAAACCAGGATAAATTCCATAAATATGAACCTTGTTCCGCTATTCATGCAGGCCGACGTAATCGAGCTTAAGGTCAAAATCGATCAGATGGATATCCTGATGGCAAATCTGGCTGAGGAATATGCCCGGGTACTTAAGTGATTAATTCATTGTATTCAGGAAATCTACAAGAGCGCTCTCGGCAGGTTTGGGATATTCGTTTTTATAAGAGACTGCAGGTGTTTCGAGTTCAAGGCTGAACGAAAGAACGTTTCTGGCTTCTATTATAAAGTACATCTCCTTATCTGCAACCCCTACCTCTTTCATGATCCTGCCCTCAGGAAACAGGTTCCCTCCTGAAATAACGTCTCCGGTTGAAGAGTCCACAAGAACCCACATCAGTCTCGAGTATGCAGGATTCCCGTCAGGAATCATGGTGCAGTTGATTCTCCAGAGAGGGTAGGGCACCCCGAAGATATCCGAAAAACCGCTCGTGTTTCCTTTCATTCCGGCGAAAGTCTCGATGTCGTCAGAATAACCCCAGATGTCCGGAGAAAAGAGATCCGAACTGGTAAAACCCTGCATATCGGTGGGTTTGTTATATGTATAATCGCGGGGTGCAAAGTAGCTTCCAACCGGGACATAGTCGTTTCCGGGAAGGCGGAGTCGTGGATATCCCTGTGCACCGGGCGCGTATATGGAATCAAGATCATTGTTATAATTTATTGTGAAAGGAGGACTAACCCTTTCAGTGATATAGAAGTACTGGACTTTATCGCTGCAGCATGAAGAATCTGTGCAGTATCCGGGAGGCAGCCCTTCTCCGGCACCTGCTTTCTGTTCTTCTCCACCGGTTGAACCAAAGTCCGGGGGATTTACCGCGAGTGCCATTGCCAGAACAAAAATAACTGCCGCGATGAAGGTAACAAGGTCTTTTTTATCCACAATAAATGATGTTCCTGAAAAATAAAAAGGGTTTCATAAATAATACAAACGGAAATTATTTAAAAAGAGAAAGGTTAAAGAAATTATTAATTTGTTGTCATGCAATTGATCGACAGGAAGGATATGGAAAATGCAGTTTGATGAAGTGAGGACCTGGATTATTTTTTACCTGATCTCATTTGTAGTACTGCTCGTGGCGCTTTTTTTTACTACACAGGGGATAATGCTGGGAATCGGTCTTACCCTTGTCATAGTTGTTATCGCAATCAATTTCCTTATTGTCTATGCAGAAATGAAGAGAATAAATGAAAGAAAGGCGATGCTTAAGAGATTTACCGAGAAAGAGGTAAAAGAAGAAGAAGAGGATGAATTTTCAGGTTTTTTACTTTGAAGCCTTGGTATAGATCTTTTGAAGAGCGTTGTATGGTGTGTAAAACTCTTCAAGCTCCCTTGCCATGAATTCTGTCTTTCCCATGATGTAATACCCGTTTGAAACCAGTGCAGGGTGAAACATCTTGGCAAGATCGTTCTTCTGCTGCTCTGTAAAATATATCGTCACATTCCTGCATGTAACCATATCAAGATAATTCGTAACCGGCCTGCCGCTCATCAGGTCGTGCCATGAAAACTTTACCATGTCCTTAAGGTGCTGCTTTACCTGGTATTTTCCGTCTTCAAGCTGTGTAAAGTGTCTTCTTACCTGGCCTTCGGAGAGGTTTTCCAGTGATTTGGTATCATATATGCCTTCTTTGGCCTTTTTTAGGACTTCCCTGTCCAGATCCGTTGCATAGATAGTAACCTGCGAGTCGGGTTTGAGGCGGGTAATATCATAGGCGATAAGTGCAAGGGTATATGGTTCTTCACCTGTCGAGCAGCCTGCACTCCAGATTCTCGCTCTCCCCCTTTTCTTCAGGATATCGGGAATTATCTCACCCTTTATAATATCAAAGACCTCTTTATCTCTCCAGAATTTGGTTACATTGATTGTAAGGGCGTTCCTGAGAGCCTCCTGCTCGTTTTTGTCCGCGACAAGAAGAGAGTTGTATTCCTTATATTCTTCCTTTCCTTTGATCCTCATCCTGGAAAGGACACGTCGTTTGATATAGTCTTCCTTGTAGGAACCGCACTGTATCCCGAGTATTCTTTCAATACTCCTCGTAAGCTGTGAGAAACTTTCATCCTGCATGAGAGAACCTTTTGATTATGTAGAATCTGTAAAAATAATAAAGTATGGAATTTAACTGATTGCCTATACCATCCTGAATTTTTTCATTATCTCCTGGAGGTTTTCGGACAGTTTGTGCATCTCGTGGGATATACTTCCGACCTCTTGTGTCGTTGCACTGATCTCTTCAGCCATGGCAGCCATACCCTCGATTTTTTCAAGATTATTTCTTGTAAGCGTACTGGCCTCTTCAATATTGTTCATAAAGGCATTGATATCGTTTGCCTGCGTTTCGGTTGCATGCGATATCTCCGATATTCCTCTTGATGCAACTTCGATGTCGCGGGCGATATTATAGAGGGCACTTACAGCCTGGTTTACGCTCCCGATTCCCGTCTGGATCTCCTTATCAGCCTGTTTCATCGAATCCGCTGTCTTGTTGCTGTTTTCCTGGATCCCGGAGATGATCGATTCGATCATTTGCGTGGCCTCCTTCGATTCTCCTGCAAGGTTTTTCACCTCGCCGGCGACCACTGCAAAACCTCTTCCGTGTTCTCCCGCCCTTGCCGCCTCGATGGCAGCATTAAGCGCAAGCATGTTGGTCTGTTCGGCTATACCCCTGATTAATTTGATTATTTCATTGATCTTGTACATCTCCTCGTTGAGGAGATTGATCTCGTTTACACTCTGCTGGGATATCTTTCCGACAGTCTCCATCTTCTCTGAAGCCTCCTGTCCGATACCTGCAGCATTCTTTCCCTCCAGTGCCGCCTGATTCGCCTGTCTTGTAACTTCCTGTGAAGTGCTTGAGATCTCTTCGATGGAAGCCGAGAGGTCTGATATCCCAAGACTGATCTTTTCAAACCTCTCCATAAGCTCTCTCAGGAATTTTGCAGAATCTTCGGAATTTAAGGCAAGCTTTTCGTTTGCTTTTGCAATATCGTCGCTGTTGGCACTGAGTTCTTCGGATGTGCTCTCGATGATATCGGCTTTTTCGTTTATTACAGAGATAATCTCCCTGAAATCCTCAACAGACCTGTTGAAATTTGTCTTAAGAACTGCAAGCGGATCATCCTCAAATATTCCAACAGATACGGTCAGGTCACCCGAACTCATATCGATCATCTTTCCGGTGATCTGTTCCGCACTTTCGGTTAGCAGGCGTGCCTCTTCCTTCTCCTTTATCCTGAGTTCTTCGATCTCGGCATTTTTCCTTCTGATATCTGTAACGTCGTTGTATACGGCCAGGATATTGATGATCTCTCTTTTATCGTTCAATATCGGTATGGAGTACTGCTCCAGTATGTGGACGCCCGAAGGCATCTCTATCTCAACCTCGCCGAATGCACGAAGCTTGCTTTCAATTGCATGCTTAAGCCCTTTTCCTTCCTGCCTTAGAATCCTGAAATCCCTTGCGTTCATGCCCCGGATCTTATTCAGGGGGATTCCGCTCATCTCTTCAAATGCGGAATTTGCAACGACGATATCAAATTTCATGTTCATCAGGAGGATTGGCATTGGGTTTTGCTGGACAATGGTCTCCGATCTCTGTTTCAGGGTCTCTACTTCAGCGATCTTCTCCCTGATCTCTTTATCTTCAGTCTCCTGTTTCAGAAGGAGCCTGCTGTTTTCTTCGGTGAGTTTTTTGACTGACTTTTCGAGTCCGGCAATCTTTTGAGTATAGGTATCAATCTTCCCGCCGCTCTCCTTTGCAGATCTCTCCTTATCTTCAACGGCTTTGGCAAGTCCGGACTGCAGCTTAAGGATCTCTTCATCTTTCAGGGCCAGTTTTCGGTTAAATTCATCGAGCTTTGCAGCAGTCGATCCGGATCGGGAAATCTCCGTTTCAAGTTTTTTAATGTTCTCTTCAAGTGCTGAGATCTTCCCGGTATACTGCCGGTTTGTATTCTCAAGCGCCGATATCTTCTCCGT
>CAYXKC010000006.1:0-5376 GCA_964465295.1 uncultured Methanomicrobiaceae archaeon | reverse complement strand
GTTTGTATTCTCAAGCGCCGATATCTTCTCCGTGTACTGCCTGTTTGCATCTTCAAGTACGGATATTTTTTCGGCCTGCCGGTCAATTGTCTGTCTTAACTCTTCTGAAAGCCTCTCTTCTTCCAAAACATCTTCTGCTTCAGAATCCTTTTTCCTTAATTCGTCCTCTTTTTGAGAGAGCGCCTTCTTCATGGATTCAATCTCTTCCAGGTATCCGGCGATAAGATCTTCATCTTCTTCATCGCTTCTCTCCCGGCCGGACTCCTCATAATCCTTTAGCTCTCTCTTCAGCCTGTCTGTCTCGTCCCGGGATGCCTGAAGCTCTTCTTCGGTAGCACGGAGCTTTTCATTGATCTCCTCAATCCGTGATTCCGCGATCTCAGCCTCATCCGTCTTTTCTCCGCCCGCAGCGGATGGATATGAATCCAGGAGATCGTTTACCTGCTTTGCCGCAGGGATAAATTCACCGGATATTTTCTCTTCCCCGATCCTGGCTCCTGTATCCCCCGAGTTGAACTTTTCAATAGTCTCCCCGAGAACTTTGGCGAAATCCTGCCCCGGAGCAGTTGAATCCTTATCTGCTGCAGGAATGTATTTAGGTGCTGCCCCAACAAAGAGGGCCTTTCTCCCGGGCCTGTCTGGGTTCTTTTTCTCCTTTTCCATATATATCACCACACTCCGATTATCTCTGCAATCTCCCTGTACGCAAGCGCCGCGGGGCTATCAGGGTATAAATGCGATATAGGCATTCCTTTAAGCTGGGATCTTATAATATTGGTGTCGTAGGGAACGGAACATGTCCTTCCCGCAAAGGATGCCAGTCCGGATTCGATATCCTTTTCCCTGTCGATGCTCTCCTTCTCCTCTCCGGGATTCAGCAGATTTTTCAATATCGACACGATCTCTGTTAAAGGTGCTTTAGCCTCGTGCAGGTTTCCCGTTCTCGTAATGATTGCCATATCCGCACTTTTCCTCCGGCCCGTTATCTCTTTGATGTCATCGAATATGGCCTTTAAATTCCCAATCCCTTTCTCTGCGAATATGCCTGAATCAAGGTTGATGATTATCCTGTCTGCCGCGATAAACCCGTTGAGAACGAACTGTCCCATGCTCGGCGGTGTGTCGATGAGTATATGGTCATACTCGTTCTCCACCGGTTTTAACGCCTCTTTTAGCACCGTCAGGTGATCTTCGATACTGTATAGATATGGTTCGACACCTGCAAGGTCGAGGGAGGACGGTGCAAGCGAGATCCCCGATTCGGTCCCGACTATTATGTCTTTAACCGATACATCGGGAAAACCGTCAAAGACATTCATGTAGACATCGTACATGTTCGTTTCACAGTTGTCAGGGTCGATTCCGAGCCCCGATGTCGCGTTGGCCTGGGGATCGCAGTCTATTACGAGAACCTTTTCCCCTTTCTTCTGTAGAAATCCTGCGATATTGATGCAGGATGTGGTTTTTCCTGTTCCTCCTTTATGATGAGCAAAAGCAATTATTGAAATCCGGATTCCCCCTTTATTTTTTTTGGACGGGAGTTAAATAAAATGTCGGCCTCTAATATATGATTGTCGGGTTTTCTTATAAAAAGAATTTTAATGATAATGGAGATAATTCAAATAATGTCTATAAACAGGAATAATATAAAAGCAATATACGCGCTGCCGGTTGTGATTGCTGCAGTACTCTGCTGCGGCTGTCTTACATATTCTTTCGGGAATGTCGCGTATAATGGCGAATCGCTCGATATCGAGGTATTTAACAACGGAGACGCAAAAGAGGTTACCCTGCAGGTGACAGTCTTTGACCTTTCGGGTTTCAGGCAGGTCGAATTGGGCAAAAATGTCAGTTACGTAGTTCTCGAAACAGGAAAGAACGATTATAAAATCCCCTTCGATCTGGAGAAGGGCTCGTATAAACTGTACCTTTACGTGATCGAAGACGGCAAACGAAGCTCGGCGGTCATCAGGAATATTGAGGTGGTCTGATCATTAAACGGGATCTCCTTTCTGCAGCGCTTGGAGAGGAGCCTGCAGAAACCGTTTTTCTTAACGCCGATCTCTTCAATCCTTTTGACTGCAGCTGGGAGATATGCGATTTTGCAGTAAGCAGCGGCATTGTGCTCGGAACGGGCGATTATTCGGGAAAGACTGAGATCGACCTTCATGAAAAAAAGGTTCTGCCCGGGTTAATCGATTCTCACGTTCATATCGAGAGTTCCCTGCTGACACCCGCCGAATACGGGAGGCTGGTAATTCCCCGGGGGACAACGACCGTTGTTGCGGACCCGCATGAGATAGCAAACGTTTCGGGTGTGGCAGGGATAGATTACATGTTAAGCGAGTCCCAAAAGACGGATCTTAATATCGAATATATGGTTCCGTCGTGCGTTCCCGCCACTCCCGCCGATATGGGTGGAGCGGTTCTTGAACCCGGAGAGATCAGAAAATTCAGGGGGCGCGAGCATATTCTCGGCCTCGGGGAGATGATGAATTATCCCGGGGTGCTTTCAGGTCTTGATGACGTGTATGAAAAGCTCGCGATATTCGATATAGTCGATGGCCATTGTCCCGGGCTTTTTGGAAAGGAGCTCAATGCCTATGTTATGCAGGGCATCGGAAGCGAGCACGAATGCACTACTCTAAAAGAGGCACGCATGAAGCTTAAGGCAGGGATGCATATTTTCATCCGCGAGGGTTCGACCGAGAAGAACTTAAAAGCCCTTGCACCTCTTGTAAACGATATTACTGTATCAGGGTGCTCTTTTGCAACAGACGACCGGCATGCGGACATGCTCTTTTCTTCCGGGCATATCGACGACTGTATCCGGAAGGCTGTCGGGTGCGGCATCAGGCCGGAGCTTGCCTACAGGATGGCAACGCTCTCCGCATCCGATTATTTCCACCTTTACGACCGCGGGGCGGTATCTCCCGGGAGAAGGGCGGACTTTTGCATAATCGATGATTCTGCCGGGTTCAGGGTGGAACAGACCTTTATCGGCGGCAGTGAATTCAGGGATCCAGGTCATATCCCCCCCGGGAGGATCGGTTATGATTTCAATCTTCGCGTACCGGATATTGAAGATCTTAAGATCAAAGAATCAGGTTTTGCGAAGGTCATCTCTCTTGTTGAAGGGGAGATCATCACCCGGAGGCTTGACCTGGATATCGATGCATCAAAGATCCCTGATACTGACGATGATATCCTTAAGGCAGTCGTATGCGACAGGTACCGTGGGAAAGGGTCGGGGATGGGTCTTGTTAAAGGATTCGGGCTGAAGAAAGGTGCAATAGCATCAAGCGTCTCACATGATTCCCATAATGTAGTTGCGGTCGGTGTTTCCGATACGGATATTATTGAAGCAGTGAAGCTGGTTGAATCCTGCAGGGGAGGAATGGCAGTGGTATGCGACGATAAAAGACTGCTGCTTCCCCTGAAATGCGGGGGAATTATGTCCGATGCGCCATACGAAACGGTGGCAGGGGCACTTTCGGATATGAACCGGACTCTCGAAGAGATGACTGCTGTAAGGGATCCGTTCATGTACTTATCCTTCCTCGCGCTGACGGTGATTCCCGAATTAAGGATAACCGACCGCGGCCTTTTTGATGTCTGCTCCTTTATGGATGTTCCGCTTTTCAATCAGGGGAACAACAAAAATTGACCATAATAAAGAGATAAAAGAATAATAATCAGCGGCTGGTGTACCAGGTAGATTACAAGCGAATTTCTGCCTGCCAGCCGGATGAAACCGGAGACAGGATTATTAATCTCTTCAAATTTTTTCTCTTTTATTCCTTCAGGATACAGGTATGCCGACAATGCCATTCCCGAGAGGAAATACCCGAACCAGGGTATCAATGGTTTATAATCCAGGGTGGAAAAACCCGGATAGGGAATGCCGATCAAGGTAAGAAGAGGATCTCCCGTCATACCGTGGACCAATAACCCTGCGAATACAACTGCAAGACCGATGTAGATATTTTTAACGGAGAGGCCGAAGAAAAGAGGGGCGAGCATTATTGAGATTCCTATCAGGTGAAGCGTTCCGAATACTATCGCATCGCCCGGGGCAAAGATCCACGTGACGATGGTTATGCCCATCCCGATTGAAAAAATAAAAGCCCCTCTTTTCAGGAATTTAATATAGACTCTTTTTTTATCCATCCTGCAGGACGCTCTTTTCCCGCTTATCCATGCCGATATTCCTGCAATAAAAACGAAGAGAAAGCCGGTGACATACCCGAAGACGGACCACGGCCCTGCAAGAATGTTTACCTGGCAGATATTGTAATAGTCGATATCAAAGACCGTATGAAAGAGAATCATCATCATAACAGCAGTTCCCCTTAAGAGATCGATCTCGGAAATTCTCCCGGGTTTGGTTTCCTCTTTCATAACAATCCTCAACCTTCATGATTATTTGACCCCGAAACCAATTATTCCTGACTATGGGTTCTGATGAACATGTTATGGAGACGACGGGAAGGGCGGCGGTGACAGTCCGTGACGGCAGGGTTGTTTCAGTGGGAAAACCTTTGATCTCATCCTGCCCGCTTGCCCGGAAATTTTCCTCGCCCGTTATCGATATGAGTGAAGATGAGATCCGTGCATGCATTGAAGAGAGAATCCGGACATACGGGATGTTCACAAAAGACAGGCAGGTATTATCAGACGACGATTTCGTTTTATTCGGGGCATCAGAGATATTATGCAGCGCATTGAAGTCCGGATACATCGACTGTGCGGTTATCGCCTGTGACGGTGCAGGGACGGTAATTGCAGAAAACCCCCGGCTTGTCCAGGGAATAGGGGGGAGGATGTCCGGGCTGGTCAGGACCTGCCCGTACCCTGAGGTCATCGGCAGGATTGAGGAGTGCGGCGGGTATGTTGTATCCCCCGCTGATGCTTCAATCGATCAGTATGAAGGAGTGAAGGCGGCATATTCCAGGGGATTTAAGAAAGTCGCGGTCACCATTGCAGATCCGGGAGACGCTCAGTCAATCCGGAGGGATTTTCCTGAAACTATCATACTCGCGGTTCATTCTACGGGAATAACGATGCGGGATGCAGAAATTTTGTCTGAAACCTGTGACCTTGTGTACAGGTGCGCATCAGCCGCAGCCGAAGAGACCGCCAGAAAAGGCGCTCTTGCACAGTTCGGGAGATCCGTTCCCGTATATGCATTTACAAGGCGCGGAAAAGAGCTTGTTTTTGAAAAACTGAAAATTACAGAAGAACAGATTCTTGTTTTAAAATCACGTCTTCCCGCAGGAGAAGGGCAGGGGCCTTCCCCGTTAGTATAAAAACGTGAATGAAACGAATGTTTCAGGCGCTGTTTCATGTAAGTTACAAGGTAACTTTCATGTAAAA
>CAYXKC010000005.1:0-43426 GCA_964465295.1 uncultured Methanomicrobiaceae archaeon | reverse complement strand
CCTGAGAGTAGTTTCCTGACCTCTTCAAGACGGGCGTTTATCTCTTCATGGCCGATCCTGATATCGACATTCGAGAAGATGCTCAGGTTACGGATAATTCCTTCCATCCCGCCGGGAATCAGGGAATATTTCCATACAGGAAGTGCGCCTTTGGAGGTCTGCCGCCCCATGCCCGCCTCCTTTTTTATCACACCGGTCTTTAAAAGCTTGTCAAG
This sequence comes from uncultured Methanomicrobiaceae archaeon, assembly GCA_964465295.1. GTDB lineage: Archaea > Halobacteriota > Methanomicrobia > Methanomicrobiales > Methanomicrobiaceae > Methanolacinia. The sequence continues at coordinate 43,211 of CAYXKC010000005.1, read as the reverse complement.
GTGTTTTTTGGTGTTCTCGTAACTTGTATTGATCTCCCTTGCGATCTCACGAACCTCCTTCGGATTGTGCTCTATCAGTTTCAGGATTCTCAATCTTGTTGGATTTGACAATACGTTCAGGTATTCGGAGAGATCTTCATAAAAATCAGGATCGGAAGATATCGCAATTGTGTTGTCGTTGGATCCGCCACTCATTCTCTTCAACTCCTTCTCTTCTTGTTTAATAGATTCAGTTCATTCTCAACTATAACAATACTTATCTTTTCAGGATGACTACCGAGATGTTGTCCTCTGAGACGGGTATCGCCGATTTTAGAAGGATTCTTGCAGTCCCGTTTGCATTTTCACCGGACCCGAGCCCTTCGGTGATTTTATCATCATCGATATAATCATGCAGCCCGTCACTTGAAAGAAGCAGGGTCTCCCCGGATTTAATTGCGGTGTGATAGGTGTCCACTGTGAAATCCCCGCCTACCGATTTCGTTATTACATTCTTAAGGGGATGGGTGCGCCGGGTTTCCGGGTCTATTGCACCCTTTTCTACAAGCTCCTGGACCAGTGAATGATCGACAGTTATCTGTTTTAAGTGCCCGTTGAAAAGATATGCCCTTGAATCTCCGGTGTTTGCAATAAAAATCTCCAAATCACGAACGAATGCAGCCACAAGTGTTGTGCCCATGCCTGACCTTTCCCCGACAGCCATTTCACTTACGTTCTCGTCGGCTTTTGTAAAAGCGTCTCTTAAAAGGGATTCAATATCCCCGGGACCCATTTCTTCCCGGTATCTTCCTGAAAATTCGGATCTTAATGTATCAATGGCAATGGCTGATGCAACATCTCCCGCTGCATGACCGCCGATCCCGTCGGCAACAGCCATAAGAACTCCATCACCCACCTGAACCGTAATACAGGAATCCTCGTTATGTCTTCTTTTCCCTGCAACCGAAACACTGCTGTATTCCATATATAATATCCATTTTCGTATCCGGGGATCTTATTCAGGCATTCATGCAACTGCCTGAACAATCCCTTGTCGCCTGTTGAATTTTAATTTTGTTTGCATATTAATATTGACAGTCCGTATGGTTAATATGTATAACATCATGGTTCACAGAAACAAAGATTTTATTATAATTAATCAACTATAATAATGCCATCCAGGCCATATACGAACCAATAACCATTATTATCAATAGGATGACAAGAAGTTTGTAAAAGCACCTGCTGCAGATCCCAAAAATTCCACACTCTTCCGAAGATGACCCGCAGGCGCGGCAGACACCTTCTGCCGTTTCATTCATTTTCGTATACAGCTTCCTGACTTTTTCATCAATATTGGGGCTGTTATGTATCCTGTGCCAGTCGTCTGCACTCATTCCAAGGAAGAGATCGCATTCGGTGCATTTCAGCCAGACTTCATATTCATCCGGCTTTTCAACGAGTACGGTTTTCTTCCCGCATTTGGGACATTCTATCTCTACTTCACTCATAAATAGGACTCCTTTGGGATAATCGGGTTATTAAATTATAAAGGATTCTTTATTGCAATACATGAGCCCGGGATGAAAGGCATGATATATTCTCTTTTACCTGACCATGAACATTTTTCACCTGACAGGTAGACAATTATTGAATGAATATCAAAATATCCGTGATAATATTATTTATAACCGGTTTGCTGGTATTTGCCACAGGATGTATCGGAGATACCGAACCGGAGATCCAGGGATATATCGGGGATCTATATTCTGAAGATAACGAGACAGTAAAGGCTGCTGTCGCTCACCTTTCAGGAAAGGGCGATGCCGCGGTAAAACCGCTCATAGGGGTTTTTTCTTCCGGAAACCAGAAAGCCTCGGGTTACGCGGCTGTTGCACTTGTCTGTATCGGAGACCCGTCAATAGATCCCCTTATTGAGGCGCTTGGATCAAATGATGAGAATACAAGAGAATGGTCCTCGAATGTTTTGGTCTTCGGAGGCCAGGCTGCAGTTACGGAGTTGATCGATACCGTGAATTCAGGCAGTGCTACAGCGAAGAATATGGCTGCAATTACTCTGATAAAGATAGGAGAACCTGCACTCCCGCTCTTAAACCTTGAACTGAATACCAATCCGGATGCAGACCAGCCTGAGATCAGTGCAATAATACAGTCGATCCATGCAACAGAAAACCTGCAGGAGAAACTGAACTATACTGCACAGGCAGCCTGAAAAATTAGGAAGATTGATTCTTCTTTTTTTCGTCTTTTTTACGATATCCTTCAAGAATTAATGAATTGATATTTTTAACCGGCCTGTCTGTCGACTCCTGGATATGAAATTCACAGAAAGGACATGATGTAACAACAATCTCAGCACCGGTCTTTTCTATCTCTTTTCCCCTGTTCGTTCCAAGGGCCTTCGCCTCGTCAGGAAGCCCGGACCTGACGCCTCCCCCCGCACCGCAGCAGATCGAAGGCATTTCAACGAACTCCTTGGCAACCATCCTGATAAGTTTCCTCGGCTCTTCGCTTATCCCCTGTCCGCGAAGAAGGTGGCATGGATCATGGTAAGTGACTTTGACATCCAGCATCTCGGGGGGCTCTATCCCGTATTTCACGAGAAGTTCGTTGATATCGATAACCTCAAACGGGGTGTCGTAATCGTTCTTAAGGGTCGCACCGCATCCGGCGCACATCGTAAGAACCGTATCGATTCCCCTCTTTACAAAGCAGTCGATATTGGTCTTTTTAAGATGGTCGAGGATCTGTGTCTGCCCTGTCCTTATAAGCGGCGAGCCGCAGCAGACCTGCTCCTTAGGTACAATCACACGGATTCCGTTCCGTTTCAAAACCTCTATGGTATCAAGGCATGTCTGGACAACCCTCATATTGTACATGCAGCCGACATAAAACCCAACCTCGGCACGGACCTCCCCGTAAGGCTCGATTACCTCGGGCACCAGCTCAAGGAAAGTCTCTCCCGCCCTCTCTACGCTCCTTCCGGTAGTCCTGACAAGCTCTGCAACGGCCTTGTGCCGGTCGAGGGTCAGGCCCTGCCTGTTTGCAAGCTCTCTTAACTTCTCGATCGCCTTTCCGGGGATCTCGATATCCTTCGGACATGCAAGATAGCATGCATGGCATGTCGTGCAGGTAAATAGCCCCTCGTCTACCGCCAGCGGAACCCGGTTTCTCGAATCCCTCGGGTCGAGAGCGAGCCTCATCTCCTGTCTCATTCTCGTCGGGCCTGCAAAATCCACAACCTTCATCGCCGGGCATACGGATACGCAGCACAGGCACTCGATGCAGTCGCGAATGGGTTTTATCAGGTCGATCTCCTCTTTTTCAGGTAGCTCATCGCATTCGCAGGGAACAAGTCCGGGCATCTTTGAAAGTTCTGATACGAGATCCACTGTCAGATCCTTTACCACCGGAAGATCTAACGGTTCAAGAACCATCCCGTCCTCTGCTGTGGTCATACAGGCGAGTTTGGGTTCGCCGTTCACCTTAATCGCACAGCTTCCGCACTGTCCTGCACCACAGCAGTGCCTGAAAGAGAGAGTGGGATCAATGTCGTCCCTGATCGCAATCAGCACATCAAGAACCCTTGCATCTTCATTGACTTCGACCGTGTAGTCCCGGTATTCAGGTTCTGCACCTGAATCCGGTTCCTGCCTTAGGATCCTTACGTCCAGCCTGATCTTCTCAACAGCGTCCATTTATCCTGCCTCCGCAGTTTCTATTCCGGACTTTTCAAGCGACTGGAAGGTGTGCCCGTACGGGGATTTCTCCGGGTTTTCACATGGCCCCAGGTCGGTCCTCGTGTTGGCACCCCTGGACTCGGGCCTGAGAAGCGAGCCTTTTACGACAAGAAGTGCAGTCGTCAGCATGTCGGATACTGTGCAGCAGTCGATCAGGTTCCCGCCGGATTCTGCCTTAAGCTTCTCACATGAAAGTTTTTCTATTGCAGAAAGCGCCTTTTTAAGGCCGGCTCCGGTCCTGTAGATGCCTGCATTCTCCCACATAACCGCTTTAAGGCTCCTCTTTATTTCCGCAGGATTCCTCTCCCCCAAAAGGTATCCTTTCAGCCGGGATTCTATTGCTTCAGCCTGGGAGGGATCGATCGACTTACCCGTCACAGGACTTCTGCCGGCAGACTCTCCCGCACGCTTACCGAAGACCTGGGTGTCTGCAAGCGAATTGCCCCCGAGGCGGTTTGCCCCGTGTACTCCGCCTGTAACCTCACCGCATGCAAAAAGACCCGGAACTGTCGTCGCACCGGATGCATCTATCTTTACCCCTCCCATGAAATGATGAGCCGTCGGTGCGACCTCCATAGGCTCCTTCCTTATGTCAACGCCGAAATTGAGGAACTGCTCGAGCATCAGCGGGAGTTTCTCCTCTATGTACCTGTCCGGCAGGTGGGATACGTCGAGATATACGCCGCCCCTTGCAGTGCCCCTGCCTTCGAGGATCTCGGTTGCAATCGAACGTGCTACAACATCCCTTGTCGAGAGCTCCATTCTTTCGGGGTCGTACCTCTCCATGAACCTCTCGCCATTGACATTCTTCAAAAGACCCCCTTCGCCGCGGACAGCCTCGGTTATCAGCCTGCCGCGGGCGTCATAGGGCCGGATCGCACCGGTGGGGTGGAACTGGACCATCTCCATGTCTATAAGTTCTGCCCCGGCCCGGTATGCAAGTGCAAATCCCTGCCCGTTTCCGGTCGCACAGTTGGTATTGACCTCGTAGACCTGTGAAGCTCCCCCGGTCGCAAGCACCACAGCATCTGCCTTTATTATTACCAGGTTTCCATTCCGGTCGAGACCGGCAGCACCGCAGACACGCCCGCCGGATTTGAGAAGTTCGATTGCAGAGATTTCATGGAGTATAGTGATATTTTCAATCCGGAGGTGCTCGATTAAGGTCATCATCATCTCGTGGCCGGTCCTGTCCCCGGCATAACAGGTCCTGTTGAACCTCTGACCGCCAAACGGCCGCTGGGCAAGCTTTCTTTCAGGCGTAAGATCGAATACGGCACCCCATTCAACGAGGTCTTTCATCCTCTCGGGCGCCTCTTCGACAAGTATCTTTACAAGCTCAGGGTCGTTGAGATACGCCCCGCCCCTCATCGTATCCTCCCCGTGGAGCGTACAGCAGTCTTCAGGATTCAATACCGCATTGAACCCTCCTTCCGCCATAGGAGTGCAGCCGCCCTTTCCGGCAACCGAGCGGCTCATTATTACCACGTCACCGTAACGGGCCGCCTCGATTGCAGCCCTTGTTCCGGCACCGCCGCTACCGATTACCAGAACGTGACATTCGACGATATTCTCTGCAGCCATTCTGGTTACAGGTTAGTTATTTATAGAACATAAATAAATGGCAGGATGCAAAAGACAGCCGCTTCATACCTGCCCCGGATAATTGATCACGTATAAACCCGGTTTTTGAAACGTGTAAACACTTCGGTCAGACAATATTTATGGTTAAAGCAATAAATATCTGCTATACAGGGGGCAACAGACAGTAAACTCAGGTCATGCCCTTTTTTGGAGAACTATATATGAAGAGGGCATTTTACATGATCGCTACAATTGCTATTACATGCTTTGTTATATCAGCAGTAAGCGCAACTAACAGCCAAAAAACCGTTCAGGATATCCCCCCGGAACTGAAAGATCAAATCCCTCCTGAATTAAGAGACCGGGCCATTATCCTGGATAATAATTCATTTGGAATTTCCGGCCCGCTGTCGGAAGAAGAATTACACCTTCTTGATGAGTACCAGCGAAGTGCAGATGAAAAGAACAGGAAAGGTTTTTTTGAACGTACAAAGGAGGAAATATCAATCTATTTTGAGGGATTGGTAGATATCGCATATAATATCCGTCTGTTATAAAGAACTGCAACATATAGATAATTAGGACATAAAAATGAAAGACGGAGATGGAAAACCAGTTTTTAAGAAAATAATCATAATATCCGGATTAATAATCCTGATCCCATGTCTTATTTTCATCTCGTTCATACCCTCGGCCTTCGTAGAAAGCATCGAAAGCAACAACAACTATCTTGTAAAAATCTCTGGTCTCAACAACCTGACAGCAGCCGGAGAGACGAAGATCATGATCCCTCTCCCGGTTTATACAGACGGCGAACCGGTCTTTTCGGATGAAAAACTGAAAAGGGTTAATGACGAACCGGAAACATACAGGATGGATTCCGGCTGGAATCTCTCGGTTGAGAAAACGCCTTACGGGGATATGATGGTATTTAGGACTTCCCTGGCAGATCTGTCAGATATTGATATTATACTGGCAGAATTCGACAGGAGGCCAGAACCCCGTCTTTTAATGCCGGCTCTAAACATAAGTGCAGAAGAGTTCTGTGCAGGAGAATCCGGCATGTATAAAAGCCTCATTTATCTCAACGGAACCTTTAATTCCGCCGAGAGTCCTGTTGATTTTAATCTCCGTTATACCGGAGGAGGCGGTATGAAATTCTGCATTAAGGGTGATATCTGGAAATCCTCCCTGAAAACATCCATTTCCTCCGCAAACAAAGGGTTTTCCAATGCCAGCATTACATATTTTACTGCAGACAGCTGGGATTAAAGGTCCCGGATTTTTTTACCGGCAAAACCCTTAGGGACCAAAATTAATAATATCCTGTCTATTCAATCATTCTATGATTACAAATGGCAAGAAAATCAGCTTTTTTTTCAAAATCAGGGATCAGCTACTCCGACCTGTCGGTATATTCCGCAATATTGTTCTTCCTGGCGATACTCTTCGGATACTTCCTGGGGATGACCCAGATTGCATTCATCCTTATAATAATCTGGCTCATAGTGCTCGCAATATTCCTCCTCGGAATCACCGGCAAGGTCTCGTACAAAAAGGCTACGATATCGGTACTCAAAGGGCTGCTCGTCGCCCTCCTGGTCGCGGTCGTCATAAAACTGGTTTTCAGGCTTGTTATAGAAGTCCTGAATTCAGTTTAACACCTTTTTGGGGGGTGAATGATGGAATTTGAAGCATCCTTAAACTACATCACAGGCAGCGGATTTTGGTTAGTTCTTATCGCTGCCGGATTATTCACTTTTTCGCTTGCATTTCTGCTTGCACAGCACATAGAGAGGAAGGGATATGAACGCTATGCCGGCCATATTCTGGGCCTCGGATTTCTGCTTATAGTAATTTCTTTCCTTGTAACGAGGACACCCCCTATCCTTCCACTGAAGATACTCTATTACATAACATATGTATCGGGAGTCATCTGCACTATCGTCGCACCCGGATTATACGTAAATAAATTATTTCCGGAAAGGCTGTCAGTTCTCCTCCTGGCGGTTCCATCGACAGCCATTCCTTTTTTGTTCTACAAATGTGCCGGAAATTCATGCGGGATGGAGTTCGTCAGAATTCACCTGTTTTCCCTTTACCCGGTCTTCGAATATTTCGGGGCGGTTATGTTTTCAGTAATTGCTTTTGGTAATATTCTGCTCCTGTTGATCATCCTGAAAAAAGAGAACCCGACGGAAAAGATTATCCTGGTTCCTACACTTGCAGCCCTTTGTGCAATTTCATATTATTTCTGCCCGGCAGCCTTTGCCGTCCCGGCTGCAGCATATTTATATGCAGCCCTTAAAGAGAACGGAATTTACACTGGCTTAAAAGGTGCGATATTCCTCTATGTTTCAGCAGGAATAATTGCATTTTTACTCCCGGTGCTGTATAAGAATCATATCTATTGTGTAAACTCATGTACCTTTGATCTGCTTATAATTCTTGCATTATCTATGATAATCACCGGCACCCTGGCAATTTTTAAAAAAAAGTAGATAGATAAAAAAACGCTTTTACAGCAGTTCGATAATCTCTTCAAACGTGGAGTTCTTCAGGACATCCACGTACTCGCCGGTATAATTCAGCCCTTCCGTATCGCGGAGCTCCTCAAGCTGGTATATCCTCGGGCCGTACTGGTAGCCCGAATAATCATACCACCAGTCAGGATAGCCGCCCTCGGTCGTCTCCTCGGTTATTGGATTCGTGACAAGACCGTTTGAGTACTTGACTATCATCTCAGCCGTGAGGAATTTCCAGTCGCTGATAATTTCGTCACCCCTCTTAACCGTGAAATTCGTAAGCAGGGACTTTGCACCTTCGACATCCCCTTCTTCAAGAAGTTCTTCCGCTTTTTCATCTGTCTCAAGGACCATATCATACGACTGTCCTTCAAGACGGGCCTGTTCTTCACGGATATCCCCGATCATGCTGTCGTAGCGGAGCATTGCCCAGTTGGTCATGAGATCGAAGGTCCAGTAGGCAGTATCGTAATTGTACTTCAGCCTGCTTCCTGACGAATATGATTTCGAGACGTTTCCTGAATTTGCATAGATAGGTGCATAGACCGTCTCGTACGTAACCGCAGGGCCGAACCATAGAACGCCCTTCAGTTCATCAGGCAGATCGGGCCTTACCTGTGCGATATAACTATAACTGCAGAATATCGCTGATATGGGTCTCACATTTGCACCGGGACGGACTTCCATGTACGTTTCGTTCTGGAAATTCGTGTGTGCATCTGCGGGACCGAGATACCTGTACGGATTTCCGAACGGACCGGCGGCGACCCCTTCGGTCAGGTCGAACTCGGTCCCTTCATAATGATTCCTGAACAGGCCGAAGGCCCCGTTGAGATCTATCTTCTCATCCGGTTTAACTGCAAAAGTATACTCGTTTGTAGACGAATTCTCAACATAGGGACTCAGTTCAAGTGACGGTGCAACCCTGTTAAAGATGCTCCAGACCCTCATAAGTGAATAATACGGGTGTGAATATTCGCCGTAACTCACCGTCTCCAGCCAGTCGAAAGTTCCCTGTGAAGGCGACCACATTCCTGCAGCCTCTGTCTTTTCGAACAGTGTGTCTGAATAGAGGATATTCTCATCACCGGGAACTATCTCTCTTATCCTGAACTCGTTGCCGGCTGCAAAGACCTCTCCGGCGGGAACCTTCTTCGCTACCCACAGGCCGCCCTCACTATCGGGGCTCGAGCACATCTCGATGACCCATGCCTCCTTTGGATCGGCAAAGATAAGTGTCTCACCTGTTCCGTAATAGCCGTACTCATCAATCAGGCTCCCGACCATCTCTACGGCATCTTTGGCCTTCGTGCACCTCTCAAGGGCGACATTCGAAAGCTCTGACGAGTAGAATATTCTTTTTCCTTCTTCTGCATCAAGCTCGACTTTTGCGTAATCAGTGCATTCCCCGCTCATCAGATTCTGATCGTTGATCATACCGTAGGAAGCCGTATAGTAGCCGTAGGTACTGGAAACCTGTGGAATATATCCCAAAATAACGGGATCATTCCCTTCAGATTTGTGCCCTGCGGCATCCGAACCGCTGTTAGGATCGAAATATACCGCCCTCATGGCGCCGTCCTCGTGAACCATGGGTGGCACGTATGTAAGGCTTACATCGTCGATATTTCTCCAGTCCTTTCCAACCCCGTCGTTCGTATGACCGACGAAAGCAGATCCGTCCTCTGATGCACCGGGCGTCACGGCAAAGATCGTGCATGCCGATGCAGGAGCCAAACAGATAACCGATATAATAAGAATCCAGCTAAGGATTTTTTTTGTCAGGCAAAAAAATCCGGTCATAGGATAATCAAATGCGTTTTTCAACTATATAACAACCCCTGTTTTTATTTCTTTACATTACCTGTGGTTAAAAATGGATTATTTGATCTTTATAAGGTATTAAAAAAGGATCAGTTACAGTGGAGATGGTCCTAAAGGAAACAGGCCATAATAATCAGACCCCACCACCCTCATTTTAATACCTCTTCAGCTCAATACACTATAAAACCAACAAAAAGAGTGAGCTAAATTGAGGCTTTTAATGAAATTTGGCGGCACATCAGTCGGCGATGAGAACTGCATCGGGCGCGTTGTGTCGATCATCGGAGATCACCGCAGTTCGGGGTGCGAGATAGCTGTCGTGGTATCGGCTATGTCAGGAGTAACGGATCAGCTTATTGCAATAGCGGAAGAGGTCGAAAAATCGACCGACATGCCTCCAATCGAGACTTCGATCCAGTCTCTCAGGGCAAAACACACCAAAGTTCTCAGGGCGGTTGCCCCGGACGAGTATGATGCCGTATCAGCCGAGATCGAGGATCGTCTCGATAACCTGAAGAACATCCTTACAGCAGTCCACAACTTAAAAGAGCTCACTCCAAGATCAAAAGATTATATCATATCATTCGGCGAGAGGCTCTCGGCACTTATCGTAAGTGCGGCACTGAGGCAGTCGGGCATAGATTCCGTTGCACTTAACGGCTGCGAGGCGGGGATAATCACAAACGAGCGCCACGGTTGCGCAAACGTTCTGCCTGAAAGTGATGCAAGGATCAAAAACAGGGTAGGCATCCTTCTCCAGGATATGGTTCCGGTCGTTATGGGCTATATGGGGTGCACAAAAGATGGCATAGTCACCACACTTGGGAGAAGCGGATCGGACTACTCTGCTGCAGTAGTGGGTGCAGGTATCGAGGCGGACGAGATATGGATCTGGACCGATGTCGACGGGGTCATGACAGCAAACCCTAAGATAATATCCAATGCGAGGGTAATATCCGAGATCTCCTATCTCGAGGCGATGGAACTCTCATACTTCGGGGCAGAGGTCCTGCACCCGAGGTCGATCGAACCGGCGATGCAGAAAGGTATACCCGTAAGGGTCAAGAATACCTTCAACCCTTCAGCCGGAGGAAGCTGCGTACTTGCATACGAAAAGAAAGACAGCCGCGTAGTAAAAGGGATCACCTATATAGAGAAGGTATCGCTCATAAACATCACCGGTGCGATGATGATCGGGAGACCAGGTGTTGCAAGAGCGATTTTCTCTGAACTTGCAGAGAAAAACGTCAATGTGATGATGATATCCCAGGGATCCTCTGAGGCCAACATATCCCTGATTGTTGACGACGACCATCTCGATACCGCACTCTCGGCACTCTCGAAGGTCCAGCAGGGAGGATATGTCCGCGAGGTCACATACAACAGGGATGTGGTGGCAGTTGCAGTCGTAGGAACAGGAATGGCCGGAACACCAGGTATTTCCGGACGGATATTCACCGCTCTCGGCAAGGCCGGAATCAATTTAATGATGATCTCGCAGGGATCCTCAGAGGTGAATGTATCATTCGTAATCGCAGCAGGGGACGGGAAGAAGGCGGTTTCGGTCCTTCACGAGGAGTTTGAGCTCTCAAAAGAGGATGAATCATGAAAGATAAGAAAGGCGGGCATACATACAGCGAAGCCGGGGTCGACATCAGCCTGGAAGAGCTCGGTGTAAAGGCCCTCGTCTCGCAGCTCACTTACAGGAGAAGCGGCGACTACAGGATGTGCTCAGATGTAGGCCATTTCGCCGGCCTCATAGAGTTCGGAGAGCATGTTCTTGCTCTCGCGGTAGACGGGGTCGGGACAAAGATGCTTGTTGCAGACAGGCTTAAGAACTGGTCGACTCTCGGCATCGACTGCATCGCGATGAATGTAAACGACCTCTATGTAATGAACATTGAACCGGTCGCATTCGTCGATTATATCGCGACAGACAAGGTTGAGCCGGAGAAGATGAAGCAGATAGGCATAGGACTTAACGAAGGTGCGAGGCTTGCAAACATCAACCTTATCGGCGGAGAGACGGCTACACTCAAAGGGCTTGTAAACGGCCTCGACCTTGCGGGTACATGCCTCGGTGTCGGTAAGAAGAACGGGATCATCACAGGCTCGGAGATCCGGGAGGGGGATGTCATAATCGGCGTTCCGTCGAGCGGTGTTCACTCGAACGGTCTCACCCTGGCAAGAAAGGTTGTCGAATCCTATGCAGACTATGACGAGAAGATGCCGTGGGGAAAGACACTAGGCGAAGAGCTCCTGACACCTACAAGAATATACAGCGAAGTTCCTGAAGTCACCCGCAGCTGTGAAATCCACGGTATGTGCCATATCACCGGCGGCGGCCTGAATAATCTCAGGAGGCTCGGGCCGTTTGGATTTAACATATCAGAGCCGCTTACCCCGCCACCTGTATTCGACTGGATCAAAGAGATTGGAGACGTCGAAGAACACGAGATGTACAAGACATTCAATATGGGAATGGGCTATGTCTTCATCGCACCAGGGAACGAAGCAAACCGGATCTCAGGGATAGTTCCTGGTTCAAAAGTTGTAGGAGAGATCTCCGGGGAAGCGGGCGTCAGGCTTAAAGGCTCTGTTTTCCCCTGAATTTTTTTATATTAGTCCTTATAAAAACCGGCATCCCTGAGATCGTCCATAATCTCATCTACCGACGAGTATCTCTCTTCAGGCTTCTTTTCCATGCATCTGGCAATAATCCCGTCGAAGGGCTTTAATGCAGGATTTACAACCGAAGGAAGAACCGGATCGTCATTTAATATGGATATGCTGATATCCCCAATTCCTGCATCTCCGTCCGAAAAAGGCACCCGGCCGGTGAGCAGCTCGTAAAGGAGCACCCCAGCCTGGTAGATATCGGTCGAAACTCCGCTTTTTCCGTACTTTCTCGATGAGATCTGCTCCGGAGCAGCATAACTTAGGGAAAAACCCGCAACTGTCGTCTCTGTTCCGTCGGCGATTATCTTGCCGAGCCCCCAGTCGGTAATCCTGGGGATATCCCCCTCAGTAACAAGGATGTTTTTGGGTTTTATGTCCCTGTGGGCAAATCCAAGGCTGTGGACATATGCCAGGCCCGAAGCAACCCCTGCAAAGATCTTCAGGGCTCTTTCGACATCCATAGGTTTTTCGATATCATCCAGTCCGGATTCGATATACTCCATTTCCACGTATGGAACAGGGAGTATGTTTACCGAATATACCTCGACGATATTAATATGCGATAGCTTCTTCCATATCCTCATCTCTCTCAAAAATGCCTTTCCGGTTCTGTCATCAAAAAACAAGGGAACCTTAAGTGAAACAATATTCCCTGAGTCAATTCTTCTCGCTTTAAAAACCCTGGCAGTCCCTCCTGTACCCACAAGAGAGATATCAGTGTAGTTATCTTTAAGAGAGACCGGAAACCCGGAATTATCCAGCATTCCTGAACCTGAGGTGTTTCTGCCGGAATCCCCGGTCTCGGTCCGGGAAGGATCGGGACCGGAGTCATGGCTCCCGGTATCAGCCGTTAACGCATCCTGCTTTTTACTTCCTGAACGATGATAAACCGCCGCAATAAAGGTCAGGAAGGTAACTACAATGAAAAATATTGAATCGTCAGTCGTCCTGAACTCCGACAGGAAGGGATAAAAGAGGCTCATTTCGATCCTTATCAGCAGCAGGGAGACAGGTGCGGCGAAGACGGCTGCAACCGAGGGCTTTTTCCTGAAGATTGTGTATGCAAGATAGATATATTGCAGGAAAATGAATAAAAATACAAATATTTCAAGAAAGAACGAGGAGTAATTCGTATTCGTGATACCGATAATAAATGCCATTATGGTCAGTGCCATGAAGACGGCAAAACAGACCAGGGCCATTACCAGATAAAAAGCAAACAGGATAAGGCGGGGTTTCCAGGATAACCTAAGTGTGTATTCTGAAGAATTTCCGGATTCGACAAAATAAAGGAAGACCGACATCCCGATACCGGCGACATATGCCAAAAGAATCAGAAACATGACGAATAATTTTGATTCGAAATCCTCCGATTCCAGTTCTTCACTCTCAAACAGACCTCCGGGGCCGAAGAGGGGATCGTCTTCAGCGATATTGTCCTCCGGAGAAGATGTATACGATAAATTAAGTCCGTTATCCCGGCCTTCGTCACCTATTGAAATACTGATCTCACCTGCAAATACCGCAGGGCAGGAAAAAAGCGAAACGGAGAGCAATATTAGAAAAAATAGAAGAAATATCCGCAATATTGCGGTTTTTAATATTCTGCCTGATACCCCCCCGGACATGTTATTCAAACCTGCACCAGTATTTATTGCAGGACCGCAATTAACCTTGCACTTCTCGCTCCCTTTCCAAGATCGATGAGATCCCCGTCTTTAAGTGTCCTATTGCATCCCGGGGCGACAACGACACCGTTTACATATGTCCCGCCGCTGCTGCCGCAGTCCTCAAGGAGATATTCGCCGTCGATGAGAGAGAGGCGGGCATGAGGCCGGGTTATTCTCGTTACCGCACCATATGCAGGAGAAATCATAATCTGGTTGCTGAAATCCTCATGGGAATCGGGATCTTTCCTCCCGATTAAGATCCCGCCGGCGGACAGGGGATATACCGTACCGTCAGCAAGACCTCCGATTAAGACAAGCGAAGAGATCGGGCGGCCTGAAAACTTCTCCGATAAAAGCTCCCTGACCTCCCCAACCTTTTCACCAAGCGCATTATCCACGATCGATATGTTCAGGCTCGAAAAAATATTCAGGTCGCGGACGATCCCCTCGATCCCGCCGGGAATCAATGAATACTTCCATACCAGGTGGCTCCCGCGGGATGAGCGGTTGTTGACTCCGGCCTCCCGGCGTATCACCCCTGCGATAAGAAGCCTGTCGACATGCTTCTTAGTATTCTCGTAGCTTGAACCGGTCTCCCGGGACAGAGCCCTGATATCCTTTGGTATTTGTTCGATGCTCTTTAAAATGCGAAGCCTCACGGGACTACCGAGAATCTCGAGGAACTCCGAGAGTTCGTCGAGGAATAAGGGGTCGTTCTCTATCTCTATCGTCGTTCTTTTTCCGCCGTCTGCCACAGTTCACACCTCTTTACTCCGAAGCCAGCGCATCGACCGGGTCAAGATTCGAAGCCCTCCAGGCAGGATATATACCTGATAATATACATGTTGCAAGTCCTATTACAATTCCGGCAGGAACATACATCAGGCTGTCGAATGACAGGAAATAATCCGTCTCACCGACCACCAGCGCAACAACGATAAAACCAAACACAACGCTGAGTACCGCACCGATTACCGAACCTGAGATTCCGATTAATATCGCCTCATAGAGAAACATCTTCCTGATCTCTGCCTTTTCAGTCCCTATGCTCCTGAGAATTCCAATCTCCCGTATCCTCTCTGTAACAGACATCATCATAACGTTGAATATCGAGATTGCAGCGACCAGAAGCGTTATCGCGCCCATAGCCATCACGAATGAGGATACCATCCCGAGTTCGTTCTGGATCTCTTTTAGCTGTGAACCCGAATCGGTTATCCTGTAGTCCCTGTCATGGGACTGCCTGTTCTTGTTCAGGAGACGTTCGAGATCCTTCACTATCTCCTGTATCATCCCGGTATCGCCGGCGATGATGTTCACCTGGTCGTATTCGCCGTCCTTTGAGTATAATTCTTCATAGAATCTTTCTGTGGTGATTACTGAATAATCGGTAAACAGATCGAACGAATACCCTCTTTTTTCGACAATTCCGGATACACGGACAGTCCGCTGCTTTCCGGTTTCGGAATCCCCTATTTTGATCACCGAACCGGCCCGGATATCCGCCTCTGTGACAAGACCTTCTCCGATGAGAACGCTGCTGTCAGACCGGGGATATTCACCGTCGGAGAGCGGAAGAAACTCTCTGGTCTTCGCAGGATCAATTCCATATACGTACACCATTCCCTCGGCTGAGCCGTAACCAATCTTATCGAATGTCGAATATACCGGAACCACGGTATTCTGACCTGCAACAAGTTTTATCCTGTTTAATGTCAGGTCGCTGATGTATACGTCGTCGGAACCCATCGGCTGAACGATTACGGTATCCGCATTGCTGGAGAGCTGATCTTTTAAAAGAAGCTGGAGGTTTGCGCCCATCATACCCATCGAAGCTATTGCGATGACTCCGATCACTATCCCTACTGCAGCAAGAAGCGAACGGAGGAAGTGAATACGAACGTTCCTCAGGGATAGCTGGAGGAAGATATCCCTAATCATGAGACAATCCTCCCGTCGGCGATGACGATCGTCCTGTCCGCATAATCCGCGATATGGCTGTCGTGGGTGACCATCACAATCGTTCTTCCGGAAGCGTTGAGATCTGCCAGCATATCCATAATCTGCAGCCCGGTCTTCGAGTCCAGGTTGCCCGTGGGTTCGTCGCACAGCAGAATTGCAGGATCGTTGATGAGCGCCCTTGCAATAGCTACCCTCTGCTGCTGTCCGCCGGATAGTTCGTTTGGAGTGTGTCCTGCACGTTCGCGGGAGATCCCGACGGACTCGAGAAGTTCGTAGGCCCTGCCGGAATCATCCCTTCGTTTATTTCGAAGAATGCCGGGATACTCTACGTTTTCATACGCTGTAAGCGTGGGGATGAGGTTGAACTTCTGGAATATGTAGCCGATCTTATCCCTCCTCAGCCTTGTAAGTTCGATATCGCCCAACAATCTTGTGTTATGGCCGTCTATCAGGAGTTCGCCGGATGTTGGAACGTCCAGAATTCCAAGCTGGTTGAGAAGGGTGGATTTGCCGGAGCCCGAAGGCCCCATTATGGCGATAAATTCCCCCTCGACAACCGAAAGCGAAACCCCGTTCAGCGCAACTACATCCCCGAATCTCTGCCTGTATACCTTATAGACATCTTCAAGGAGGATTACCTTCTTTCCGGACATTATATTTCACCGTCCGGTTTACCTGTCTTTTTGCCTGAAAAATTTCCAGTAATATACAGCTCCTCCGGATAATGCCAGCCCGGTTAGGAGAAGAAGGAACAGACCCGAATTGCCGCCGTCATCGTCCCCCTGCGATTCTGCAGATGACAGATCGAGGATTTCAGTCTTCTGGAACAGGTTCCCGTCGGCATCCCTGTATGAAATGATTACCGGGACCTCGGTCTCTTCAGAGATGAAGTTAATCTCAAAGCCCGAGAAGTCGTCGGCCTTCAGCGATCCCGCAACATATCTCGTGTATGGATTGGCGGGTGTTGCAGGTTCGCCTGCGGTTATCACAACGTTCTTTGCATCATCGATACCCGCATTGGAAACATCGCCCTTAACCGTGTATATCGAACCGTCAAAAGAGGTCTTAAGGTTGACAAGAACAGGATCCGCGGCCTTTGCCCCCTGCCTGAAACTTACGGGCAGGCTAATTGTCTGCTCATGCCTGTTTACCCCGTTCCTGTACCCGATGACGAAATCCATTACACCTTCTGATTCCGGGGTTATGAATACTTTAGCGTCGGTAGAACCATCCGATTCGATCTCCCCAATGAAAAAACCCTTGCTCTCCGAAGAAAGACTGCCCGAAGGAGTGACCGTCACACCGCTTACCGCGCTCTCACGTGGGTTTCCCACCTGGAAGACAAGCACCTTTTCGCAGCCTGCGATATAATAATCAGGCTCGTCCACGACATTTACCGAAAGTCCGCTGTTGTCGATCTTCACCGGAACAGGATATCTCAGGCTTCCGGAACCCGAGAAATCGGCATAAAAGAGCGGATAGTATATTCCGTCGTTTTCATCGGCCTTAACGCTGAATGTAAACTCCCTCGTATTTCCCGGACCGAATGCCCCGACCGAATCGTAGACCGTATCGTCAAGTACACGGATCCCTTCCGAATAGAGGCATACACGGTTTATATGAACGGGGTTTTCAGCATTGTTCTTAATCGTGACCTTAATTGTGCCTTCATCCCCCTTCATCATAACCTCAGGATCGGTCGTATACGATACGACGGTAACCATGGACTTGTCCTGGTCGCCTGTCGCAGAGACAGGGGATGCCAGTAAAAGCAGAATAAGGATAAGAGCAGGGATTAAGGCCCTGTATACAGGGGCGTTGTAACTTTTTCCGCCCGCAGAACGTATTTGAAATTCCATCTTTCTCAACTGCTATATTCGCCTGAAAATGAGATAAATGGACAAAATGGCAGAAGTTAGCCTTTGTAACCCGGGGGTTGGAAATTATTAAATACTGATTTGATTTGTGACAATCAGAACCTGAACCAGAGCGCGGACCAGATCTCCTTCCTGAGAGATTCACCGCAGTGGCGGTCGACCTTTATATCTGTGGTTTTAAGAAGTCTTTTGAGAGTGCAGCCTTCGGTGATCTCTCCTGCAAGCCTGGGGTCCCCCATTAATACAAGGAATTCGGCAATTGAACCGTGCACATCCATCATCGAGCCAAACGCCTCACCTGCCTTTTCAGCGTGGCGCCGGATGTCCTCGTCCCTGAGCCTCTCGTACCTCTTCTGGGACCAGCCACCTTTCGAGTGCTTCTCCTTTACACCGGTTCTGACGAGTTCACCATAGAAGAGATTCGACGCGTCTGCGACACCAATAAAGGACTCCCCTGCGTGGGCGAGAACGAATGCCGCGACCTGTTCTGAACCGAAAAGCGCGTTGAGTCCTCCGGTATCAAATCCGCTGCCCGCTGTCGAAAATGAAGACTCCACGGGGAATGGTGGTATAACTGCAAATACGGGGAACGGTTCACACCTCCTGTCATAGAAGACAATGATTCCGTTATCCGCGCCGTAGTCACTCAGCATACCGGAGATCTCCGGTACTGGAATCTGTGAAAGGATCTCCCCGTCTCCCGGAGAACTATAAACGGTCAGCAGATCTTCTTTTGACGACTTTATGGAAGATAGCCGCTCAATAAACTCAAGGGATTCCCCGTAAGTGAGTTTGAAACTTGCCGGGGCCCCTTTATCCGCTTCTTTCTTCCCGCTCCTGCATACCTCAAGTTCATGGTCGAGAACCTGGATCCTGTTAAGCGCCTTATTCAGGGACTCCTCCAGTTCCTGACGCCTTGCCGGGTCTTCAGCTGCCTTCGTCTCTCTCTTCGACAGCCTCTTCCGCAGATTCTCGTTTTCCTTTTCAAGCAGCGCCATGTTATCCAAAAGGCGCTGTCTCTCCTCCTCCGCACCGCGGTTTAGAAACTTGTCAAACATAATTAAGACCAGGATTTTTCAGGAACAATCTTCGCCGGGAAGATCGCCGTAAGGGATATATTCAGATTTCACTGCCTTCTTACTTACTATCCCGCTGTTGCCGTTGATATCCTGGATAATGAGCGTGAAGGGCTCTTTACCTTCACGTGCAAGTTCAAGCCTCTCTTTGAGGGCAATCGCCCTGCTCTTCTCCGGTTCCCCGGAACGGGTGATGATTCCACCGACAACGTCCAGGATCCTTAGAAGGACGCCTTCGACATTCGATATGAACGCCTCGCACATCGGACCCGGTTCGACAAGAATCCCGAATTCCGGGATCTCGATCGATCCTTTGGTGCTCCGGACCACCCTCACGGCGAGATCCTCCTCCCCTTCAACACTGAATGTATAACGAACCGGATCGTCGTCGCCCATTACCATCGTATCAACCGACTTAAATCCGCAGTCGCATGAGGCATGCGCAATCATAACCTCTGAAAAATAGGGAATTCTTTCTGTCTGGTATGTATATTGGATATCCTTCGAACAGACAGGACATGGGGCTGTTATAACCCTTCTCAACTTCAGGCTCCACCGATCTTGTCGCGGGAGACCTTAACGGACATCGGAGTGATGATAATATATTTCTGGTCACCGAGGCCGATTATATCCCCATTTACATCGCTTGCGACATCCCTGAGATCTTTTACCACCCTCTCGTAGGTGATCTTGTCCATCTTAAGGCGCCCAATATCCACAATTACAATATTTCCGTTATATACCTCGTCTTTTATTCGTGGTGTATCGCGTATCTCGTTTATAGTCGCTATTTTTACGTACATAGTAGCCGGTCCCCCCGAACCGGAGGATTCGACCGAAGCCAGGTCAAGTTCCATATAATCGGCTTCGTCCGACGAACTTCCCTTTTTGAACAGGGATGTAAACTTTTTAGCCATATGAAAAATTGTGGAGTGAATTTTATTTAATTTTATCTTTTGTTTTCGAACATTTTCAGATCTCCAGATTCCAGAGATCATCACCCACATAATGGATGTTTTTAGCCACTTTTCCGGTATCAGAGGCCATTATATCGTCAGAGTCCATTAGCGCAACCGCTATTGCCAGTGGTTTGCCATGTTTTTCCTCTGCGATGACAAACGGCCTGCCCTCCCTGATATCACCAGTGAGGGAGACTATCCCCGGCCTCATTAGATCCGCACCTTTTGCCATATATGCAACCGCCCCGGAATCTACGACAGCCTTTCTGGTCTCAATGGGATTTGCCACAATTGCCCTTAAAGTTGGAAATACCCAGTCATCCATCCCCATTACTGCAGGCTTCCTGTCTGAAAGGTAGATAAAAAATTCACTGTCGGTCTCTACAATTTCTACGTTTCCGGAAAGGTATGTCCGGGCGGATTCACCGATCTCCTCCTCAAGTCTCTTCCTTAGATCGGACAGGCGCGACTTCCTTATGGAGTATCTCTTCTTTACGTTCAGTTTTGCCATATTTACTCCGGTAATTCCCAGATGATCATATCGGCGTCCCGACAGATACACCTTTTGCGCTATATTTATCTATCTTACACTCGCAATTATACTAATCCTCATCAAACAATAAAGGGAACCCCATGACAAAGAGACCATTGGAAATTTTGGACCAGGCTCTGAACCAGAAGCCGGTAATTGTAAGTCTTAAAGGCGGCAGGGAGATTCGCGGGATACTCCAGGGATACGACGTTCACATGAACCTTGTTCTCGAAAGCGCAGAAGAAGAGACCAACGGAGTTATAAAAAGCCAGGGGACGCTAATAGTCCGCGGCGATAATGTAATCTATATTTCTCCGTCAATTAACTGACAAGTATAATTTTGAAAACAGGAATTATTCATTTATTTCAGGTGATTTAAAATGACAAAAGGAACTCCATCAAGAGGAAAAAGACAGACGCAGACACATATAGTGTGCAGAAGATGCGGCAGGATATCGTACCATAAACGCGACAAGGTCTGCTCGGCATGCGGATTCGGAAAGACATCCAGAATGCGCAAATACAACTGGGTTACGAAGAAGTCGAAAACCCCAACACATTAATTTCATACCGGATAATTCAGATATTATGTGCGGTATCGTTGGCATCATCGGTGCCGGTGATGTTTCTATCCCGATTTATTATGCTCTTTATGCCCTTCAGCATCGCGGGCAGGAGAGTGCCGGGATAACTACTTTTGACGGCAAAAACATCTACAAACACAAGAGCCAGGGCCTGGTTGCGGATGTTTTTAACGAGGATATTCTCAAAGGCCTGAAGGGTTTTACAGGCATAGGCCATGTACGCTATCCTACGACAGGGGAGAAAATCTCCGAGAACATTCAGCCTTTTTCATTCCAGTTCAGGGGAAAAAATTTTGCACTGGCCCATAACGGAAACCTTACAAATACCCTTCAGCTCAGGGATGAATTCGAGAAGCGCGGCCAGGTTTTCTCCACGACTACTGATACCGAGATAATCGGAAACATCATCGCCGACGAACTGAGAAAATCCAATAAAATGGAAGATGCGGCTCTCGCCTGCATGAAGAAACTTGAAGGCTCCTATTCTGTTGTTTTCCTTTATGAAGATAAGATATATGCTTTTCGTGATCCCCTGGGATTAAGGCCGCTCTGTATCGGTGAGACAAAGGACGGCTATATCGTCTGCTCGGAATCGGTTGCTGTAGATGCCTTAAACGGCACCTTCATCCGCGACGTCAGGCCCGGGGAGCTGATCTGTATAAGCAAAAAAGGGCTTGAATTCATCCAGATTGCAGAGAGTTCCGGCCACGCCCATTGCGTCTTTGAATACATCTATTTTGCCAGGGCAGATTCGGTTATAGACGGTCGTCTCGTCTATGACGTAAGAAGGAAGATCGGACAGGCCCTCCACCTCGAGGCTCCTGTCGATGCCGAACTGGTATCACCTGTCCCCGATTCTGGAATCGCCCATGCAATAGGTTACTCCGAGAGTTCAGGAATCCCTTACAGGGAAGGGCTCATCAAAAACAGGTACATGGGAAGGACCTTCATTATGCCCACACAGGAAGACAGGGAGATTGCAGTAAGGATAAAACTGAATCCTGTAAGGGGCCACATAGAGGGCAAATCGATTGTTATCGTCGATGACAGTATTGTCAGGGGCACAACATCGAGAAGGATCATCAAAATCCTGAAGGGTTCCGGGGCTGAGCAGGTCCATATGAGAGTAGGGTCCCCGCCGATCAAGGCGCCCTGCTACCTGGGTGTCGACATGCCGACAAGAGAGGAGCTTGTTGCAAACGGAAAATCAGGTGAAGAGGTCAGGAAGAGTATAGAAGCAACCTCACTTCATCATGTTTCAATTGAATCACTGGTCGGAGCGATAGGAATTCCTGCAGATGACCTGTGTCTCGGCTGCCTTACCGGAGTATACCCGCTTGACATAAAAGGAGAAAAGGCATGCCCGAGGTATACCGATTTTATTGGCGGCACATACCAGACACATATCAGGGAATTCGAGGAATAATTAGATATCAAGTTCCCTTTTCTTTTCCTTTATCCATTCCTGCATAAGAATGGTCACAAACGATTCGGCTTCAGAGATATACATCGGGCTGAACAAATCATCCTTTTCATCTTCAGACAGGGATAACCTGGCAGAGTCAAGAAACCACGCCTGTTCATCAGGAGAGCACCATCCCTTTGATGCAGGACTGCCAATACATGATTCGATCCTGGCATAGACTCTTAAAAGTCCGGCCCAGGAGTTGAAATCTTCGCGGATCTCTATTATAGCGCTCTTAAGGCATTCGTCTGCAGATACGGCAAGATAAACCGATTCAAAAGGGTTTTTAACCTGGATCTCGGTCTCGTCATCGTCATCGCAGGATATGATGGTGCCGCAGGTTCCGGACGATTGTCTGCCCGAAAAGAGATCTGTCGCCCGGAGGTCTGTTTGTGATATTTCTTCAACAGCCATACAGGGATTTGTATTTAGAACAAGCCGCGAGATTCCGCCCAGGGCTGATATTTCTTCCATTGCCCTGCTCCTGACCTCCTCTATGGATGAGAAGCCTTTGGATGAATCAAAAAAAAGAGCATAACGCCCGCCTTCGGGCCCGGTACTGAATAAAACATCCGGGATCGATCGTGATATGGCACCCACCGGGAGTTCGTCTCCTGACAGGTATACAAGCCAGTTCATGAATAATTATTGGATTGGGTACAATAGATTCTTTTCACTTCTAATCCCCTGTCCCTATAACTACCCGCTATGACGCCAGTTCTCCGAAGGAAATGTTATCTCGAATAAAGCACCCTCCCCGTCTGTTCCTTTCTCGGTTATTTTTGCACCGGAGAAGGAGAGCACTTCCTTGACAAGCAATAACCCGAATCCGGGCCCGGCTACCCTGCCTTTATCAAAAACCTTCGCCCTTATTTCAGGATTCAGGCCAAGCCCGTTGTCTTTCCAGATTATAGTGAAGGAACCGGATTCGCTCTCGACCAGATCAACGGACACCTTTGTGGTGACCTGGCCGTATTTGATAGAGAATTCAAACAGCTTTTCAAAAACATTGACCAGTGAATGATCGGAGAGGATCTCAATCTTATTAAAGCGGATATTGTAATCAATAGGTATGCGCCCGTCGAATTCACGAACCTTTTCGAATACGTCCGATAAGAGCTGCCATTCGGGCTGAAACAGGGTACAGTCATACATCCAGGCGGCAAATTCCATGAATTTGCCTATGGTGTCCATGTGGCCGGCCACTACAGAGCAGTACTGCCGGGTACCGGGGTCGATCTTTTCTCCCGCGAGATCAAGGTAGCAGTTGATCGCAGAGACACGGTTTATTCCGTCATTCTTTGCATAATTCCCGAGAAGGTTGATCTTTCGAAGAGAATTCTTCGAGGAGTCTTTGTATTTTTTCTCAGCTGAAACATCGTTTATGAAGACATAACAGTAATCTCTTTCATCCGGGCCCTTCCATGAAGATGATGCGGACATATCAACCCACGATCTGGTGCCGTCCTTTTTAAAAAAACTCACCTCAAAATGAGTGTTAGGATTGCACCCGGAAAAGGAGAGGGATAAAATCTCTTTAACCCGGGCAGAGTCCTTTCCGCAAAAGAAGGAGGGGAAATTTATTTCCTTAAGTTCGTCACCGCTGTACCCGGTAATAAAGGATAAGAAGTTGTTGGAGCAATAAATACGCCCTTCGCGGCTTACAACGGCTATTCCCGACGAGATATTATCATATAGAGCGACAACCTTTTCATCGCACCCGATAATCTCTTCGATAGTATTGAAAAAATTATTGTTGGTATCTTCATATCTGTATTCAGTATTTTTATTTTCAGACATTAAGCACCCGTTATACCATAAAATTGGTTGATTATATTTTAATTCTTTTATCTTAACATATAATTATTGTCATAATTACCTGAATTGCCTTAATATCCGGTTGCCCGGGCCCTCAATAATTTTAACCAATAAAACCGTATTTTATATACCGAGGGTTTGGAATGACCGGATACAGGACCTGTTTAGCATTTATTCTTGTGCTGTTATGTTTAATTCAGGCTGCCCCTGCAGCCCGGTATGATGCGGCCGGGTCCTCTTATGTGATACCGGACTCGGGCCCGGCAGGATGGGGGATTGAGATCAGCGGGGATAATCTGATATGGATTGTACCCGGGGATGACGGCCGGGGACAGGACCTGTATCTCTACAATGTCACTGGCGATAAGTCAAAAAGGATTGCATCTTCGAAATATACAACATTCCACCCGGCGATGGGGAAGGGATCGGTTCTATGGGGAGAGAGGTACGAAAGTTCAGGACCTGTCATGCTGACAGCCTATGATATAGGATCCGGCAACTACTCCTTAATCGATCCAAATCCGTCAAACCAGGACTTTCCTGCATCCGACGGGGGCTCCGTGGTATGGCTCGACAGCAGGACGGGCGGGTTTACGAATATCTATATCATGAATAAGGAGAGCGGCGGCAGCGCCCTCTTTCACAGCTCCAAAACAAGCGACAAGCATAATCCCTCGATATGCCCGGGTTACGTATACTGGGTGGAGAAAGGATCATTATTCAGGAAAAACATCGAAACAGGATACCTGGAGAATGTATTAGAGGGAGTGGCGAATGATTTCTCCATATCAAAAGGGAAAATAGTCTGGGAATACGGCAATAGCGAAGATATTGACATAGCCATGTTTGATGCCGGCATGATGTCTGCAAAGGTCATTGTAGAAAAGCCGGGCGACCAGCTGAACCCGGATATCGACGGAAATAATATCGTCTGGCAGGAATATGAAGACGGAGCGGCTGTTATCAGAATTAAAAATATTGATACCGGAATCAGTGCTTTGTTATATTCTTCCGGTTATCTTCAGTCTGAACCGGTCATCAGCGGCAACAGGATCGCGTGGTTTGATTCAGCACCCGGCATCAGAGGCGTCAGGATCTTTGAACTTGAAACAAAGGCAAAGCCGCAGGCTGAATTCACCTCCGATACAAAACCCTCACTGCCGCCTCACACTGTGCATTTTGCAACGGATATCACCACCCCCGTGAATGAAAGATTCGAAACGCTATGGGACTTCGGCGACGGCGCCACTTCACGTGAGGTTGAGCCGGAGCATACGTATACCACGCCCGGAGTTTATAACGTAACGCTGACCATCTCAAACAAATTCGGTAGAAGCATCGTCTTCAAACCGGAACATGTCATCATCGGAGAGCTGCCGCGCCCGGAATTCTACTCAGACGTGACAACCGGCGATACTCCACTTAAAGTGAAGTTCTACGACAAATCCTCGGGACCGTATGAAGAACGCATGTGGAATTTCGGCGACGGAATTGGATCAATACTTAAGAGCCCGGTTCACACCTATGAAACCCCGGGTATATACACGGTTTCCCTGACCCTCTCTAACGAATACGGCTCTGTTACGGAGGAGAAATTTGCATATATACGTGCCGGAAGGGATATGGAGAAAATCACAATCGAAACGGGTATAGAGAGAGTGGTGAAGTGGATAATTCTCTTTAAACCCTGGGAGATAAAGGAAGGTACAGACGGAACGGTTATCCCGCCATTCGAAATAAAGGAATTCCTGAAACTGTTAAAAGAATGATAAACAACAGAGATAAAAAATTACAAAAGTAGCGAGGAATGGATTTGAACCATTGGTCTACGGGTTATGAGCCCGTCGGGATTTCCTGACTACCCCACCTCGCTATTGTGCTATAAACTTCTGGCACTATTGCTGATATATGTTTTGATATCAACACGCATTTCATTTTTCGCCTTTTTTTTGGGTTTTAGCCATTTAGGGAATGAAAATAATAAATATTCATGAACTTACAAACAGGATAATATGCAGGGTGGCGATTTTGAAGACGATGAGATCCTGAGGCTGAGAGAGAGACGAAAAGCTGAAATTCTCGGGGAAATAGAGAAAAAGAAAAATTCAGGGGTTTCAATAATCGATGAACTGAACTTCCGCGATTTCATATCTGAAAACAGGTTTGCCGTACTCGATATGTGGGCCGAGTGGTGCGGGCCCTGCATGAGAGTTGCTCCGGTAATTGAAGAACTTTCAACGGACTATTCAGGCAGGATTGCATTCGGGAAGTGCAATACGGACGAAAACCAAAACATTGCAGATGCTTTTTCGATATCCGCTATTCCCACACTTCTCTTCTTCTCGGAAGGGAAGATGATCAACAGGATTACCGGGGCGTACCCGAAAGAGTCGATTGAAAAACAGATAATGACAACATTCCCCGGCTTATAAAAAAATTATGCTCCTTTTTTGAACTTATCCCTAAAGTTCATCTTGGCCGCCATGACAAAGTCATTGATCGTCAGGCTGCCAACAGGATAGGTATAAAAAGAGACCTCAACATGTTTTCCTTCGTATATGCGGACATCAGGATAATGGCCTTCCCTCTTCGCGAGATCGGAAATATCCATAAAGAACTCTTCGCATCCTGAAAAATCACCGAAATTATATATCCTTGAGATCTTCCTGTCCTTTATCTCCCACCCGGGAACCAGCTTTATGTAGTCAAGGATCTCCTTCCTGGTAAGGGGCAGGAGACGGGTGGGATTTGGATCGCATTTCAAAGCGTGCAGTTCCATCACTCTTAAATTCCCATTAATGTAAAAAAATGTTTGGTGCAAAACCGGATGAAATTATGAAAAGATTTAATGTGGCGTACTGCTTCTTCGGTAAAAACCCTATTTCCTGACAAAAATTGCAGACCGGTCAAAAAAACCGCGTGAAGATTCGATAATCCCAAACCCGTTTGCAAGTGCAAGCTCTACTGTCTTTTCAAACTCTCCGGCCGAGACATGTAGAGCCGGCTCGATCACGAGAAGTTTTCCTCCGGGCTTCATTATACGGGATAACTGTTCAAAGAGACCTTCCTCGTCCGGGACTTCATGAACCATATAGAATGCAAGAACAAAATCGGCTTCGCCTTCCATCTGCAGGTTTAGTGAATCAGAATTGGCCAGGCAGGTATCAATTCGCGATAAAAGGCCCATTCCAGCCGCCCTTTCTGAAAGCCTCGCAAGCATTCCCTCCTGAAGGTCGACTGCAATCACCCTCCCCTCTTCACCTGTCATACCGGCCATCGGGCAGGTGAAAAAACCGGGTCCGCACCCTATATCGACTGCAGTGCACCCCGGGCTGATATACCGACCGACAATTTTTTTAGGATTATGAATGAGATATCTTAGCCTGGATGTCAAAAAACCGGCCCTTTCTGCAGGACATACACTGTGATTTCCGCTCATAAGGCTCCTCCCTCATCCCTGCAGTTTTCCTTACCGGACGCAATATCCCCTGAGACTTCTTCAACCCGGGATAAAAACCGTGACAAAAATACGATGCACTCATCGCTGTAGTTGTCCAGCTCCCTGTTCATTAGCAGCTGGATCTGTTGGTGGTGTTTTTCATGACCGATGCAGGCAGTCCTTCCCTTTTCAGTAAGCCCCAGGATCACTTCCTTATCGTTGCCCGGCCTCTTCATCTTTTCAACCAGGCCCTTTATCTCGAGCCTGCGTGACATCTGGGAAACTCCGCTTGTCGTTATCCCAAGCTTTTCGGCAAGTCCGGAGATATTGGTTCCCTCAAATTCGCCTATAGCCTGAAGAGTGTGAATCTCTGAAGGATGAAGTAGATCACCGGTGCCATAATCCCTCTTCCAGGATTCACGCTCCTGCATCATGTTCATTATTCTCATCCATTTTTCAAACAGTATCCCGTATTCGGTTTTTCGATCCATGCCACCACATTATATTAAGCTGCTTAACAATATTATTAAGCAACTTAATAATAAACCTTCCGCCAATAACGAAATCCCTCTTTCAAATCACTAATCCGTCGCCGGAAATGAGATGTTACCTGATTCAAAAGCATTTCATTTTTTATTTATTTTCCCAAAAAAAAGAAAATTGACATGGATACGAATATTTTTATTATTAATCATGTAAAATTAAATGGGGATTTTTTTGAGAGAACTTCGTATACACGGAAGAGGCGGACAGGGCTCGGTCACCGCAGCCGAACTCATAGCAACAGCGGCCTTTAAGAGTAAGATCTACTCACAGGCATTCCCTGCATTTGGAGTCGAAAGAAGAGGAGCTCCCGTGCAGGCCTTCGTCCGCTTCGACGATAAGAAAGTCAGGCTTAGAAGCCAGATCTACGAACCCGATTACATCATCGTTCAGGACAGCACTCTGATAGGCGATGTGAACGTCTTCGGCGGAATGAAGGAAGGCGGAATAGCAATAATCAATACTGAAAAAGAGATCGATGGCAAAGTGCCGGAAGGAGTGAAAATCATAAAGATAAATGCGACATCCATTGCTCTCGAATTGCTCGGCCTTCCAATCGAGAATACCACACTGATTGGCGCATTCGCGGCTGCTACAGATGAAATTGAGTTTGATGCGCTTGAAGAGGCCTTCCGCGAGAGATTCGCGGGGAGCCTTGCAGAGAAGAACATGGCCGCCGCCAGGAAAGCATACGATATAGTAAAGAGAGGTGCCTGAATATGCCACTCAATGTAGGCTGCTCGGCACGACCGGGAAGAGCCAGGGACAACAAGACAGGTTCATGGAGAACCTTCAGGCCCGAATTCGACAAGGATAAATGCAATAAATGCGGCACATGCATGATGATATGTCCCGAAGTCTGCATAGGCGAAGATGAGGATGGATTTCCGGAATTCGACTATGATTTCTGCAAAGGCTGCGGGCTTTGTGCAGAGGAATGCCCCAAAGACGCCATCAGGATGAAAAAGGAGGAGAAATAGATGCTACAGATAATGGAAGGCTCACATGCAGTCGCAGAGGCGGTAAAGCTCAGCAGGCCGCAGGTGGTCTCAGCGTACCCGATTACACCCCAGACGCATATCGTAGAGAGGCTCGCCGAGATGGTTGCCGACGGCGACCTTGACGCAGATTACATATGCGTGGAGAGTGAGTTTTCAGCGCTTTCATCCTGTCTTGGTGCATCTGCTGCGGGGTCAAGAGTCTATTCGGCAACTACATCACAGGGACTTGCGTTCATGGCCGAGGTCGTATTCAATGTCGCAGGAATGCGGCTGCCGATCGTAATGACAATTGCAAACCGCTCGCTCGGTGCACCGCTCAGCATATGGAACGACCAGCAGGACTCGCTTTTCCTCAGGGACTCGGGCTGGATGCAGTTATATGCAGAGGATGCACAGGAGGCTATGGACCTTCATTTCATCGCTTACAAGGCATGTGAAAACCACGAAGTCCTTCTTCCGGCATTCGTCTGCTTCGACGGCTTCATACTTACTCATACATTCGAACCTGTCGACATTCCGACACAGGCGGAGATCGACTCCTACCTTCCGGCATTCAACCCTTACCAGAGGCTCGATGCAAAGGACCCGATATCCTTCGGGATGTATGCCACACCCGACTACTACCAGGAGTTCAGGTACGAGATTAACGCCGCGATGACAAGGTCAAAGAAGGTCCTTCGTGAAGCTGGCGCAGAATTCGGTGAGATCTTCGGGCGCGACTATTCCGGCCTTGTCGAGGAGTACAGGCTTGAAGACGCAGATACAGCAATAGTTGCCATGGGTTCCGTTTGCGGAACGATAAAAGACGCAGTTGACGAGATGCGTGACGAGGGAAAGAAAGTCGGGCTCCTTAAACTCAGGTCCTTCCGCCCGTTCCCTTACGAGGACGTAAGGACCGCCCTTGCAGGCGTATCGAATGTCGCTGTTCTGGAGAAGAACATCAATATCGGTTCAAGGATGCTCGGCGCTGTAGGACTAGAAATAAAAGATGCGGTTTATAAGAACGGCACACCCGTATACTCATACGTCGGCGGTCTCGGAGGCCGCGACATCAGGAAGAAGGATGTAAAGACGATTACGGAATGGGCCGAAGCCGGCAGAAATGACTGCTTCTTCGGTCTTCGCGAGGAGGTGCTTTAAATGGCCGATGAAAGACCTGAATTCTTCGAATCCGGGCACAGGGCCTGCGGCGGATGCGGTCCTGCTCTTGCCGGGCGCCTCATTATGAAGGCGGCGGGAGAGAACACGATCGTCGTCGCCTCGACGGGCTGCATGGAGGTATTCTCCACGCCATACCCTGAGACCGCATGGAAGACCCCCTGGATACACTCGCTCTTTCAGAATGCCGCTGCCGTTGCATCGGGGATCGAATCCTCGATAAAGATGCAGGGCCGCGATGAGAAGGTCGTGGTAATTGCAGGCGACGGTGCAACATTCGATATCGGGGTTCTCTGCATCAGCGGTGCATTCGAGAGGGGGCACGATATAACGTACATCTGCTATGACAACGAAGCCTACATGAACACCGGTATCCAGAGATCGGGTGCAACGCCATACGACGCCTCTACGACCACCAGCCCGGCCGGGAAGGAATCAACCGGCAACAGCAGGCCTAAGAAGGATATGCCTGCAATCCTTGCTGCACACGGCGCCCCATACGTTGCCACCGCATCAATTGCATACCCTACCGACCTTATGAAGAAGGTCGAAAAGGCGATCAATACCAAAGGGCCCTGCTACATCCAGGTGCATGCGCCCTGCTGCACAGGATGGGGCTTTGACGGTGCAAAGACAATGGAGATTGGAAAGGCCGCGATCAACTCAGGACTGTGGGTAAACTTCGAGATGGAGGAAGGTGTTGTCACAAAGGCAAAGAAGGTAAAACGCATCCCTGTCGATGATTATCTCAAGGCCCAGAAAAGGTTCAGGCATCTCTTCAAACCTGAACCAAACCTGAAAGAGATCGCAAAGATTCAGGCCATCGCGGATAAAAACGCCGAAAAATACGGCATAGACATAACACCTAAAAATTAAATCCCCCGACCGCAACACCTTTTTTCCCGTACTCTTAACCTTATTAAGAACAATCGCAACCGGAGATAATAATGAAAAGCACAATTCTTGCAGGGACTGTAATACTGATAATGGCATTTCTGATTATTCCAGCCTGTGCAGAGGATGGAGAGCCGGGGATTCAGGTTTCGAACTCAAATTATCTGGCACTCTACAACCAGGCCATCGAACTTGCCGAGGCGGGAGACTATGAAGGAGCACTTGTTGCAATAAACGCATCGCTTGAGATGGAGGAGAACTTCACACTGGCATACACTACCAAAGCCGGAATTCTGTATATTATGTGCGAGTATGAAGAGGCCCTTGAATACGCTGACAAGGCTACCGGGATGCGGCCCGACCAGGCATGGGGATGGATCAGCAAATCAAACGTCCTTTTGGCACTTGAAAGATATGACGAGGCCCTTGAAGCAGCCCAGACTGCAATCGATCTCGGCCCTGACAATGTGGATTACATCAATGCCCATATAAATAAGGGAACCGCCCTGATTATGCTCGAAAGATACGAGGAATCGATAGCTGCGTCTGACAAGGCGATAGAGCTTGAACCTTCAGGCACAGACGCCTATATCAACAAGATAAATGCTCTCGAGAAGATGAAAAGATATGAAGAGGTGCTTGAGGCCTGTAATGCGGCTCTTGAGATCGATCCCTACAACAATATAATCTGGGCAAAAAAACGCCATGCCCAGAAGATGATCGATGAAGGACAAAACCCGCAGGCACCACTTGCCCCGGCGGTGATCGTTACCGCACTCGGTGCGGCCTTCCTTATTGCAAAAAGAGAATAAATATCTATTTTTTCTTCGCCGCTATCGCAACTGCAGAGGCAAATAAAACCGATACCACAATTAATCCCGGTGAAAGTCCGGTCTGCGGCAGTTCTGCCGGGCCGGATGAAGCCGTGACAGTGGGGGTCGGAGATACGGCAACTAAAGCTGTCTGTGCTGCCTGCGTCTGAACAGGTGTTGATGTGGTCGGGGTAACCTCCGGTTTTTTCGTCGGTTTTGCCGTAGGCTTCTTTGTTGGAGCCTCTGTAGGTGAGGCTGTTGCTGCAGCGGTTGTGGGTGTGGGCGTCGACTTTAACGAACTTAGGGACGGGGTCACCGTCTGTCCCTGGATTGAACCCAGGTTGTCCTTCATTCCGTTTACGTTGCATTCGGCCCAGATTGTATAGCTTCCGGTCCTGTAATGATCGTTTCCGGTATCCCAGACACATGCCACCGCGCCTGCAGGGAGGAAGAACTGCTGTTCATCAGGGTGAACATTGACAATGCTTACCGCCGCCCCGGTGCAGTCGTATAATGCAGTAAGGGTTGCACCGACCTGGTTCTGCACCTTTATATCAACACCATCGTCTCCGGCAGAAACCCCGGTACGCTGGAAGATTGGATACAGGTTTGAGTCTATCCTGAAATCAAGAGCCTCGCCTTTGACAATCTTGCCGTTTGTCAGATCAAAGCTCGCGCCTCCCGGGCGAAATGCCCACAGCCTCAAATCAAGTGACGGCCGGATGACATTTATCGCGACGTGGCCGTTCTTTGATCCGTTGGGGTAGGAATGCCACTGGCCCGTTCGATCAGAGAATGTTGCCGGAGATACGAAAAAACTCGTCTTAGTCGGCGTTAACACATATTCCGGGCTGTCGGTAACAGGATTAGCACCCGCAAAATAAGCGAGCTGATCGTCTGTTACACCTCCCGAACTGTAAAAGACATTTCCTGCAAGAACAAGGCCCTGTTCACCAAGGAATACGGTTTCTCCCTTCTGGATATTGGTGAGCACTGCCGCAGCCGGCGGCGATGCGATGGCCAAAACAAGGGCAATTCCAATAAGAAAAGTCACTATCCGCTTTATACATCTCATCTCATCACAAACCTGAATCTAAAGATTCTTAGGACCTTACAAGTATTAGGTTTTGCCTGATTTTTGATGCATAATTGAAAATTTCTTCAATAACCCGGGTTCAACGCCCGGGATACATCCCCCCGGTTTTCAGGATTCGCTATTGGCCGACCCTGTATCTTCAATCCAGACTGCCGCTTACAAAGCCGTCGAGATCGAGAGTTACATACCTGAATCCGTTCTTTTTAAGGCATGATGTAATTTCAGCACTTTTAACAAGCAATAACTCAAAATCACCGGGTTCTACCTCTATCCGGGCGACATCGCCATGCTTCCTGACACGGACCTGCCCGTGAACAATTGATCTGACGAACTCCTCCGATGCCTCAATCTGCCCGAGAGCCTCCATACCGATTGGAGTTCCATAAGGGATTCGCGAAGCAAGACAGGAGGCGGATGGCTTCCCGCTGACCGGAAGACTGTAAACCCGGGCAAGCCTCCGGATCTCCTCCTTGTCCATCCCTGCATCGATGAAAGGGTGAATTATCCCAACCTCCTCCGCCGCCCTGAAACCCGGCCTGAACTTTGAAAGATCGGATATATTGCTCCCGTCGGCGACCTTTTTAAGCCCCAGCCTCCCGGCCTCCGCAAGGAGGATTTCTGCCATCCCTTTCTTACATATATAGCAGCGATCCCGGTCATTTCGAAGGAAGGCTTCGTTCCCGGTTATCCCGGATATTAAGACATGGCATGGAATTGAGAGCGATTCAACAAGCTCAAGGGCTGCCTTCAGCTCGCAGCGGGGAATCAGGGGGGAATCGATAATTGCACATACCATACGGTCGGCGAGGACTTCCTTTGCCACGGCAGCAAGAACCGCGCTGTCCACGCCCCCGGAGAATGATACGAGAAGACTGCCTGCAGAACGAACTACAGCCTTCAGCTTTTCAGCTTTTTCATCGAAAGAATCCATGGCAACAGCAACACTGATATTATTGGCTGCCGGTTGTCCATATTTTTTTCCAATGGCCGGATACAATAGGATAATTTCTTTTTCTCTGGGATCGAGAATTTCTGAGAAAAATAAAAGAAGGATGACATGACCGGAGATACGAGATTCATCTATATGGATAATGCGGCGACGACTCCTGCGCGAGAAGAGGTCGTGGATGCAATGCTGCCCTATATGTCGGAAAATTTCGGAAACCCCTCATCATTATACAGCATCGCAAAGAATTCTGCAGGGGCGGTGGAGAAGGCAAGGGCGCAGGTCGCATCTGCAATCGGGGCATCCCCAAAGGAGATCTATTTCACATCAGGAGGAACTGAGGCCGACAACTGGGCGATTAAAGGGGTTGCTTTTGCAAACATGAAGAAGGGCAATCACATCATTACCTCCCGGGTCGAGCATCACGCCGTCCTCCATACAACAGAATGGCTGGAGAAGCAGGGTTTTGAGATTACATACCTCCCGGTTGACAAATACGGGATGGTCGACCCGGAAGACGTCAGGAATGCAATCACAGAAAAAACAATCCTTGTCTCTATAATGATGGCAAACAACGAGATCGGGACGATCATGCCGATAGCCGCGATCGGAAAGATCACTCGTGAAAAGGGGGTTTTGTTCCACACCGATGCGGTCCAGGCTGCAGGGCACATACCTATCGACGTAGAGGAGATGAATGTCGATCTTCTCTCGATATCCGGGCATAAGTTCAGGGGGCCGAAGGGGACGGGGGCTCTGTATATCGGGAAAAGAGCAAGGATAGACCCACTCATGCACGGCGGCGCGCAGGAGAGAAACAGGAGGGCGGGAACTGAGAATGTTCCCGGAATCGTCGGGCTTGGCGAGGCACTCGAACTTGCCGTCTCGGAGATGGAGACAGAATCGAAGAGGATTGCCGGCCTTCGCGACAGACTTATTGAAAATCTTCTTAAGATACCTAAGACGCACCTCAACGGACACCCGGAGCTGCGCCTGCCCAACAACGTCAACGTGGTCTTTGAGTATATCGAAGGGGAATCCATACTGCTGATGCTGAACCGCAGGGGTATCTGCGCATCTACGGGGAGTGCATGCAGCTCGAAGTCTCTCGAGCCATCCCATGTCCTGATGGCATGCGGCCTTCCGCACGAGATCGTCCACGGGTCTCTGCGGCTAACTCCCGGCCATAACACCACCGAAGAGGATATTGAATATGTGGTGGAAAATATACGCGGGGTGGTGCAGAAGCTCAGGAATATCTCCCCGCTAACACCGCCTGAACTGATGGTAGAATGAAAATTAAAGGAGTATTGAGATGTACGGCGACAAGGTAATGGATCACTTCGAGAACCCGAGAAATCAGGGCACGATAGAAGATGCAGACGGAACAGGCGAAGTAGGGAACCCGCAGTGCGGAGATATCATGAAGATATACCTCAAAATCAAAGAGGACATCATTGAGGACGTGAAGTTTCAGACATTCGGATGTGCGGCTGCTATCGCTTCGAGCAGCATGGCGACCGAGATGATAAAGGGAAAGACCGTCAGGGAGGCATGGGACCTCTCGAATAAGGCGGTGGCAGAGGCACTCGAGGGGCTCCCTCCGCAGAAACTTCACTGCTCTGTGCTTGCAGAGGATGCAATCCACAAGGCGATCAACGACTACCGGACAAAGAACGGCCTCGAGCCATGGGAAGAGACCGGCGGGCATTCAGGTCATCATCACTGACAAAAATTCACTTTTTCCCGGGAAAGATAACAGAATCTTCTAATTAAAAAAAATACAGATATTCATCCATGAAGAACATTGATATGAATCTCCAGGGTAACATCCTGACAATTAAAGTAGATATCTCAAAAGACTTCGGCGAATCGAAATCAGGGAAATCCATTACAATCGCCTCGACCGAAGGGAATATCTCAATCCCGGATAACGAAGATATTAAGATCGGCCTGAACATCTACAGAAAGAAATAACCTCCCAGGTAGATCTTCTTTTTATTTCGCTTAAACTGAAGTGATTATGCAGGGCTCTCATAAACCTGTGATAAAACCAGAAAAATACCTGATTTTTCGCCGGATTATTGCATAATCTAAAAGCTTAAGCCTAAAATCAATATATGGTTTATAAAAATACGATATAATCAGTCCTTTCTCCGCCCTGACAGAAGATAAGGCACAAGGAATATCAGGACGAGGACAATCCAGAAAGATCCGAATGCAAGGAGAATTTTCTCCTGAAAATCGTCATAGAATCTCGTTTCTGCATATTTCGTCCGGGTCCAGGAAACAGTTGTCCGGTTGCCGTCTTCATCAGCCGAACCCCCGGACGAGATCATCCCCAGGAGAGGATTATTCACATGGTACTTCCCGGGGAGATGGAGCGTGATATTGTAGGGATCGTCCATCAGAACCCTGAAGTCATTGTTGCCGAGAACCTGGTCGAATCCGATCGTATAATTGCCCTTTTCAAACGATACTGAGTGCCTTTCCATCTTAAATCCGACACTCCCGCCAGATTCATTGATAAGAGTGATATTGGAAACCTCGACCGGGATTTTTTCACCCAGCATCCCGGGTTCTGTAAAATCATATCCGGCAGTATCGCGGATGTCCAATACGGCATAAAAGCTGCTGCCGTTCTCCGCAACGTAGAAGTCCGCATCAGGAGCTGATACTGGACAAAAAAGGGCTGCGAAAAGGATCAGCGCAGCACAGACAGAAGGGATTCGAGATCCGCGTCGATCTCCACCGGAGGCTCGCATTGTTTTATCACCGTCTCCGGGTCCTTTAAAAGGTGCCCCGTCACTACACATACTATTCTCTCGTCCCTGTCCAGGAGGCCCTCTTCGGCCATCTTTTTAATACCCGCAACGGATGCCGCTGATGCAGGCTCTACACCGATACCCTCTTTCCTTGCAAGATCCCTCTGCATCGCAAGAATCTCATCGTCTGTTACCGAGAGTGCGGTACCCCCGGTCTCCCTGATTGCACGGAGGGCCTTTTCAGCGTTCACAGGTGCGCCGATCCTTATTGCTGTTGCGATCGTCTCGGGATTCTTCTCGGGCACAACCTCGGGAAGTTTCTTTGATATTGCATCCGCAACCGGCCTTGAACCCTCTGCCTGAACTCCGGTCATCATCGGCATCGAATCAATAAAGCCGAGCTGGATGAGTTCACCGAGGCCCTTGTGGACGGCAGAAATATTTCCGGCGTTCCCTACCGGGAGAACAATCCTGTCCGGGACTCCGCCAAGCTGATCCACTGTCTCGAAACCGATTGTCTTCTGTCCTTCAAGACGGTAGGGGTTGACTGAATTGAGGAGATACAGGCCTTCGCTGAGGCAGAGATCGTGAACCATCTCGAGCGCCCTGTCAAAGTTGCCGCGAATGGCGATAACCTTCGCACCGTGCATAAGCGCCTGTGCGACCTTTCCGAGGGCAACCTTTCCCGCCGGAAGAAGAACGACCGAGGGTATGCCGGCCTTTGCCGCATACTGGGCAAGGCTTGCAGAGGTGTTCCCTGTGCTTGCGCAGGCGACAGTCTTCATCCCGAGCTGAAGAGCCATAGAAACGCCTACCGTCATCCCGCGATCCTTGAACGAACCTGAAGGGTTCATTCCCTCGTGCTTTGCATAGAGTTCTTTTAACCCGAGTTCCTCTCCAATTGCCTTCAGGTGATAGAGCGGGGTTCCGCCTTCGTGGAGTGTGACGGGCTCCCTTTCAACAGGCAGGAGCTCCCTGTAGCGCCAGAGCCTGAGCGGGCGCGAGTCCCATTCATGGCGCGAAACCTCTATGGTATCGAAATCATACTCGACAGCAAGAAGGTGTCCGCACTTGCCACAGCGGTAAATTACCTCGTTCTGGTTGTATTCTGCACCGCAGTTTATACAGACAAGACGAAACATGATTAAAAATTTCTGTCTCCTGAGATGTTATATGTAGTGGATAAGGCCGCCTCCGGACAACCGGGACAATATCAGCTCCACTCCGAACAGCCAAGCCGGAGAATTATTGCCCAGGAAGTTAAGAGAACTGCAACCGGGGGTGCAAATGGCATTTCAGGAGGGAACAGGTCTGTAAAATCATTGACATAGACCGCAGCTGCACCCGCCCCGAGTATTGCAGTTATGATTAGATATCTCCTGCTTCCGGAGACCATTGTCCCCCCAAGTTTCTTTTCCGAGATGGGATAGAACCAGTAAACACCTCCCTTTGTGCATGAATCCTCCAGCAGGTGCATCAATGCACCAAAAAAAATGCCGCACCCGAATGTGATAACAGGTAAGAAATATTCCTGCGCCCGGAGGAGGTAAAGTGCACCGGCAAGACATGCGGTAACTACCAGGGAGATCAGAATTATCCCGGATAAAGAATGTAAAACTCCCCTGTGCTTCGGTTTTACCCTTCCGAGCGTGAAGATCCACAGGACGACCGAGAGCGGGAAGTATATCATATAACGTATAAGGTAGCCGAAGAAGGGGAGAATGAGTACAGTATGCCTCCGGAGTATTCTTATCCCGCCCTCTCCTCCCGGAATACCATGCATTATTGCAGAGTCGGCAGAATCGGCATCAGGAGCCAGCGAACCGATGAATACCGCGATTAGGAAGATAAGGAGTAAAAAGATATTTTCAACAGATAATACAGGAGAGAGTAGTATTACTGCCGACAGAAGCGTGTAGAATACGTGCTGGTCCCCTCGCATTATTTTTGATCAGGAAGATCCTGCATCCAGGACTTGTAAAGATCTTCCCTGCGGTCCGAAAGTGAATCCGGAAGTTCGGGGCAGGGGGATTCAATATCCGCATATATCAATCCCTCGCCTTTCAGGGGGCCTGCGATTATTTCCCCCAAAGGCGATACCGCCATCGAACCCCCACAGTAATCGTCGACCGGGGTTCTTCCGGTGGTGTTTATCCCGACAGTATAGATGCGGTTTTCAATCGCTCTTGTTCGCAGAAAGAGATCCCAGT
The DNA here is from genome assembly GCA_964465295.1 of uncultured Methanomicrobiaceae archaeon. Lineage (GTDB taxonomy): Archaea > Halobacteriota > Methanomicrobia > Methanomicrobiales > Methanomicrobiaceae > Methanolacinia. Next base: position 4,052 of record CAYXKC010000005.1, on the reverse strand, counting down.
GCGAAAGCCTGCTGCAGGGCCATGCGGCAGGCACCAGTACGCATCCGGCGCCCTTTTTTTTGTATTTCAGGAATAATTCCGGGAAACGAAGATCATAGCAAATCGCAACCCCGAATTTAATTCCCCTGAAATCAAATGTGGCAGGCGACTCCCCCGGGCTGAAATGCCTGTCCTCGCCTGCAGGGGAGAAGAGATGAATCTTCGAATATTTTGAGACTAGTCTGCCCCGGTCATCAAAGAATATTGTCGTATTTTTCGGAAAATTGCCTGTTTTCTCCCTGTAACTCCCCAGAACAGCGATACCTGATTCAACGGCGATATCCCGGTATGCAGAGCAGATTAAACCGTCCTCGTCCTCTGCAAATACGGATGATGCAGGATCCCAGCCTGTTGCAAACTGTTCGGGAAAACAGATAATTCCTGCACCTTCCGATGCCGCAGTCTCTGCAAAATTTGATGCTTTCTTAAGATTTTCAGAGGGATTCTCCCAGATTGGTTCTGCCTGGGCGATGCATACCCGAAGAGGCATCTTATTCACTTGTCTCTTTGTTAATCTTAGATGTACCGTACATTATCATCACTATTCCGGCTACAACAAGAACCGAGATCAGTGGCAGAAGAATATTGAAAAAATCAAACCTGTAGTCCATTATCATTGCCGCGATCACTATTCCCCCGACACCAATACTTGCGGCCGAAAGAATGGCGCCTTTTAATATAATACTCTCAGACATTCCCATTTTCCTTTAGAGCTAGAACTAATATAAAACAATCGCTGTTAAAGTTGCGGGGAAAAAGAATTGCCCGAAAATGAAAAAAGAGTCTATTTGTTTCCTTCCCTGACACCGATCTCAAAGGCTTTGGAATTAATTTCAACTGTTTTGTGAGGAACCAGTTTTGTTACCGCCTTTAAAAGCGATTCCCGTTTAAGGGGCAGGTGGCCCGATGCCGCGCCGAGCATGACAACATTCTGGGAAAGCGGGCTTCCGGCTTCTGCCGCTGCAGAGGCCGCATCGATTATATGAACCTCCCTTCCCGATAGCATTTCCCCGAGGGATTTTCGTGAAGGCACCTTTAGACCCTGCTGGAAGGTCGAGGTTGGAACAATAATCTCCTTTCCGGATACGATAACCCCTCCGTCCTTTAAGAAATGGCTGTACCTCACAGCTTCGAGTAGATCGAAGGAGATGATAAGATCGGCTGTTCCCGGAGAGATCAGCGGGCCGTACCTGCCGTCGATCCTGATATGGGTCTCGACCGAGCCTCCTCTCTGTGACATCCCGTGCGTCTCTGCTGAACGGACGAACCTGCCTTCTTCAAGGCATGCTTCACCGATAATATTCGAGGCTAGGATCGTTCCCTGTCCTCCCACACCGACGATCAAAAGATCGTAACTTCCGCTCATCTCTTCACCTCCGCCCTAATAGCACCCTGCGGGCATATATCCGCACAGACACCACATCCGGAGCATAAAGTATTGATCGACGCTTTATCATCGATAAATTCTATCGCCGGGCAGCCGAATTTTACACAGACTCCACATCCGGTGCAGGCATCCGTATCAACAAAGAATCTCTTTCTACGGATTCCCCTGCGCATTGCATCGATAACGCATGGCTGGCGGGAGATTATGACTTTAACACCGCCGGCATCCTTTGCACGCCTGAATGCCTCCAGGGTTCCGACATAGTCGTACGGATCGATAGTCTCTACAAATGAAACGCCGCATGACCTGCAGAGGGCCTCGAGCGAGATCGAAGGGGACGAAACTCCCATGGCCGTTACACCTGTATTGGGGTTGGGCTGGTGGCCGGTCATGGCGGTGATCCGGTTGTCGAGGATTACGACCGTCATATTGGCATTGTTATACGCCGCGTTTATAAGGCCCTGTATTCCCGTATGGAGAAATGTTGAATCGCCGATAGTACAGACTACGGGATTTTCATCGCCGGACTGTGCAATACCGCTGCCGACTGTTATTGACGCCCCCATGCATATCGTGGTGTCCACGGCACCGAGCTGGAGACCAAGGGTGTAGCAACCGATGTCGGAGGGATATATTCCATTCTTCCCGAATATCTTCTTCATCGCATAGAACGTGGCTCTGTGACCGCATCCGGCACAGAGGATCGGCGGGCGGGGCGGAAGACCTTCGGCAGGAGAGTTCTTTGGATAATCCCCCTTATGCGGTATTCCGGCCTTCTCAAACGCTGCGGCTGTCGATGCAGGATCGAGCTCTCCTTCGTACGGAACACAGCCGTCCTTCTTCCCGTGTATCACAGTATTGCATGCTATCTGCCGCACAACCTCCTCGACGACCGGTGCGCACTCCTCAACGACAAGTATCTCACCATGCCCGGATACAAACCCGGCGAGCCATTCCTCGTCTATCGGATATGCACCGATCTTTGCGACCGATACATCGTCCGGCACGATCTCCTTTACGTACTCATACGCGATTCCGCTGGTTACAATCCCGGTCTTTCCCCTGATCTCATAATGGTTGAAACCGAGTTCGACGAGCCGTTTTGCAAGCGCACCCTGCTTTTCGTTGAGCTTTTTATGAAGTATGCGTGTATGTGCCGGGATTACGACATACTGCTTTGGGTCCTTTACGAAATTTCCCTTCCTATGCTCTGTTCCAGGTTCGCCGAGCTCGACATCGCTCTTCGAGTGGCATATCCTAGTAGTCGGCCTGAAGAGCACCGGAAGTCCGAACTCTTCCGAGAGAGGGAATGCTGCGGCCATCATATCATGGGCCTCCTGCACCCCGGCCGGGTTGAGACAGGGTATTCTCGCGAAATGCGCATAGACTCTTGAGTCCTGCTCGTTCTGAGAACTATGTGCATACGGGTCGTCGGCAGAGAGTATTACCATGCCCCCGGTTACTCCGGTATAGGCACTTGTCATCAGCGGGTCGGCGGCGACATTAAGTCCGACGTGCTTCATCGTCACAAGCGATCTGACCCCGGACCAGGCCGCACCGAGCGCGTTCTCAAGCGCAACCTTCTCGTTAACGGACCATTCGATATAGAAATCGCGGACTTTCTGCCGTCTTAAAGTATCGACAACCTCGGATGAGGGAGTCCCCGGGTAGCCGCTCGCGAAATCGAGGTTCGCCTCAACGCAGGCATGGGCGATAGCCTCGTTTCCAAGCATATATCTGACAGCCATATCTGTCTGATTATTATGTAGCCGGATGGCTTTTAAGGTGTTGATGGGTTTTGAATGTTCACTCTAAAAAAAGATTATTTGATTTTGAGAGATTTTTCTTTCCCTTTCCAGAAAAAAGAGGGATTTTCAGTATTACCTTCATATTTTTCCAAAACATTTGTAAAGAGATTAGGGTATTTCGCTTCCTCAAGCGGAATGCAGAATAAACCTTCGGGATTGTCTGGTTCACCACCAAGGCCGACTACTATGAATACAGGAATCTTATTTTTTCGTGAATATTCATTATATTGTTTTATCTTCGCCGGATATGTCCAGTTCAGCATATACTGGTTATTAAATTTTTTATTTCGATAGAGATAGGATCTGTATTTACATTCCACTGCAAACTGCTCATCTTTTCCTTTCCATTTGTATCTTAATCTCAGGTCAGGATTTTTATCGGATTCAACATACAGTCCTTTTCGCTTATTACAGTTATCCGAAGTCCAGTCAATAATATCAAAAAACTTTTTTTGTTGCCTGAAAATTTCAACAACATATCGCTCGAATTTGTCACCTTTTTCTTTATTCAGGTCAATATTGGATTCTGCAGTGACCTCATCTTCTTCATCATCTGAGATCCAGATCTGGATTGTCCTTCCAAGTTTATCCAAAAAACCCATACTAAAGAACTTTTCAAACATTAATATTTAAAAAAATATCTATTTTTAATTGAAATATTCATAATCATTTTTGCTACAATATTCATTTCAGAGAAGATAGTTTTCAACCCAAATCCACAACCTATAAAAACCAATGAAAACAATTTATTTAGGCACTAACAGGGGCCCGTAGCATAGTCGGTGGTGCACCCGGCTGATAACCGGGAGGTCGTGCGT